>NZ_JBWLKN010000010.1:0-290439 GCF_059026195.1 Streptomyces sp. A01 | reverse complement strand
CACTTCCACTACGTGATCTTCGGTACGGTCGTGTTCGCGATGTTCTCCGGATTCCACTTCTGGTGGCCGAAGTTCACCGGCAAGATGCTCGACGAGCGCCTCGGGAAGATCACGTTCTGGACGCTGTTCATCGGCTTCCACGGCACGTTCCTCGTCCAGCACTGGCTGGGCGCCGAGGGCATGCCGCGCCGGTACGCCGACTACCTCGCGGCGGACGGCTTCACCACGCTCAACACGATCTCGACGATCAGTTCCTTCCTGCTCGGTCTCTCCGTGCTGCCGTTCTTCTACAACGTCTGGAAGACGGCCAAGTACGGCAAGAAGGTCGAGGTCGACGACCCGTGGGGCTACGGCCGCTCCCTGGAGTGGGCGACGTCCTGCCCGCCGCCGCGGCACAACTTCACCTCCCTGCCGCGCATCCGCTCCGAATCCCCGGCGTTCGACCTGCACCACCCGGAGATCGCGGCGCTCGACCAGTTGGAGAACGTCGGGCACGGCGCGGACAAGGCCCTCGCGGGTGGCAAGGAGGCCGGCAAGTGAAGATCCAAGGCCGGATGTTCATCTGGCTCGCCGTCTTCATCCTCGCCATGGCGATCGTCTATGGCGTGTGGTCGAAGGAGCCGGCCGGTACGACCGCGCTCTTCCTGGCCTTCGGGCTGAGCATCATGATCGGCTACTACCTGGCGTTCACAGCGCGCCGGGTGGACGCCGGAGCGCAGGACAACAAGGACGCCGATGTCGCTGACGACGCCGGTGAGCTGGGCTTCTTCAGCCCGCACAGCTGGCAGCCGCTGTTCCTCGCGGTCGGCAGCGCGTTCGCCTTCCTGGGCGTCGTCTTCGGCTGGTGGCTGATGTACTTCTCCGCCCCGATCATCCTGGTCAGCATCTTCGGCTGGGTCTTCGAGTACTACCGGGGTGAGAACCGCACCCAGTAAGGCCCACAAGGTTCACGCACGAGGCCCGGACACCCGCGAGGTGTCCGGGCCTCACGCGTACGCGGGCGCGGGTGGCCACCGCCCCTCGTTTGCAGCACTGGACGCGCCGAATCCGGCCATTCTTCTTAGCGTGTGGTCATGAGCCACACTTCTGGATACCGAATAGCGCTCAGCTGCGCCCTGGTGGCGTCGCTCGCGGCTGGAGCCGTGGCGTGCGGCGGTTCCTCCTCTGGTTCGCAGGAGGACAAGCCGTACGACGCGGCGGAACAGATCGCCTTCAACGGCACCAGGGACGACCGCAGGGCCAACCCGGACAAGCCACTCGAAGTGACCGCCAAGAACGACGACAGCCGGATCACCGATGTGACGGCGACCGACGCCGCAGGGCGCTATGTACGGGGCGAACTCGCCGCCGACGGCAGTAGATGGCGCAGCACCGCTCCGCTGGCCGCAGGCGCCCACTACACGGTCCGTGTGAGCACAGAGAACAAGCACGGAGCCCCCGGCCGCAAGACGATCGGCTTCGACACGGCCCCGGCTGACAAGCTGCTGCGCGTGGCCTTCGGCCCCGACAACGGCACGTACGGCGTCGGCCAGCCCGTCACGGCCGAGTTGAGCGCCCCCGTCAAGGGCAAGGCCGCCCGCGCCGTCGTGGAACGCTCCTTGCGGGTCAGCTCACAGCCCAGCGTGGACGGAGGCTGGCACTGGGTGGACGACCGGACCCTGCACTACCGCCCGAGTGACTACTGGCCCGCCAGGGCGGCCATCACGGTGCGCAGCGGCCTGGACGGCATCAAGGTCGCCGACGGCCTGTACGGGGGGCCCGCGAAGCCCCTGAAGCTGCGTACAGGCGCGAGGATCGAGGCCATCACCGACGCGGCCACCCACCAGATGACGGTGCTGCGCGACGGCCAGGTGATCCGCACCATCCCGGTGACCACGGGCAAGCCGGGATTCGACACCCGCAACGGCGTCAAGGTGATCCTCGGCAAGGAGTCGTTCGTGCGGATGCGCGGCACCAGCATCGGCATCGCCGAGGGCAGTTCCGAGTCGTACGACCTGCCGGTGCACTGGGCGACCCGGGTCACCTGGAGCGGTGAGTACGTGCACGCCGCGCCGTGGTCGGTCGGTTCGCAGGGCGCGGCCAACGTCAGCCACGGCTGCACGGGCATGTCCACCGAGAACGCCCACTGGTTCTTCAACACGGTCCGGGAGGGCGACATCGTCAGGGTCGTCGGCAGCGCCGGGGAGACGATGACGCCGTTCGACAACGGCTTCGGCGACTGGAACCTGTCCTGGCAGGAGTGGCGCGAGGGCAGCGCCCTGACCGGCGGCACCAGGGAGGGCAGCGGCCCCGCCGACGCGGCCAGGCTCCGCCCGGCCATCTGACGGCGGTGCCGGGGCGTCAGGCCGCGCCGTGGGCGGTCAGGAAGGCCCGCTGGGGAGGCGCTGAGGCCCGGCCGGACCCGCGTGCGCGGTCAGGTGCCCACGGCCCGCCGCTCGCGCAGCAGGCCCGCCAGCGCGTCCGCGAAGGACACCGGGTCCACCGGATGCGTCACAGCCGCCTCAGCGCGGCTCCAGGTCGCCAGCCAGGCGTCCTGGGGGCGGCCGATGAGGAGCAGCACCGGCGGGCAGTCGTAGATCTCGTCCTTGATCTGCCGGCAGACGCCCATGCCGCCCGCCGGCGCTGTCTCGCCGTCCAGCACGCACACATCGATCCCCCCGACTTCCAGTGCCTCAAGGACGGCGGGGAGCGTGGCGCACTCCAGGAACTCGACTGGCGGTACGTCGGTGGCGGGGCGCCGCCCCGCGGCGAGCCGCACCTGCTCGCGGGTGCCCGCGTTGTCGCTGTAGACCAGCACCGTGGCAGTGGGCCGCATCATTCCTCCAGGCAGGTGGGCAGCTCGGTACGGAGTGGGTCCGTTGCGCGGATGCTACGCCGCCAAGGGCCGCCGGGAGGAGGGGTTGCACGCATCCAAGATCGGACCAACGGCCCGTCAGGACATGTGGCGGCGGGGACCCGGCGTTGGGCCGTCCGTGCGGGTTCCCCCCTTCGGGGGACCGCCTCGATAGGCCATATGAGCCGCTTGAACAGCCTTGACACTCCGAACGGCACCCCCCGAGGTGAGGGCGGGATAAGCGACCGACATAATGTCGGTCGTGGCGACAGCAACAGCAGTAGATACCGGGCACGCGCACCCGTCGGTCAACCGGCCGAACCTCACCAGTGTCGGAACCATCATTTGGCTGAGTTCCGAGCTGATGTTCTTCGCGGCCCTCTTCGCGATGTACTTCACCCTCCGATCGGTGATGGGAGCCGAGCACTGGAAGGAAATGGCCGATGCGCTGAACTTCCCGTTCTCGGCGACGAACACCACGATCCTGGTGCTCTCCTCCCTCACGTGCCAGCTCGGCGTCTTCGCCGCCGAGCGAGGCGACGTGAAGAAGCTGCGCATGTGGTTCGTGGTCACCTTCGTGATGGGTGCGATCTTCGTCGGCGGTCAGGTCTTCGAGTACACCGAGCTGGTCAAGCACGAGGGGCTTTCGCTCTCGTCCGACCCGTACGGCTCGGTCTTCTACCTGACGACCGGCTTCCACGGGCTGCACGTGACAGGCGGACTCATCGCCTTCTTGCTGGTCCTGGGCAGGACGTACGCGGCTAAGAGATTCACTCACGAGCAGGCGACGGCGGCCATCGTCGTGTCGTACTACTGGCACTTCGTCGACGTTGTCTGGATTGGCCTCTTCGCCACGATCTACATGATCAAGTAACCGGTCCCGTACCGGACCCGCGTCTCAACGAAGACGCCGCAAGAAGTACTGACGCAGAAGATCCTGACACCGGGGTAATCCGTGAAAAAGCTCTCCGCACGACGGCGCCACCCGCTGGCGGCGCTGGTCGTCCTACTCTTCGCGCTGGCGGTAACGGGGGGGCTTTACGCCGCGTTCGCGCCCGCGGACAAGGCCAAGGCCGAAGAGGCCCAGACCTCCCTCGCCATCGACGAGGGCAAAAAGCTCTACGCCGTGGGCTGCGCAAGCTGCCATGGCACTGGCGGCCAAGGTTCATCCGACGGTCCGAGCCTGGTAGGCGTCGGCTCCGCCGCCGTGGACTTCCAGGTGAGTACCGGCCGCATGCCGGCCCAGCAGAACGGTGCCCAGGCCCCGAAGAAGCCCAAGGTGTACTCCGCGGCTGAGACCGAGCAGCTCGCGGCGTACGTCGCCTCGCTCGGTGCCGGTCCGGAGACGCCCACCAAGAGTCAGTACAGCCTCGATGGCTCAGAAGATGCTGCCAACGGTGGCAACCTCTTCCGTTCGAACTGTGCCCAGTGCCACAATTTCTCCGGCAAGGGCGGCGCGCTCAGTGGCGGCAAGTACGCGCCCACTCTTACTGGTGTGGACCCGAAGCACATCTACGAGGCCATGACGACCGGTCCGCAGAACATGCCGTCTTTCCCCGACACGGTCATGCCGGAGAAGGAGAAGAAGGACATCATCGCCTACCTCGACAAGGTGAACGGCGAGGACAGCGATAGCCCTGGTGGCTTCATGCTGGGTGGACTCGGCCCGGTTGTTGAAGGGTTGTTCGCCTGGATCTTCGGCCTGGGGCTCCTGATCGCCATCACCATTTGGGTCGCAGCCCGGACCACGAAGGCCAAGAAGTCATGAGCAGCCAAGACAATTCAGAAGAGAACCTGCCACAGCAGCAGGACGCCGCTGACAGCGGCGCACTGGCGACGACGGATGATCCGTTCGCCGACCCGGGGCTGCCGCCCCACGAACATCGAGTTCAGGACATTGATGAGCAGGCCGCCAAGCGCTCCGAGCGCGTGGTCGCCGGTCTGTTCACCCTGTCGATGCTGTCCACGGTGGGCTTCATCGCCTCCTACGTGACCTTCCCGGTCGACAAGATCGTCTACATCTTCCCGTTCGGGCGGATCAGCGCGCTCAACTTCTCCCTGGGAATCACTCTCGGTCTGGCGCTGTTCTGCATCGGCGCGGGCGTCATCCACTGGGCCCGCACCCTGATGACGGACGTCGAGGTGCCCGAGGAGCGGCACTCGATGGAAGCCTCTCCCGAGGTCAGGGAGCAGGTGATCGCCGGGTTCAAGGAGGGTGCGCGCGAGTCGGATCTCGGCCGCCGCAAGCTGGTCCGCAACACCCTGATCGGCGCCATGGCGATGGTGCCGCTCACCGGCTTGGTACTGCTGCGCGACCTCGGCCCGCTGCCGGGGACGATGCTGCGGCACTCCAAGTGGGGCAAGGGCAAGATGCTGATCAACGAGAACACGCATGAGCCGCTTCGCCCCGAGGACATCGCCGTCGGTTCGCTGACGTTCGCCATGCCCGAGGGTCTCAGCGAGGAAGACCACGACTTCAACAACGAGATCGCCAAGGCAGCGCTCATGATCGTCCGGCTGCAGCCGGAGAACATCAAGGACAAGCGCGAACTGGACTGGTCGCACGAGGGCATCGTCGCTTTCTCCAAGATCTGCACGCACGTCGGCTGCCCCATCAGCCTGTACGAGCAGCAGACGCACCACGTGCTGTGCCCTTGCCACCAGTCGACCTTTGACCTGACCGATGGTGGCCGCGTGATCTTCGGTCCGGCGGGTCACGCCCTGCCGCAGCTTCGGATCACGGTCAACGACAAGGGCTACCTTGAGGCGATGGGCGACTTCGCGGAGCCCGTCGGTCCTGCCTACTGGGAGCGCGGATGAGTACTGCAACTGACACTCGGCGCAAGAAGGCTCCAGCAGGCGAGCGTGTCGCCGACTGGGCTGACAGCCGACTGGGCGTATACAGCCTCGCCAAGGCCAATTTGCGCAAGATCTTCCCGGACCACTGGTCCTTCATGCTCGGTGAGGTCTGCCTCTACAGCTTCATCATCATCATCCTCACGGGTGTGTACCTCACGATGTTCTTCAACCCGAGCATGGGGGAGGTCGTCTACGACGGCCCGTACGTCCCCATGCAGGGCATCCGGATGTCGGAGGCTTACGCGTCGACGCTGGACATCAGCTTCGAGGTCCGCGGCGGTCTGCTCATAAGGCAGATCCACCACTGGGCCGCGCTGATCTTCATCGGCGCCATGTTCGTGCACATGATGCGCGTGTTCTTCACCGGCGCGTACCGCAAGCCGCGTGAGATGAACTGGGTCTTCGGCTTCCTGCTGCTGGTCCTCGGACTCTTCACCGGCCTCACCGGCTACTCGCTGCCGGACGACCTGCTCTCCGGCACCGGTGTCCGGTTCACCCAGGGCGCCATCCTGTCGGTGCCACTGGTCGGCACGTACATCTCGATGTTCCTCTTCGGAGGCGAGTTCCCCGGCCACGACTTCGTCGGACGGTTCTACTCGATCCACATCCTGTTGCTGCCAGGCATCATGCTCGGCCTGGTCGTGGGGCACCTGATCCTGGTGTTCGTGCACAAGCACACGCACTGGGCCGGTCCCGGCAAGACCAACAAGAACGTCGTCGGTACGCCGTTCCTGCCCGTCTACATGGGCAAGGCCGGAGGCTTCTTCTTCCTGGTCTTCGGTGTCATCGCGGCCATCGCGGCCGTCGCCACGATCAACCCCGTATGGGCGATCGGCCCCTACCGGCCGGATCAGGTGTCCACCGGTGCGCAACCGGACTGGTATCTGGGCTTCGCCGAGGGTCTGATCCGGGTGATGCCTGGCTGGGAGATCAATATCTGGGGCCACACCCTCGTGCTGGGTGTGTTCATCCCGCTGGTGATCTTCCCGCTGGTGCTGGTGGCCATCGCCGTGTACCCGTTCGTCGAGTCCTGGGCCACCGGGGACAAGCGGGAGCACCACCTGCTGGACCGCCCGCGCAACACCCCGACCCGTACCGGCTTCGGTGTCGCCTGGATCACCAGCTACCTGACGATGCTCGTCGCCGGTGGAAACGACATCTGGGCCACGCACTTCCACCTATCGATCAACGCGATCACCTGGTTCTCCCGCATCGCGTTCTTCGTCGCCCCGGTGGTCGCCTTCATCGCCACGAAGCGGATCTGCCTGGGTCTGCAGCGTCGCGACAGGGAGAAGGTGCTGCACGGCCGCGAGTCGGGCATCATCAAGCGGCTGCCGCACGGTGAGTTCATCGAGGTGCACGAGCCGCTGTCGGCGGACATGCGGCACACGCTCACCGCACACGAGCAGTACAAGCCACTGGAGATCGAGCCGGAGGTCGACGAGAACGGTGTGGAGCGTAAGCCCACCCGCTCGGAGAAGCTGCGCGTGAAGCTCTCCAAGGGTCTGTACGGCGAGGAGAGCCAGATCGCCAAGCCCACCGCCGACGAGTACAAGGAGATCACCAGCGGCCACGGCCACCACTGATTTCCGCCCGATCACTCGCTGATCGCCACAGCGCAGAACCCCGTCCGCAGCCTGGACGGGGTTCTTCGCTGTTCACGGCGCTGGATAGGCTGGCCGCGTAACGCACTCAACCACCAGGAGCGTGGACCATGGACGTTGTAACCCCGGCAGGCGGCGACAGCGCGACGGCCCACACCTGGCCGGAGATCCTGCGCTCACTGCTCGGCGGCCGCGACCTCAGCGCGGACGCCACCGCCTGGGCGATGGACCGCGTCATGCGCGGCGAGGCGAGTGACGCCCAGATCGCCGGTTTCGCCGTCGCGCTGCGAGCCAAGGGCGAGACCGTCGCCGAGGTCGCCGGGATGGTCCGGACGATGTACGACCACGCCAACCTCATCGAGGTCCCCGGTCCGACCGTCGACATCGTGGGCACCGGGGGCGACGGGGCCAAGACCGTGAACATCTCCACGATGTCCGCCGTGGTCGTCGCGGGCACCGGGGCGAAGGTCGTCAAGCACGGCAACCGGGCCGCGTCGTCGGCCAGCGGCGCCTCCGACGTCCTGGAAAAGCTCGGCGTCAACCTCGACCTCACCCCCGCGAGGGTCGCCGAGGTCGCCGAGCAGGCGGGCATCACCTTCTGTTTCGCCGTGAAGTTCCACCCGTCGCTGCGGCATGTGGCGCCCGCCCGCCGCGAGCTGGGCATCCCCACCACCTTCAACTTCCTCGGGCCGCTGACCAATCCGGCCCGTGTGAAGGCGCAGGCGACCGGTGTGGCGGACCCCCGGATGGCGCCCATCCTCGCGGGCGTGCTCGCGGAACGCGGCTCCAGCGCGCTGGTCTTCCGCGGTGACGACGGCCTCGACGAGCTGACGACCACGGCGACCTCGCGGGTGTGGGTCGTACGCGGCGGGGAGGTGCGGGAGCAGGCGTTCGACCCGCGCGACGTCGGCCTCGACCTGGTCCCCGTGGAGGCGCTGCGGGGCGCCGACGCCTCGCACAACGCGGACGTGGCCCGGCGGCTGCTCGCGGGCGAGCAGGGGCCCGTACGGGACGCCGTGCTGCTCAACTCGGCGGCGGCGCTGGTCGCCCTGGAGGGGATCGGTCCGGCTGGGTCCGCCGCACCGGTGGCGGAGCTGCGGCTGGCCGAGCGGATCGCCGCGGGTATCGAGCGGGCCGCCGAGTCCATCGACTCGGGTGAGGCCAGACGCACGCTGGAGCGGTGGGTGGCGGCCAGCAACGCGTAGCCCTTCGCGCAGTCCTTGCGGCGGGGCGCCTTGCTCGGCCCCCGCCTTTGGAGACTCCCCGATCGCGCGGGTGGCGGTGCGGCGCGGTCCGCCGGTCCGCCGCCGGCCCGCGTCGGCGCGGTGCTCGCCGTCCGTCGCGCCGCTGTGGCGCGGGGACCGGCCCCGGCACGGCGCGTTTCACGATCCGGACCGGGCTTGCGCCGTGATCGTGGTGTGGCATGATGCTGCGCAGGTCACGAGTGACAGCGATGCAGGCCCCGGCCCGCTGTCCGGCAACCCTCCGTCCGTGGCGGGGTGCCCCGGGTGATGACCAGGCCGTAGGCAGCGAGGTCTACGGCAAGCGCGGACCCCTCGCACTCTCTTGTGAGTGAAGCGGCCAGGGGTCCTGGTGGTCGAGGGAGTTCTTCCGTGAACCAGCGAATGCGATAGGGCCTTCGGCCCGTCCCCCGTCCCTCCGCACGCCTTCCGCGTGTGCCGAGGCAGTTTCCGCACTCGCTGGTGAGGTCACCGGCCGTGCGTTTCGTCGTAGCCACACAGCCATGAAGCCCCGCGCTCATGAAGCTCTGTCCTGCCGGGAGATCTCGCCATGTCCACGCGCCCTTTCGTCGCTTCCGCCTCCACGTCCGACGCCTCTGCTTCCGTTGCCTCCCCTGAGGGGACCGCCTCCGCCGACCCCGCCTGTGAGGGCGTCACCTTCGAGCCGCTGCCGGTCCTCGGCGCCGGTGTGCGGGTTCCGCTCGTCACGGGCGGCGAGGTCGAGTACGCCGCGCTGGACTACGCGGCCAGCGCGCCCGCGCTGCGCAGGGTCTGGGACGACGTCGCGTCCTACGTCCCGTACTACGGCAGCGTGCACCGCGGCGCCGGGTACCTCTCGCAGCTCTCCACCGACCTTTTCGAGACGAGCAGGGCCGATGTCGCCGCCTTCCTCGGCTGCCGGGACGGGGACCAGGTCATCTTCACCCGCTCCACCACCGACTCGCTCAACCTGCTCGCCTCCGTACTGCCCCAGGGCGCCCGGGTGTTCGTGTTCGAGACCGAGCACCACGCCTCGCTGCTGCCCTGGGAGCAGCGCGACGGGGTCCACGTGACCTACCTCAGCGCGCCGCGCTCCCCGGGCGAGGCCGTCGAGACGCTGGAGCGGGCGCTGGCCGACCGGGAGCGGGACGGATCACCCGCGCTGGTGTGTGTGACGGGCGCGTCGAACGTGACGGGTGAGCTGTGGCCCGTACGGGAGCTGGCCGACGCGGCGCACGCGCACGGCGCGCGGATCGTGGTGGACGCCGCCCAGTTGGTGCCGCACCACCCGGTGGACATCGCGGAGCTGGACGCCGACTGGATCGCGTTCTCCGGGCACAAGCTCTACGCGCCGTTCGGCTCCGGGGTGCTCGCCGGGCGGGCGGACTGGCTGCGGGACGCCGAGCCGTACCTCGCCGGTGGCGGGGCGAGCCGCACGGTGGCACGGCGCGCGGACGGCGGGGTCGATGTCGAGTGGCACACGACGGCCGCCCGGCACGAGGCCGGTTCGCCGAACGTGATCGGCGTCTACTCGATCGCCTCGGCCTGCAAGGCGCTGACGGAGGCCGGGTTCGACACCCTGGTGGCCAGGGAGCGGCAGCTCATCGCGAAGGTACGGGACGGGCTCGCCGATGTGCCGCAGGTGCGGGTGCTGTCGCTGTTCGGCGACGACGCGCCCCGGGTCGGCGTCCTCTCCTTCGTGGTGGACGGCTGGAACAGTTCGCACTTCGCCGCCGCGCTGTCCGCCGAGTACGGCATCGGCGTCAGGGACGGTCTCTTCTGCGCCCACCCGCTGGTCCGCACCCTGCTGGGCAGTGAGCCGACGGACCCGGGGGAGTGCGGCTCACCGGACGCCGCGCCGGGCGGCTCCTCGGCCGAGGGCCAGGGGCGTTCGCTCAACGCCATCCGGGTCAGCTTCGGCGCGGGCACGCCGGACGAGCACGTGGAGCGGTTCGTCAGTGCCGTACGGGAGCTGATCACGGACGGCGCGCGCTGGAACTACCGTACAGAGGAAGGCCGTTGCGTGCCGGACCGGAGCCCCGCCGCCCTCTGAGCCACCGCGGCCCCGGCCGGGGGCGGGCTCGAAGTCAAGCCATGGCCGGGGCGGTCGGGGCGGCGTGCCCCCGGCGCCGCCGCGGCTGCGAGTACGGCTGCGGCTGCGGGGTGCGCAGCCGGGTGCCGAGCAGGATCATCCGCAGCGCGCGTTCGGTGGCGTCGGCGAGGAACTCATGGCCCCGGCCCAGCGCTTCGGCGAGCGGGACCGGGGCGGGCAGGATGCCGTGGTACGCGTCCACGCCCGCGCCCCTGACCTCGTGCGCGCCCTCGCCGATGGTGCCGGCGATGGCCAGCACCGGCCTGCCGTACTCCTTCGCGCGGCGGGCCACCTCGGCGGGGATCTTGCCGCGCGTCGTCTGCCGGTCCAGCGCACCCTCGGCGGTGACGACGAGGTCGGCGCGGGCCAGCCGGGCGTCCAGGTCGAGACCGTCGAGCAGCACATCGAAGCGGGGCAGCAGCCGGGCGCCGACGGCGGCGAGCCCGGCTCCGAGCCCGCCCGAGGCACCGGTTCCCGGGCCGTAGCGCAGGTCGCCGGGGTGTGCGGGGCCGCGGGCCGATGGGCGGAGGCGGCCGAGCACATCACGCGTGAGGAGGTCCGCCCAGTGGCTGAGTGCCGCGGCCAGCTGCTCGGTCTGGGCGGGGGTCGCGCCCTTTTGCGGTCCGAAGACGCGGGCCACGCCGTGCGTCCCGCAGAGCACGTTGAACGGGTTGCACGCGACGAGCAGTTCGGTGGCGGCGAGGCGCGGATCGAGCCCGGAGGCGTCGATGCGGCGCAGGCGGGCCAGCGCCCGGCCGCCGGGCGGGAGGTCGCGCCCCGCGCCGTCCAGGAGGCGGACGCCGAGGGCCCGCAGCGCGCCCGCGCCGCCGTCGGAGGTGCCCGAGTCGCCGCAGCCGACGAGGACGCGGCGGGCCCCGGAGTCCAGCGCGGCGCGGATGAGCTGGCCGACCCCGTGGGTCGTGGTGGCGCCTGGGTCGCGGCGGTCGGCGGGGACCAGGGACAGCCCGGCGACGGCTGCCATCTCGACGACGGCGGTACGCGGCGTGTCCCCGGCGCGGGCGCCGGGGACACGGGGCCGCAACGGGGCGCGCGCGGTGACTGGGCCCTGGTTTCCCTGGCCGCCTGCGCCTCCGCCTGCGCCTCCGCCTGCGCCTGCGCCTCCGCCGCCCCCTTCACCTCCTCTGCCTCCCTCGCCGAGCAGGGCGAAGTGGGTGGGCACCGGGTCGCCGACCGGTCCGGTCGCTGTGACCGCGCGCAGTTCGCCGCCGGTCGCTGCGGCCAGCGCCTCCGCCGTCCCCTCACCGCCGTCGACGAGGGGGATGAGGTCGGTCTCCGCTCCGGGCAGGACGCGGAGCAGCCCCTCGGCGATGGCCTCGGCGGCCTCACGCGCGGACAGCGACTCCTTGAACCCGCTGGGGGCGATGGCGAAACGGTAGGGGCGGGCGCTGGGCAGGTCCACGGGTACTCCCTGGAGGTGAGAGGGGCGAGGTGGCGTACGGGAAGGGCCGCTGACCGCGCGCCCGCATGGCGGGAACGCGGGCGGTAGGTCACAGGGGGACCCCGAGCAGGGGCCACACCGTCAGGGCGAACAGCAGCACCAGCGCCGCCGTCAGGGGAGCCAGCACCGCCGAGAGCCGCAGCAGGTCCCGCGGGGTGTACGTGGGAAGGCACGGGATGTCGGCGAAGAGGGCGACCGGCTTCGCCGAAGCGGGCAGCGTGTGGCAGAACCCGGCGGCCGCCGTCGACGCCAGCGCGGCGGCCACCGGGTTGACCCCGGCCCCGGCCGCCGCGGCGACCACCAGCGGCACCAGCACGCTGGAGCGGGCGGAGCGGGACTGGAGCACGAGATGAGCCGCGGTGCTGACCACGATCACCGCCGCCAGGAACAGCCACGGCGGGACGGCACCGTCTCCTGGCAGCCCGGACACCAGCCAGCGCGCGGCGCCCGACTCGGCCAGTGCCACGCCCATCGCCATCGTCGCCGCCATGAACAGCAGCAGCGACCAGGGCACGGTCCCCAACGCGTCCTTGAGCCGCACCGTGCCCAGCGCGGGGGAAGCCGCCACCATCGCCCCGATCAGGGCGACGACGGCGGGCGGCACCCCGTGCAGCGGTTCGCTGCACCACAGCGTCACCACCGTGCCCAGCAGCAGCGCGCACCGCGTCTCACCGGGCGAGAGCGGACCGGTCACCGGCTGCTCGGTGTGCTCCTGGAGCTGCTCGGCGGTGATCCGTACGGAACCCTTCCGGTCGACCCTGGCCGTGGTGGTGAGCAGCACGGCCTCGGCGCCCAGGTGGGAGGAGACGATGGCGAGGGGAAGCCCGAGGAGCAGCCAGCGGGTGAAGCCGATGTCCTCCCCGGTGGTCTCCCACAGCACCGACACCGTGATCAGGTGCGCGCCCGCCCCGATCAGCGTGGCCATGGCCGACAGCAGGATGACGGTCGGAAAGAGCAGCGCGAGCATCACCACCAGCCGTCCGCGCCCTGCCAGCACCTGCGCCAGGGCCAGGAAGACGGGCAGCGCGAGCGCCGCCCGGCCCGAGGTCGCCGGGACGGCGAAGGCCGTGGCGACCAGGGCGGCGGTGGTGAGGTGGACGAGCTGGCGTACGGTGCGGGCCCCGCTCACCAAGAACGCCGCGGCCCGCCCGGCGAGCCCGCTCCCCGCCACGGCGGCGGCCAGGACGAACGCGCAGATGAGCAGCCATACGGTGGCGTCGCCGAGAGTGCCGAACAGGGTGTCGCCGCTGATCACCCCGGTCGCGGTGAGGACGAGTCCGGCGGCGAGCGCGATATAGGTGTCATCGACCGGGGTGGCGATCCACGCGCACGTCGCGAGCGCGAAGACGGCCAGGGTGATTCTGGCGTCCTGGCCCAGGCCGGGGAGGTTGCCCGGCACCGCCAGGACCGCGCACAGGCTCAACGCCGCGCAGAGGGCGGCCGCTTGACGGCTGGTGAGGGTCACAGCCGTCAGTCTTGGTGGCCCCGGTGAGCCGTCCATGAGGCGTTGATGAAGGGAACTTCATGCCGTGACGGTGGTGTGCTGTGGGGGGTCGGCGGGCGCGGCACCACCGGTACGGTGCCCCGTGCCCCGTGCCCCGTGCCCCGTGCCCCGTGCCCCGTGCCCCCGTGCCCGTACTCCGGCCCGTGCTCCGTGCTCAGCCCCCAGCCCCGCTCACGGCAGCCGGTAGCCCATGCCGCGGACCGTCTCCACGCGCCGTGCGCCCAGCTTCTTGCGGAGCGCGCGAACGTAGACGTCCACGATGTTCGAGCCCGGGTCGAAGTCGTATCCCCAGACGTGGGAGAGGATCTGCTCGCGGGACAGGACCTGGCCCGGGTGGCGCAGGAACAGGTCCAGCAGGACGAACTCCCGTGCCGTCAGATCCACCAGCTCCGTACCGGCCCGTGCCCGCCGGGTGCGCAGGTCCAGGGTGAGGTCGCCGCTGCGCAGCACCGTCACCTCCGGGGCGCGGGCGGCGGTGCGCAGCCGCAGCCGGACCCTGGCCAGCAGCTCCTCGAAGCGGAACGGCTTCGTCATCCAGTCGTCGGCGCCGCCCTCAAGCCCGGCCACGGTGTCGCGTACGGAGTCGCGCGCGGTCAGCACGATCACCGGCGTGGAGACGCGGGCCTCACGGAGCACGCGCAGCACGGTGAAGCCGTCCTGGCCCGGCAGCCCGATGTCGAGGATGACGAGGTCGAAGCCGCCGGTACGGGCGTAGTCGGCGGCGGTGTCGCCGTCCCCGGCGATGGTGGTGGTGAAGCCGTTGGCGCGCAGCCCCTTGTCCACGAAGGCGGCGATACGTTCCTCGTCCTCGGCGATGAGAATGCGGGTCATCGTGCCGTCTCCTCCAGGATCAGGGTGAAGGTGGCGCCCGCCTCTGAGGCTGCCCCCGGCCTTGTGCCGGGTGCCGCTTCCGGGGCGGAGCCGTCCGGGTGCTCCGTCCGGGGTCTTCCCCAGTCGGAGGCGCTCAGTTCGACGTGCCCGCGGTGGCCTTCGGCGATGGCCTTGACGATGGACAGGCCGAGCCCGGCGCCGCCGCCGTGGCTGTCGCCCGGCGCTCCCGGGCCCCTGGCGCCGCGTCTGGCGGTACCGCGGCGGAACCGCTCGAAGATCAGCTCGGCGTCCTCGGGCCGTACGCCTGGCCCGCTGTCCGCCACGTACAGCTCCACCCGGCCGCCGTGCCCCTGCCGGGAGCCGATGCGGATGCGCTGGCCGGGCACGGTGTGCTGCACCGCGTTCTGCGCGAGCTGCACCATGGCCTGGGTGACGCGCTGCGCGTCGAGCGACGCCTCGCCGCCGGCCACCTCGGCCAGCTCCCAGCGCCGGTCGCCCAGGGTCCGCGCCTTGACGAAGACATCGGCGGTCAGCTCGGCGAGCTGCACCGGCGCGGGCAGGACGAAGTCGGGGCGCTCCGCCTTGGCGAGCAGCAGCAGATCCTCGACGATGCGGCTCATCCGGTCCAGCTCGTCGGTCACCAGCCGCACCGTCTCCTCCCGTTCGGCCGCTCCGTCGGTGGCGGTGTTCATCAGCTCCAGATGGCCGCGCACGATGGTGATGGGCGTACGCAGCTCGTGGCCCGCGTCGTCAACGAACTGCCGTTGCGCGCCGAAGGCACGCTCAAGACGGTCCAGCATCGCGTTGAAGGTCTCCGCCAGCGCCGCGATGTCGTCGCGGCCGCGCACCGGGATGCGCTGGGTCAGATCCTGCTCGGTCAGCTGCGCCGCCGTCGTACGGACCAGGCGTACGGGGGCCAGGATGCGGCCCGCCACGACCCAGCCGATGCCGCAGATCATCACCAGTGCGACCCCGGAGATGGCCAGCAGGGTCTGGAAGACGTCATCGGCCCTGTCCTGCTCGCGGTCGGCGTGGAAGGCGACGACGAATGTGCCGTCAGGGGCGCCGCGCCCGGGACTGATGGCCACCTTCGCCCAGCGCACCTCGCCCTCCTCCCGGTGCAGGGTGCCGGTGTTGCCCGCGGCGTCCGCGATCTCGGCGAGGGCGGGCTTGTCCCGGTAGACCGGCAGCTCCGTGGGGATCTCGCGCTTCTGGCGGATCACCGAGGGCCCGGCGGGCTCGTGGACCAGGCCGAGGAGTTCCTCGTACGGGTCGGCGTACTGGCGCTCCAGGAAGACCTTGAGCAGCCGGCGCGGCTCGGTGAACCGGGCACCGGTGCGCGGGTCCTGACCCCGTCGCACGAAGTTGGCGAACTCCCCGGCCTCCTGGGCGAGCAGTTCGGTGGTCCGCTGGTGGGTGTCGCGCAGCAGGATGGAGCGGGTGGTGGTGGCCACGGCGGCCAGCGCCACGGTCATCACCAGCAGCAGCCACAGCAGGATGCGGACCCGGGCCGATATCCGGCGGCGGGGGACGGCCGGGTCAGCCGTCGTCACCGGGGCCGTCGTCGTCGGAGGCCCCGTCGTCGTCCTGGCTGCCTCTTCCGCCACCGATTCCGCCACCGCCGCTGTCGTCGCCGTCGCCGTTGTTGTTGTCGTTGTTGCCGTAGGAGCTGTCATCGGCGGAACCGTCGGTGGCGGGCGGCTGGGGCACGGCCTCGTCGCTGGGCGCGGCGGGGGAGGGGGCGTCGCGGGACGGTGCCGGGCTCTCATCGGCCGCACCGGTCGCGCTGGTGCCCGGCTTCGGGGCGGGGTGCCGCGTCGCGCCGGAGCCACCAGGCGAGGGGGAGCCGCTGTCCAGCTCGACGTTCGAGGGGACCTTCGGCGACTCGGGACTGTCGGTGAGCAGATAACTCGTCGCGGCTATGCCCAGCGGGATCGCGACGACGGCCGTGAGGGTGGCGAGGCGGTGGGAGAAGGCCATGCGCGCCACGATGCGCTGGGTGACGCACGGTCCCCATGAAGGCTCCATGAAGATTTACTCATCTGGGCTTGGCGCCTTCCTCGCCGGGCCGCGAGGGCCGGGTGCCGCCGGGCGGGTGCGCGCTAGGAGTCGAGCCCGATCGCGAACGCCGCCTCCAGGTCGTGCTGCGAGTACGTACGGAACGCGATGTGCGTCTCGGTCGAGGAGACGCCGGGTACCTTGCTGATCCGGCCGGGGATGACGTCGGCGAGGTCATCGTGCCGCGCCACCCGCACCATGGCGATCAGGTCGTGCGCGCCGGTGACCGAGTAGACCTCGCTGACACCTTCCAGCGCGGCGATCTTCTCGGCGATCTCGGGGATCTGGTCCACGCTGGTCTTGATGAGCACGATCGACGTGATCACGGCTGGCTGTCTCCCTCGGTCGCCTGGGCTGGCCCTTTCACTGTAGCCGGAGGCCCGGTGGCCTCCGCCGCACCAGTCCGGCCGTGCGGCCGCGCCCACGCGTAGAGGAAACCGATGCCGAAGCCGATGAGGTGCGCGAGGTAGGCGACACCGGGACGGGGCCCGCTGCCGCGCGCCGCCAGCCACTGAAGGGTGAACCAGAAGGGCAGCACCAGCCAGGCCGGAAAGCGCAGCGGCAGGAAGAAGAGGAAGGGGAAGAGGCTGGTGACCCGCGCCCTCGGGAAGAGGAAGAGGAAAGCGCCGAGGACACCGGAGATCGCCCCCGACGCCCCGACGAGCGGCTGGGCCGAGCCGCCGTTGGCCACGGCGAAGCCGAGCAGCGCCAGATAGCCGGTGGCCAGGTAGAACAGCAGGAACCTGGCCCGGCCAAGGCGCGCCTCGGCCATGCCGCCGAAGACGTAGAGGAAGAGCAGGTTCCCCAGCAGGTGCAGCCAGTTGCCGTGGACGAAGAGCGCGGTGAGCGGGGTGAGCACCACGCGGGCGGAGTCCGCGGCGCACAGCTCGGCGGGCACCACTCCCCACCGCTGGAAGTAGCCGGCCTGCGCCCGGACCAGGTCGTCACCCGTGCCGTAGGCCGGGGAAAGGCCGCCCACCGGGCTTGCCAGGAAGAGCAGACAGCAGACGCCGATGAGGGCATATGTCACCAGTGGGCTGAGAGGAGACACCGCCTTCTTGAACATGCGCAGATCATCTCGTACGAGAAGAAAACGCGCAGATCGCCTCGCCGCGTTCCCTCCGTCCAGCACGCCCACACCCGCCCCCCGGCAGGCCGTAGGGTTACGAAGAGCACTCCCGCAGTCCGACGGCGCACAGCGGTGGGGTCCGGGCGCTCCCGGAGGCAGCAGACGCGGTACGCGATGTACGCACGCGACGGAACACGCGAAGAAGATGAGGACGACGACACCATGGCCGTTCCCCAGCCGACAGCCGAGACCCGCTGGCGCTGCACTCTGTGCGGCAACCTCACCCGCTTCGACGTCACCCGGTCGACCAAGGCCGTCGAGTACGTCCACCTCGACCTGGCCGGAGAGCCGAGGACCGAGGAGCGTGAGGTGGTCAGTGAGACCATTGAGTCAGTGCGCTGCCGCTGGTGCAACGCGGTCGACCAGATCGAGCTGGTGGACCGCCCGGGCGCGAGCGCCTGAGAACGGAGCGGTGACAGGTGGTGGAGCGGACGAGCGGCCCGGAAGCGGTCGATGACGCCGGGGTCTCCGGCGGCGCCGAAGGCGCTGGGGAGGCTCCCGAGGCGCTCGACCGCCCGCTGCCCGAGGGCGTCAGGCACCGGGTCGTGGCGCTCGTCGCCGACGCTTTCGGCGGGCTGACCATCGCCGAACTCCCGCCGCAGCTGCGACAGTACGCCCGCTTCACCCCGACCCGCAGGGCCAAGTTCGCGGGCAACGCCATGGCCGCGGCCGTGGCGACCACCCCCGCCTTCCGGCAGCGGATCGCCGCCAGGCTGCGCGAGACCCAGGCCGAGCTGGCCGGGGCCATCGAGGACGGCTCGCCTCCCGCGGCCGCCGACCCGGTGGACGTCGCCGCGCTCGCCTACATCCTGCGGCCCACGGGGTGGGTCAAGCTCGTCGAGGCCGCGGGCGAGGAGGCGCAGCGGGCGAACGCCGAGCGCGCGGGTGCCCGCGCGCTGGACGAGCTGCGGCAGCTTCGTGAGGAGCTGGACCAGGTGCGCGCGGCGGCGCGTGCGGACGCCGACCGCGCGCGAGCGGAACTGGAGGCGGCCCGCAAGGAGGCCGAGTCGTCGCAGCGCAAGCTGCGCAGCGCCCTGAGCGACGTCAAGCGGGGCGAGGCGGCGCTGCGCAAGTCGGCCGCCGAGCTGGAATCCCAGCGCTCGGTGGCCGCGGCGCAGCAGGCGCAGGCGGAGGGGGAGGCGCGCCGCCTCAAGACCCGGCTCGCCGAGACCGAGGCGGCGCTTGAGGCGAGCCGCCGCGCGGTGCGCGAGGGGCGCAGCGTGGAGGACATGCGGCTGCGGCTGTTGCTCGACACCGTGCTTGACGCGGCCCAGGGGTTGCGCCGCGAACTCGCGCTGCCGCCCGCTTCGATGCACCCGGCCGACACGGTGGAGGCGGTGGAGCCGGGCAAGATGACGCCCAAGGACATCGCGACCCGCGCGCTGTCCGACATGGACCCGGCGCTCCTCGACCAGCTGCTCGCGCTGCCCCAGGCGCATCTGGTGGTGGACGGCTACAACGTCACGAAGACCGGCTATCCGACGATGCCGCTGGAGAAGCAGCGGCTGCGGCTGCTGGGCGGGCTCGCGGTGCTCGCCGCCCAGACCGGCGCCGAGATGACCTGTGTCTTCGACGGCGCTGAGCTGGCCGCCCCGGTGCTGCTCGCCCCGCCGCGCGGGGTGCGGGTGATGTTCAGCAAGCCGGGCGTGACCGCCGACGAGCTGATCCGGCAGCTGGTCAGGGCCGAACCGCCGGGCCGCCCGGTCGTGGTGGTCTCCACCGACCGCGAGGTGGCCGACGGCGTGGCGCGGGCCGGGGCGCGTCCGGTGGCGTCGGCGCTGCTGCTCAAGCGCCTCGCGCGGACCTGAACTTCGCGCGTCCACGTCTTCCCAGGCGCTCCGGAATCCTCTCGGTGCGCCTTTTTCTGTGCGCCTGCCACTGAGTGCCTGCCTTTGTGCGCTTCTCCGCGCCCGGTGCGCGTGTCCCGCATGCGCGCGGGCCTGCTGGGCGTGAGGGCGCGCCTGCGGCCGTGACGCGGCGGGTGCCGGGTGCGGAGCGCCGAAGCGGAATGAGACCGCTGGCGCCGCCCCGTAGCCCCGTCTGGCGCGCTCGGGCCTGCGGCGTCAACCGCGTGCACCACGGGCGGGGGGAATATCCGAGAGGGCGCGGCGAGATGCCGTGGGGTGTCCCACGCATCTGATAGCCGGTCATCTTGTCGCACCTACGACTGAAACGGTCAACTTCATGACGATCATTACCAAGAACGGACAACTGCCGTTTAACTCCGGTCGGTTGGTGAGCCTAGAGTCAAGTAAGCGTTACTGTGGGTGTGATGTTGGTAAAAGATGCACCTGGTGACCAAGATTTTTCCCTGTGAGTTTGAACGGATCACGGCGAGGTCACTAAGGTCAGGGCTCGAACCCTCGCGCGGTTGATCACCCATCCGGGGTGACAGCGGGGTTACCGCCGATCCGCGTCACCGGCCCCCAGAGCCTTGGGAGTCCGGAAAGCGGAGCCGGGGTCTGACAAACCCCCACCACCCGGTAGGCGGCTGGAGGAAGAAGGAGCTCGCCTTCGTGGCGTCCCACCGTCGACCCAAGCAGCCGAGCCGCACTCGGGTAACCGTGCTCACCGCGACCGCCGCCGCTGCCGTCGCTCTCACCTCCCAGGCTGCGCACGCCGACCCCAAGCCGGCCAAGAAAGACGTCAAGGCCCAGGTCGACAAGCTCTACGAAGAGGCGGAGCAGGCCACCGAGAAGTACAACGGGGCCAAGGAGAAACAGGACAAGCTCGAAAAGCAGGTCGACACGCTCCAGGACAAGGTCGCGCGCGGCCAGGAGGATCTCAACAGCCTTCGCAACGGCCTCGGTTCGATGGCCACCGCGCAGTACCGCACCGGTGGTGTGGACCCGTCCGTCCAGCTGATCCTCTCCTCCGACCCGGACGACTACCTCGACAAGGCGTCCACCCTCAACCAGGTCAGCAGCAAGCAGGCGGGCTCGCTCAAGAAGATCGGCGACAAGCAGCGCACGCTCAAGCAGCAGCGCGAAGAGGCGTCGACGAAGCTGAAGGACCTCGCTGAGACGCGCGAGGCGCTGGGCGAGAAGAAGAAGGAAATCCAGGGCAAGCTCTCCAAGGCTCAGGCGCTGCTCAACACGCTGGACGCCAAGGAGCGCGCCGCGATCGCCAAGAAGGAGGAGCGCGCCAACCGCTCCTCCGCCGAGCGCGTGGACCTCGGCAAGGAGGCGCCCGAATCGGGGCGCGCCGCCGCCGCGCTGGCCGCCGCGAAGACCAAGATCGGCTCCCCGTATGTGTGGGGCGCGACGGGCCCGAGCTCCTTCGACTGCTCCGGCCTCACCTCGTGGGCGTACGGGCAGGCCGGAGTCTCCCTGGACCGCACCTCCCAGGCCCAGGCCAACAACGGCACCCGCATCGGCCAGAGCGAACTGAAGCCGGGCGACCTGGTCCTCTTCTACGACGACCTGCACCACATCGGTCTGTACGCGGGCAACGGCCAGGTGCTCCACGCGCCGAAGCCGGGTGCCAACGTGCGCTTCGAGGCGATGGGCAACATGCCGTTCGCCTTCGGCGTCCGCGTCTGAGGCGTCCCCGCACCCGCGGACCGCACGCCGGCTCGGCACGCTCGTACACCCGGCCACGCGGCCGCCACCGCCCGGTGGCGGCCGCGTGGCCGCTGTGTGCCGCGGGCCTTGTCGGGCAGTCGCGGACCGGAAGCTGAACGCTCGCCTCCGGCGCGCCCGTTCGGGCGAATCACGGCAACTCCCGCTGACCGCCCGCCCCGTCGGTGACCTGCGCCTGAGGCGAATCGCGCGGTGGGCGCCGCGAGATGGCCGACGAGCGGGTTCGTGACCCGGAGTGTTCGCCCGGCTACTGTCTGCCGCGCGCGGTTCCGACCAGTCGTACGCCCGTCCGTGGGCGCGGAGGACCGCCCCAGCGGAAGGGAGTGCGGCCTCCAGTGGTGTCCCATCGCCGTACCTCGCCAGCCAGTCACGACCGGCCGATCCGGGTGACCGTGCTGTCCGTCGCCCTCGCGGCCTCCGCCGTGGCGCTGACCGGCGCTCCGGCCGGGGCCGACCCGACGGACGCCCCCGCCGACGCGCGCACCGCCGAGGCGGCCGGCGCCGCCAGGCACAGGGTGGACCGGCTCTACCACCAGGCGGAGCTGGCGACCGAGAAATACAACTCGGCCAAGGAGAACACCGACCGGCTGCGCACGCGCGTAGAAGCCATCCAGGACCGGGTCGCCCGGGGCCAGGACAGCGTCAACCGGATGCGTGGCGCCCTCGCCTCGCTCGCCGGTGCCCAATACCGTTCCGGCGGCATCGCCCCCAGCCTGACCCTGCTGCTCTCGGAGGACCCCGACGGCTACCTGGAGAAGGCCGCGACGCTGGACCGCATCAGCAACCACCAGCTCAGGCAGCTGCGCTCGCTGGGCGCCGCGCAGCGAGCACTGCGCCAGCAGCGTACGGAGGCCACCGGCGAGCTGGCCAGGCTGGAGGACAGCCGCAAGGCCGTGGCCCGCCACAAGCGTGACGTGACACGCAAGCTCGCCGCCGCCCGGCGGGTGCTCAACTCCCTGCCCAGCGCCGAGCGCGCGGAACTCGGCCGCGCCGACCGCTCGCGCCGGGACGCCGCCGGGCCCGGCGCCTCCAGCGTGGCGGCGTCCTCGCCGCGGGCGGGCGCCGCCTTCCTCGCCGCCCAGCGGGTCGTCGGCTCCCCGTACGCGTGGGGCCAGGCCGGTCCGCACGCGTTCGACTGCTCCGGCCTGACGCAGTGGGCGTACGGCAGGGCCGGAGTCGCCATCCCGCGCACGTCGCAAGCTCAGCGCGGGGCAGGGCGCCAGGTGTCGCTCAGTCAGGCCAAGCCGGGTGATCTGGTGGTGTACCGGGACGATGCCAGTCATGTGGGGATGTACGCGGGCAACGGCCAGGTGATCCACGCCCCGTACCCCGGGGCCAGGGTGCGTTACGACCCCGTCGGGATGATGCCCGTGTCCTCCATCACCCGTCCCTGAGATGGCTTCAGGTCACCTGATGTCCCGCACCGTCAGCCCGTACGATCGACCATGTGGCGGGCAGGTGGCGGTGGGGTGGACGGTGGGCGGTCAGCGGTGTGGCGGCCGTTCTTGTCGCATTGACGGCGGGGTTGGCGGGACTTGCCACGCTTGTCGGGTGGGGCGGTGATCCCGCCGGCCCCGACCCGGACGTCAAGGGCATAGAACGGATGCTGGCGCGGCGCGCCGAGGCGGTACGCGACCGGGACGAGAGGGCCTTTCTCGCCACCGTGGACCGCGCGGCCTCCCGGTTCCGCACCGACCAGCGGAAGATGTTCGACAACCTGACCGAGGTGCCGCTGAGCGCCTGGCAGTACCGGTTCGTCCGCAAGGGCGGCTTCGCGCCCGTGCTGGGCGAAGGGCGCAGAGTCGCCGTCCAGGTCGAACTCCGCTACCAGCTCTCCGGATACGACACCGCGCCCGTCAGCACGCCGCAGCGGCTCACGCTCGCCGAGCGGAACGACCGCTGGTACGTCGCCGCCGACGAGGCGCCGGGCAACGGGGGCGCGACGGGCGGCTCCCGCTCCTCCTCCGCGTCAGCGGCCAAGACCGGCGAGCACCTGTGGGACCAGGGCGCCGTGTCCGTGATCCACGGCAAGCGCAGTCTGGTCCTCGGCGTCGGGCAGAGCCGCCGCTCCCTGCGGGCCATAGCGGAGACCGCCGACAAGGCGGTGCCCGCCGTCGAGGGAGCGTGGCGCGAGCCCTGGGCGGGCCGGGTGGTCGTCGAAGTGCCGGGCTCCCTGGACGAGATGGCCGCCCTGCTCGGCGGCTCCGCCTCCGGCTACCGGGGCATCGCCGCCGTCACCACCGGCGAGATCGGCGGCGCCGGGACCGTCCCCGCCGACCGTGTGATCATCAACCCGGAGGCGTACGGCATTCTGGGCGACCTCGGCCGCCAGGTCGTGATGACCCACGAGACCACCCACGTGGCGACCAGGACCCACACCTCGGCCGCCACCCCGCTCTGGCTCTCCGAGGGCTTCGCCGACTGGATCGGCTACCGGCGTACCAAGACCTTCCCCCGGCAGGTGGCGCCCGAGCTGACCCGCGCGGTGGAGACCGGCGCCCTGCCTCGCGAGCTGCCAGGGGACGACGACTTCGGCTTCACGGGCAACGGCAACATGCTGGCTCAGGCGTACGAGAAGGGCTGGCTGGCCTGCCGCATGATCGCCGACCAGTGGGGCGAGCGGAAACTGGTGGACTTCTACCGCGCCGTCGGCCGGGCGGACGACCGCCCCGGGGCGGTGCGGGACGCGCTGCGCAGCGAACTGGGCATCGAGGAAGCCGCCTTCGTCAAGCGCTGGCGCGCCTACCTGGCCGACCAGCTGCGCGCGGAGCCGCGTCCGCGGGGGACGGTCAGCTGAGGCCGGCGGCTCCCGCACAAGGAGCGCTCCGTTCGCCCGGGGCGGGCGCTCCGGCCGCCCGGGAGCGGCGGGCCTGACGCCCCGGCGCGCGGGTGTGGCGGGCGGCTCGTGGGGGCGGGTCAGCCAGTCTCCGCGAGTGCGCTGAGGGCCTCCGCCAGCCAGGCCTTCTCCGCCTGGCCCGTCGCCCGCGCGATCCGCAGCATCCCCTGGCGGAACATGTCCTTCTCCTCCTCCGCGCGCACCGGCTCGCCGTCGCGGTAGAAGAAGCTCGCCGGGGCGTCCAGGAACGCCTTGCGCCGCCGCAGCACGGCGGCTTGCTCCGCCGGGTCCGGCAGCAGCCGCAGGAAGGCGAGCAGCGTGAAGAAGCGCTGGCCGTCGGTGATCTCGACGTCCTTCGGCGCGCGGAGGCGGGCCAGCAGCGCCGCGCGGCCCTCGCCGGTGAGGGACAGGATGCGGCGCGGGGCGGCGCCCGTACCGGGCTCCGTGCGCTGCTCCACAAGACCGCTCTTCACCAGGCGGTTGATCGCCGGATACAGGGCGCCGTCGCTGACCGGCCGGACATGGCCGCTCAGCCCCTTGATGCGCTCCTTGAGCTCGTAGCCGTGCAGCGGCTCGTCATGGAGAAAGCCGAGGATCGTCAGCTCCAGCACCCCGTACGCCGTCCCTTCGTCGCGCCCGTCCGCCCTTGCCCGGTGGTCGCCTCCCATGATACCTCTCATCGCGGTACATCGTTTCGAGGTATCAGTGAGAGGCGTGGGGAGCGTGGGGGCGTGAGGGGTTCGAAGATCACGAGAGGTGTGCGGGGCCCCAGCGGCGCTCGGCGTGGGGCGCGGCGCGGCATGGCGCCCAACGGCCATCGCGAGACGCTCGTCAAGCTCGCCTTCCCGGTCTACTTCGAGCTGCTGGCCGGGGTGGTGGCGGGGATCGTCAACATGGTCTGGGTCGCCCGGCTCGGCGGAGCCGCGGTCGCCGCCGTCGCCGTCGCCACCAACGTCGAGAACCTGCTGCTCGGCGTGATCCTGATGGCCGGGACCGGCACCACCGTGCTCGTCGCACATGCCGCCGGAGCCCGCGACCCGGCAGCCCTGCGCGCCGCCGTCCGGGGCGGCTGGGCCCTGTGCGCGCTGCTCACCCCGGCCGTCGCCATCGGCGGCTGGGCGCTGCGCGAGCCCCTCGCCCGGCTGGTGCTCGGCGGCCGCGACGGGCCCGTGCTCGCCCTCGCCATCGGGTACTTCACGGTCTCCCTGCCCGGCATCGCCGTCTTCTTCGCCCAGAACGTCCTCGACGGCGTGCTGAAGGGCGCGGGCGACACCCGCACACCGATGCGGCTCGCCTTCCTCGCCAACGCGCTGATCCTCGTCCTCGACCCGCTGTTCATCTTCGGCCTGCTCGGCCTGCCCGAACTGGGCGTACGCGGCGCGGCGGTCGCCACCGTCCTCGGCCGGTCGGTCGCGCTGGCCGCCGGGTGCCTGGCGCTGCGCCGCAACCGGCTCGTACGGGAGGCACGCGGCGTCCGCCCCGCCACGCCCACGGTCACCGCGCTGCGCAGGACAGCGGCGACCGGGCTGCCGATGTCCGCCGACTTCCTGGTGCGGATGGCCGGTTCGCTGGCGCTCGTCGCGATCGTGGCGCGGCTCGGGGTGACCCAGGTCGCCGCGTACGGCATCGCCACGAAGGCGATGTACGTGGCCACGATGGCCTTCTACGCCGTGCGCCAGGCCGCCGCGATCCACACCGCGCGCACGCTGGGCGCCGAGGCGGGGAGCGGAGTGCGCCCCCGGTCACCGGTCGCGGCGGAGCTGGCCGCGATCGGACGGCAGGCGCTGCTGCTGGGCGCCGGGCTGGGGGCGGCCGCCGCCGTCCTGCTGCTGATCGCCGCCCCCTGGGTGATGCGGGCCTTCGGGGCCGCACCGGACGTGGCGGCGCACGGGGCGCTGTTCCTGCGGTGCCTCGGCCCGTATCTGCTGTTCCTGTCCTGCTTCATCGCGCTCGGCGGCCTCTTCGAGGGAAGCGGCGGCAGCCCGCTGATGCTGCGCGTCACGCTGGCCGGAGCGGTCGTCCAACTGCCGTTCGCGTACGGCCTGTCGCGGTTCGGCTTGCCCGGGGTGTGCCTGGCGATGGCCGTGAGCGCCGGTCTGCAGTGCCTCGCCGTGCTCGCGGCGGCGCGGTCGGGCCGCGTCAGCGGAGTGCGCCGGTGGGGTCTGCCGTAGCCGGTACTCTCTGCGGCGATGGACAAGACTTTGATCGTCACGAACGACTTCCCGCCCCGGTCCGGCGGCATCCAGACGTTTCTGCACAACATCGCGCTGCGCCTCGATCCGGCCCGGGTCGTCGTGTACGCCAGCACCTGGAAGCGGGGCCAGGAGGGCGCGGCGGCGTGTGCCCGCTTCGACGCCGCGCAGCCCTTCACCGTCGTCCGGGACCGTACGACCATGCTGCTGCCCACCCCCCGGGTCACCCGCCGCGCGACGGAACTGCTGCGCGGGCACGGCTGCTCCTCGGTGTGGTTCGGGGCGGCGGCCCCGCTCGGCCTGATGGCGCCCGCGCTGCGCGCCGCGGGCGCCGGACGGCTGGTCGCCACCACGCACGGCCACGAGGCGGGCTGGGCCCAGCTGCCCGCCGCCAGGCAGCTGCTGCGCCGGATCGGCGAGGGAACCGACACGGTCACCTACCTCGGCGAGTACACCCGCTCCAAGATCTCCGGAGCGCTCACCGAGCGCGCCGCCGCCCGCATGGTCCAGCTCCCGCCCGGCGTCGACGAGAAGACCTTCCACCCCGGCTCAGGGGGCGAGGAGATCCGGGCCAGGCTCGGGCTGGCGGAGCGGCCCGTCGTGGTGTGCGTCTCCCGTCTCGTGCCGCGCAAGGGGCAGGACACGCTGATCCTGGCGCTGCCGCGCATCCTGCGCCGGGTGCCCGACGCCGTGCTGCTGATCGTCGGCGGCGGCCCGTACCGCGGCGAGCTGGAACGGCTGGCGCGCGAGACCGGCGTGACCGGCTCCGTGCGGTTCACCGGCCCCGTGCCGTCGGAGGAACTGCCCGCACACTACGGGGCGGGCGACGTCTTCGCGATGCCGTGCCGCACCCGGCGCGGCGGCCTCGACGTGGAGGGCCTCGGCATCGTCTACCTGGAGGCGTCCGCGACCGGGCTTCCCGTCGTCGCGGGGGACTCCGGCGGCGCGCCGGACGCCGTGCTCGACGGCGAGACGGGGTGGGTGGTGCGCGGTGGCTCCGCCGAGGACGCGGCGGACCGGATCACGGCCCTCCTCGACGACCCGGGGCTGCGGCGGCGGATGGGCGCGAGGGGCCGGTCCTGGGTCGAGGAGCGCTGGCGCTGGGACCTGCTGGCGGACCGGCTGAGCGCGCTGCTGTGAGGGCGGCGCGCCGCGCCGCGTGTGGCGCCGCTCCGGGCGCCGGTGCCGGTGTCACCGCCTCGGCGCCGGACACCGAGGCGGAGGCGCTACGGAAACGGATGCGCGAACGCCGCAAGGGCCGGGAGAACCCGGCCCTTGCGGCGGCGTGGGTGGCCCCGGCCCCCGGAGACCGCGGGCGTCACCGCACCGGTCAGCCCCGGTAGATGGCCTCGATCTCGTCGGCGAAGTCCTTGGCGACCACATTGCGCTTCAGCTTCAGCGACGGCGTCACATGGCCCGAGTCCTCGGTGAACTGGGTCGGCAGGATGCGGAACTTGCGGACCGACTCGGCCTTGGAGACCGCTGCGTTCCCGTCGTCCACCGCGCGCTGCACCTCGGCCAGGAGATCGGCGTCGGTGCGGAGTTCGGCGGCGGTGACACCGGCGGGCTTGCCGTGCTCCTCGGCCCAGCGCGGCAGGAACTCCTCGTCCAGCGTGACGAGCGCGCCGACGAACGGCCGTGCGTCGCCCACCACCATGCACTCGGCGACCAGCGCGTGCGCCCTGATGCGGTCCTCGATGACGGCAGGGGCGACGTTCTTGCCGCCCGCCGTCACGATGATCTCCTTCTTACGGCCGGTGATCGTGAGATAGCCGTCCTCGTCGAGAGTGCCGACGTCACCGGTGTGGAACCAGCCGTCGGACAGCGCGTCGGCGGTGGCGGCCTCGTTGTTCCAGTAGCCGCTGAACAGGTGCTCGCCGTGCAGCAGCACCTCGCCGTCGTCCGCGATGCGCACCACGGAGCCCGGCATCGGCTGGCCGACCGAGCCGATCTTCTGCCGGTCCCACGGGTTGAACGTGGTCGCCGCGCAGGACTCCGTCAGGCCGTATCCCTCCAGCACCGTGAAGCCGATGCCCCGGTAGAAGTGCCCCAGCCGCTCGCCCAGCGGCGCGCCGCCGGAGATCGCGTGCGTGGCCCGGCCGCCGAGCACCGCGCGCAGCTTGCTGAAGACCAGCCGGTCGAAGACCTTGTGTTTGAACCGCAGGCCGAGCGACGGGCCGCCCGGGGTGTCCTGGGCGCGGCTGTACGCGATGGCGCAGTCGGCCGCCTTGTCGAAGATCTTGCCCTTGCCGTCCGCCTGGGCCTTCGCCCGCGCCGAGTTGTAGACCTTCTCGAAGACGCGCGGCACGCCGAGCACCAGGGTGGGCCGGAACGTGGCGAGTTCGTCGGTGAGGTTCTTGATGTCGGCGACGTGGCCGAGCTTGATCGGCGCGAGCACGGCGGCCACCTGCACCAGCCGGCCGAAGACGTGCGCGACGGGGAGGAAGAGCAGGACCGAGGACTCGCCGGTCTTGAAGATCGGCTTCAGCCGCTCGACGGCGTTGCCGCACTCGGCGAAGAAGCTGCGGTGCGACAGCACGCAGCCCTTGGGGCGGCCGGTGGTCCCCGAGGTGTAGACGATGGTGGCGGGGGAGTCCGCGGTCGCCAACGAGCCGCGCTCGTCCACGGCCTGCTCGGTGACGCCCTGGCCCGCCGCCTCAAGGACGGCGACCGCGTCCCGCTCGATCTGCCAGATGTTGGCGAGGGCGGGCAGTCCGTCGCGTACGGACTCGACGACGGCCTCGTGGCCAGGGGTCTCGACCAGGCACGCCACGGCACCGGAGTCGCCGAGAATCCACTGGATCTGCTCGGCCGAGCTGGTCTCGTACACCGGCACGGTGACCGCGCCCGCGCTCCAGATCGCGAAGTCGAGGAGGGTCCACTCGTAGCGGGTACGGGACATCAGGCCCACCCGGTCGCCCGGCTGTACGCCGGAGGCGATCAGGCCCTTCGCCGCGGCTCGTACCTCGGCGAGGAAGGCGGCGGCCGAGACGTCCTGCCAGCGACCGCCGACCTTGCGGCCGAGGACCGTGACATCCGGGTGCTGGGCGGCGTTGCGCCGGATGAGGTCCGTCAGATTGCCGTCGGCCGGTACTTCGTAGAGGGCCGGAAGGCTGAACTCGCGCAAGACTGCTGCTCCTCGTCGGGCGCCGGCGCCACGTCACTGTGGCGTGCTACGTCGGCTGCGGTCCAAGATCAGGCGGGGGTGGCGGGGGAGTGTGGGGCTGCCCGGACGTTACCCATCGGTATGGCCTCCGGGATAGGGGGTCGCGCCTAGATGTTTTATGCGTCACACATCGTGCGGCTCCTTTGCGAAGGGTAGTGGCAAAGCCGGTCGGCGTGGAAATAACCGCAGGTGAGGGACGCTTTCAGCGAGAGGTCTCACGGGCTTAAAGTGACCCGCATGCGAGTCCACGTGGTCAGTGATGTGCATGGCAACAGTCAAGCTCTCAAAAAGGCGGGAGACGGTGCCGACGCCCTGATCTGTCTCGGCGATCTGGTGCTCTTCCTGGACTACGCGGATCACTCGCGCGGCATTTTCCCCG
This sequence comes from Streptomyces sp. A01, assembly GCF_059026195.1. NCBI lineage: Bacteria > Bacillati > Actinomycetota > Actinomycetes > Kitasatosporales > Streptomycetaceae > Streptomyces > Streptomyces sp. A01. The sequence continues at coordinate 260,696 of NZ_JBWLKN010000010.1, read as the reverse complement.
ACTTGTTCGGAGTGGAGAACGCGCACCGCATCGTGGAGCTGCGCACCGCGCGCCGGTTCGCGGAGGCCCGTGAACTCGGGCGTCGGCTCTGGGCGTCCGTGGAGGCGGCGGGCGGACGCGAGGCCGTCATCGAAGCGGCCGTGGGCAGGCAGTACGCCGAACTCTTCCCGGCCTTTCCCACTCCGACGTACGCCACCTACGGCAATGTGGACATCCCGAGTCTGTGGCCCGACTACGTCAAACCCGGGACCACCGTCCTCGACGGCGAACGCGTGGAGATCGGCGGCCGCGTCTTCGGCTTCGTCGGCGGCGGGCTGCGCACACAGATGCGTACCCCCTACGAGATCGACGACGAGACGTACGCCGCGAAGATCGCGGCCCTCGGCGAGGTCGACGTGCTCTGTACGCACATCCCGCCCGACGTGGCCGAGCTCTGCTACGACACGGTCGCCCGCCGCTTCGAGCGCGGCAGCTCCGCCCTCCTGGACGCCATCCACGCGACACGGCCCCGGTACGCCCTCTTCGGCCACGTCCACCAGCCCCTCGCCCGCCGGATGCGGATTGGCGCCACGGAGTGCGTCAACGTGGGCCACTTCGCGTCGACCGGCACGCCCTGGGCACTCGAATGGTGACCAGCCGCCCGCTGAGCTCCGGCCCGCCGCCCCACCGCTGGGCGGCCGCTGGGGCGCCGGCCGAGTGCCCCGCCGCCCAGCCGGTCACCGGCGGTCTGCCGTTCGAGCCACGCGCGGTAGCCTTCAGCGGCAGGGACACGAGGCGGCGGACCGGTATGGAGGAGCCACGGCGATGGCGGAACACACCAGCTCAAGCATCACGATTGAGGCGGCCCCGGCCGACGTGATGGGGGTGATCGCCGACTTCGACCGTTACCCGGAGTGGACCGGCGAGGTCAAAGAGGCCGAAGTCCTCGCGAAAGACGACCAGGGCCGGGCCGAGCAGGTAAGGCTGCTCCTCGACGCCGGAGCGATCAAGGACGACCACACGCTCGCGTACACCTGGTCCGGGCCCAACGACGTGAGCTGGTCGCTGGTCAAGTCCCAGATGCTGCGCTCGCTCGACGGCTCGTACAGCCTCGCCCCGATCGACGGCGGCAAGCGCACCGAGGTGACGTACCAGCTCACCGTGGACGTGAAGATCCCCATGCTCGGCATGATCAAGCGCAAGGCCGAGAAGGTCATCATCGACCGGGCGCTGGCGGGGTTGAAGACGCGTGTGGAGAGCGGCACTGCGAACTGACCGGCACATGCGCACCATCCTCGTCACCGGCCTCGGCGGCAGCGGCCGCAGCACGGTCGCCGCGGCGACCGCCCTGGCGGCGGCCCGCTCCGGGAGCCGCACCCTGCTGCTCACCACCGACCGCGGCGGTGTGCTCGACGAGATGTTCCAGACGGACGGCGACGCGGCCGGGACCGGGGCGCCGTCGCGCGCTCCGTACGCACCGGGCGCGGCGTCCGGCGAAGCCCCGGGGCGCGCCGCCTGGACGACGCCCGTCGAGACCGCCCCCGGCCTGTGGGCGGCGCGCGTCGCCACCGGGGAGTACTTCCGCGCCGAGCTGACCGCCGTGCAGGAACGTGCCCGCACCGTCCTCGACTTCCTCGGCGCGAACCCCCTGGAGCCGGAGGAGTCCACCGAGCTTCCCGGCGCGGAGGCGTTCGCCCTGCTCTCCGCCGTACGGACCGCGCATGAGCGGGCGCGCGACGCCCGCGAGCGGCAGAACGCGACAGGCGCCCAGCCGGACGGTGACCGGAGCGAGAGCGGCCAACCCGCCGCCTGGGACGTACTCGTCGTCGACATGCCGCCCGCCCCCGACGCGGTCGCGCTGCTCGCCCTGCCCGAACAGGTCAGCCGCTACCTGCGCCGTCTGCTGCCCCCCGAGCGGCAGGCGGCCCGCGCGCTGCGCCCCGTCCTGGCGCAGCTCGCGGGCGTCCCCGCGCCCGCGCAGCGGCTGTACGAAGCCGTCGAGGGCTGGCAGCTCGAACTGGCCGCCGTGCGGCGGGTGACCGAGGCGGAACCCGTGACCGTACGGCTCGTCGCCGAACCCGGGCCGCTCGCCGCGCGAGCGCTGCGTGCCGCCCGCGCCGGTCTCGCCCTGCACGGCTGCCGGGTGGACGCGGTGATCGCCAACAAGCTGCTGCCCACCGGCTCGGCCGATCCCTGGCTCGCCGCCGCCTCCGGCCAACAGCAAGCCGCGCTGAAGGAGTTGAGGACGTCGTACGAGGAGAACGGCATCCGCCCGGTTCCCGTACGCGAACTGCCCCACCTCGGCCGCGATCCGCGCGGACTGGACGACCTCGGCCTGCTCGCCGACGCCATCGGCGCCCCGGACGAGCGGCCGGACCAGCCCGCCGCCGATCCCTGGACCGTCGAGGACCGGATCACCGACGACGGCCTGCTGGTGTGGCGGCTGCCGCTGGAGGGCGCCGAACGCGACGATCTCGGGCTGGTGCGGCGCGGCGACGAACTCGTCGTCAGCGTCGGACACTTCCGGCGCGTGCTGTCCCTGCCGTCCGCCCTGCGTCGCTGCACCGTCTCCGGGGCGGAGCTGCGCGACGGAGAGCTCCGGGTCCGCTTCGCACCCGATCCGGGCCAGTGGCCCAGGACACTCTGAACGGCGCACCGCCATTCGGGTAACGTCGGGAACGACGGCCACAACAGGCCGGGCCGGTCGGGCCGACCGTGCCGATCAGCCAGCCGCACCGCCGCAGGAGTCTGCCATGAGCGATGCCACCGAGCGCCCGGACGCGACCGGGGCCGCGACCGGGCCGAACAGCGAACCAGGCCAGGGAACGGACAACGAGAGCGCGGCCAAGGCGGCGCCCGACCCCGGAGCGTGGGAGCGTGCCTGCGCCGAGGACCTCGCCGCCGAACGCGCACGGCGACGGGCCCGCTACGGACAGCCCCCGGGCAGTGCCGCCGAAGAGTTGCGGAAGTTGGCGGAAGCCGTCACCAACAAGCTCTCCTCACTTCAAGGCCCGATCGCGGGCCTGGCCACCCAGGGCGTCGTCCAGCAGCTCATAGGGCAGGCGAAGGCCGCCGTGGAGCCCGTGATCGAGCGCAATCCCGATGTCTTCGACCACCTCGCCAGCGCCGGGTCCGAGCTGCTCGCGGCCTATCGTGCGGCGGTCATCGGGCAGGAGCAGCGCTGGACACGGGATGACGCCAAAACCGCGCACGGGGACGCGGATACCTCACCCGCCGGGAGCGAGCGACACGGCGGGCGGGACGATGTGCCTCCAGGAAGTGAACACATCGACCTCGATTGAGGCGGCCCTCCGGTACGGTTATGCGCGGCGGGGTTCGACCGAATACTGAGGGACACATGGGACTCACCATCGGCGTCGACATCGGCGGCACCAAGATCGCAGCTGGCGTGGTCGACGAAGAGGGCACGATTCTCGACACGTGCAAGGTGCCGACCCCGTCGACCCCTGAAGGCGTCGTCGACGCCATCGCGGACGCGGTGCGCACCGTGAGCGCGAGCCACGAGGTGGAGGCTGTCGGTATCGGCGCCGCCGGATACGTGGACGACAAGCGCGCCACCGTGCTCTTCGCGCCGAACATCAACTGGCGCCATGAGGCACTGAAGGACAAGGTCGAGCAGCGCGTCGGGCTGCCGGTCGTCGTGGAGAACGACGCCAACGCGGCCGCGTGGGGCGAGTACAAGTTCGGCGCGGGCCAGGGCCACGAGGACGTCATCTGCATCACGCTCGGCACCGGTCTGGGCGGCGGCGTCATCATCGGCAACAAGCTGCGCCGTGGCCGCTTCGGCGTCGCGGGCGAGTTCGGCCACATCCGGGTGGTCCCGGACGGTTTGCTGTGCGGCTGCGGCAGCCAGGGCTGCTGGGAGCAGTACGCGTCCGGGCGGGCGCTCGTCCGCTACGCGACCCAGCGCGCCGCCGCCACCCCGGAGAACGCGGCCTACCTCCTCGGCCTCGGCGACGGCACTCCGGCCGGCATCGAGGGCAAGCACATCAGTCTGGCCGCGCGGAACGGCGACCCGGTCGCCGTCGACTCCTTCCGCGAACTCGCCCGCTGGGCGGGCGCCGGTCTCGCCGATCTCGCCTCGCTCTTCGACCCGTCCGCCTTCATCGTCGGCGGCGGCGTCTCCGACGAGGGCGACCTCGTCCTCGACCCGATCCGCAAGTCGTTCCGGCGCTGGCTCGTGGGCGGCCAGTGGCGGCCGCACGCCCAGGTCCTCGCCGCGCAGCTCGGCGGCAAGGCCGGACTCGTCGGCGCGGCCGACCTCGCCCGCCAGGGCTGAGCGGCCCCCTCCGCGGGCCCGGGCCACCCCGGCGCCCGCACAGGCTCCGACGGCGCACCACCCGCACCGCGTACGGCCCGGCCCGTACGGCGCGTCGGTGAACACCCGCACCGAGCAAGGGTCGTACGGGGGCGTCACATAGGGGGACGACGCGTACGTGACATCCCCGTACGTGTCGCCCCCCGTATGCCGTCGCTCCGGTGACAGGTGTGGAATACGCGTGTGGAATGGCACGTGCTGAGTGGCGCGTGCGGAATGACACTCGTGGAATCCCACGCATGGAATCCCACGCATGGAAGCACATGTACGGAACCACATGTGCGGAACTACAGGCACGGAACCGCACGCACGGAATCACAGGTAGGGAATGACAGAGTCCCGTCTCAGCTCTGGAGTGGTGTAGTGACCGTCACGGCCCCACGGAGAGAACAGCCCGACCTGCCCGCGTCCCGCACGGAGCCGGACGGCTCCGTCGTCGTCCGGGTGCTCAGCTACAACGTCCGCTCACTGCGCGATGACCGGCGCGCGCTGGCCCGGGTGATCCGCGCCACCGCCCCCGACGTGGTGTGCGTCCAGGAGGCCCCGCGGTTCTTCCGCTGGCGGAAGGCGGCGGCGCGGCTGGCCCGCGACACCGGCCTCGTGTACGTCACCGGCGGCGCCACCACCACGGGCCCGATGATCCTCAGTTCGCTGCGCGCGCACGTCGAGCACACCGAAGAGGTGGTGCTGCCACGCTCACCAGGGCTGCACCGGCGGGGCTTCGCGGCAGCCGTGCTGCGCTTCGGCTCGGTCAGACTCGGCGTACTCAGCTGCCATCTGAGCCTCGCGGCCGCCGAGCGCCCCGCCCAGGCGGAGGCCCTGCTCGGCCGCCTCGCCGCGCTCGACGCCCCGCACGCCGTCGCCGCGGGCGATCTCAACGAGCCGCCCTCCGGCCCGGCGTTCCGGCGCCTGACCGGTCCGCTGCGGGACGCCTGGGCGGCCGAGCCGTGGGGTGGCGAACACACCTCGACACCGGACGACCCCCGCCGGCGCATCGACGCGATCCTGACCACGGAGGGCGTTCAGGTGCTCGGCTGCGGGGTGCCGACGGGGCTGCCGGGCGTGCGTCCAGGGGACCTGAGAGCGGCGACGGACCACCTTCCGGTCCTGGCCGCCCTCAGACTGCCGCCCACCGGCCACGCGCCGGGCTGATCCGCCGGACCACGCGTGCCCGGAAGGCCGTCAGGCCAAAGGGGAGCAGCCCGGGGCTGTGCCCCGTCTGGGGCGGGGGGAACTGCGCGATCAGCCGCGGCGCACCCGCGGTCCGCGACGCACGGACGGGGGCGCCGACCGACACGGGCACGGCGCGGAGGCTGTGCCCCGTCTGGGGCGGGGGGAACTGCGCGACCAGCCGCGACGCACCCGCGGTCCGCGACGCACGGACGGGGGCGCCGACCGACACGGGCACGGAACGGGCGCCGACCGACACGGGCACGGCCCCGGCAGGAGCGCGGCCCGGCCGCTAGACGACCGCGCCCCGCCCCGGGTCCTCGTCTTCCTCGTCCCCGTCGTCCTTCATCCGCATGACCAGCGTCGCGAACCCGCCGAGGAAGCCGCCGACGCCCAGGGTGGTGATCCACCACGTGAACTCCTGCTGGAACACCACCATGAGGAGCAGCAGCAGCGGACCGCCGAGGACGGCCAGCCAGGCGAAGCGCGAGGTGGTGTCGGAGTGCGGGAGGGGAGGCGGCTCTGGGGGCACGAAGTGGCCCTCGTCCGTCGCGTCGAAGTCATCCTCCGACGGCTCGGCCGGTTCCCAGTCGCGCGGGCCCACGCCGGGCGCGAAGACCACGAAGCTGCCCACGGGCCGCGCCGCCTTGGTGGCGGGCTCGTCCGCGTCGGGGTCGTCCAGGTCCTCGAAACCCGTCAGGCTGGAGGGCTGAGTGCTGTCCGGGGCGCCGCCGAGGGTCTTGTCGGGCTTCCCCGGCGCGATCTCCCGGCCAGGCAGGTCCTTCTCGGTCAGGCCCTCTGCCCTCGGCCACGGGGCGATACCCGGCGGGTCCGGCGGCTCCTCGCCGTACGCGGCGACGATCTCGGCCCAGGCGGTGTCCTCGGTCCCGGCCGAGCCGTCCTCGGCGACGGGACGGTCCTCGGCCGCGCGCTCACGAGGCGAGGCTTCCCCCGGCTCCGGGCCTTCCGCCGTCCGGTCGCCGTCCGGCGTACGGTCGCGCGGCTCGCCGTCGCCCGCGGCCGGGCCCGCCGCGCCGTCGGCGGACGCCCGCTCGGCGGCCTCGGCGGACGCCCGGTCGCGAGTCGCCCCGCCACCGGTCACGCCTTCGCCGCCAGGCCGGCCCCCGGCCGGGGTCTGATCCGGCTCGCGGTCCGCGTTCGCGTCACGCTCCGTCACTGCCCCGCGTCCTTCCCTCAGCCCACGCCATGGCCTAACCCACCCTGCCCGGCATGCTGACGCCCGTCAGCCGGTCGATGAAGGTGTGGGTGTCGGCGAAGATCTGCTCAGCGTCGAAGTCCAGCGTGGCCACGTGGAAGCTGCGCTCCAGCAGCCGCTCGGTGACGTCCGTGGACGACACCCGGCTGAGGATGCGCGCCGAGTCGATCGGCGGCACGACATGGTCCTGCGGGCTGTGCAGCAGCAGCAACGGCTGGGTGACCTGCGGAAGCTCGGCGTCGACAAGGCGGAAGAAGGTCCGCAGCGAGTGCGCCGCGTGCAGCGGGACGCGGTCGTAGCCGACCTCCTCGCAGCCGGGCTTGGCGATGTCGCTCGTGATGCCCTTCGTGGAGGGGACCAGATGGCGGACCACCGGCAGCGCCCTGGCCGCCACGTCGTGCATCTTGTTCGCCGGGTTGACCAGCGCGAGTCCGCTGACCGCCGCGCCATGCCTGGCCGCGAGCCGCAGCGCGAGCGCGCCGCCCATGGAAAGGCCGCACAGGAAGACCCGCTCGCAGGTCTTGGTCAGCCGCCGCAGCTCCCGGTCCACCTCCGCGTACCAGTCCTGCCAGCCGGTGAGCGCCAGATCCTGCCAGCGGGTGCCGTGACCGGGCAGCAGCGGCAGCGAGACGGTGTAACCGCGCTCGGCGAGGGAGTCGGCCCAGGGCCGGACGGACTGCGGGGAGCCGGTGAAGCCGTGACAGACAAGCACGCCGGTCTGTCCGCCTTCGTGGCGGAACGGCTCGGCTCCAGGAAGCAGCGGCACCGGGATCTCCGTTTCGGTCAGGGGCCGGGCGCGGCCGGGCGGTTGGTACCTCAGCGTACGCGGAGCGCCGCACCTCGGATAGATCGGTCGGCGTCCCGGATGGGACCTTGCCCGAGGCCGTCCCCCCGCCCCCGCCAGGCACGAGGTGAGGCGGGGACGGAGCGGGGCGGGCGCGTGCCGCCGACCGGCTTCCCGGCCGCGGCCACCACCCGTGGGCCCTGAACGCCGGGCGAGAGCGGGGCCGCGTGTCGGGTTAAGGTCTCCTCGTCAGCTACAGGAGGTCCTCGGTTGTTCTACGGCGCAATGAAGCTGTCCATCGGCGGGTCGCTGAAGCTTGCCTTCCGCCCCTGGGTGGAGGGCTTGGAGAACATCCCCAGCGAGGGCCCCGCCATTCTCGCGAGCAATCACCTCTCGTTCTCGGATTCGTTCTTCCTGCCCGCGATGCTCGACCGGAAGGTCACCTTCATCGCGAAGGCGGAGTACTTCACCTCCCCCGGGGTCAAGGGCAAGATGACCGCCGCCTTCTTCAAGGGCGTCGGCCAGCTGCCGGTGGACCGCTCGGGCGGGCGTGGCGCGGGCGAGGCCGCGATCAAGAGCGGCATCGACGTGCTGGCGCGGGGTGAGCTGTTCGGTATCTACCCCGAGGGCACCCGGTCGCCGGACGGGCGGCTCTACCGGGGCAAGCCCGGTGGCCTCGCGCGGGTCGCGCTGGCCAGCGGGGCGCCGGTGATCCCCGTCGCGATGATCGACACCGAGAAGATCCAGCCGCCCGGCAAGGTGATGCCGAAGCTGATGCGGCCGGGCATCCGGATCGGCAAGCCACTGGATTTCAGCAGGTACCACGGGATGGACGGGGACCGGTTCATCCTTCGTTCGGTCACCGACCAGGTGATGTACGAGATCATGAAGCTCTCCGGCCAGGAGTACGTCGACATCTACGCGACCGCCGCCAAGCGGCAGCTCGCGGAGGCGGCGAAGAAGCAGGCGGAGGAAGAGAAAGCAGCGAAGGCGGCAAAGGCGGCGAAGGCAGCCAAGGGGTCCTAGGCGGACTCCGCCTGGTCGAGTGGGGCCGAGCAGGACGGCGCGGCCGGACCGGTCATGGCACCGGCGGGGGTGAGCGCGCCCAGCGGGGTGGGGGAGATGGCTCAGCAACCGAAGCGTGACCGCGTGGTGCGGATGTCCGTGGAGCAGCCCTTGTGGCGGGCCCTGACCGGGTACCGCGTGCTGACCGCGCTTTACGCGCTCATGCTCTACGCGTTCGCCTACGACGAGTACGACCACCCGCTGGGCGCTGGCGCCTACATGCTGCTGCTTGTCGGCTGGATGGCCTTCACGTGGCGCACGGTCGCCTCGGCCGAGCGCTGCACCAAGCGCTTCCTGATCGTCGATCTGAGCGTCGCGATCGTCGGCATCCTGCTGACCCCGCTCGTGGACACCCATCAGCGGATCGTCGACGGGGGGCCCACGCTTCCGTCGATATGGACGGCGGGCGCGGTGCTCGGCTTCGCCATCAAGGGCGGCTGGCGCTGGGGCGCCGTGGCGTCGGCGGTCGTCGGCGTGGCCAACATCATCGAGCGGGGCGCCTTCGCTCAGAACACCGTGCACAACGTGCTCCTGGTGTGGGTGGCCAGCGTGGCGATCGGTTACGTGGTCGAGGTGGCCCGCGCCAGTGAGCGCACCCTCGCCCGCGCCCTGCAGATCGAGGCGGCGACCCGCGAGCGCGAGCGGCTGGCCCGCGACATCCACGACAGCGTCCTCCAGGTGCTCGCCATGGTGCAGCGGCGGGGCGTCGCGATCGGTGGCGAGGCGGCCGAGCTGGGGCGGATGGCGGGCGAGCAGGAGGTCGCGCTGCGCACGCTGGTCTCCAGTGGCCTCGTGCCCCGAAGCCGCGACGCGCACGCCGGGCCCGATGCCGTACTCGACGGCGGTCCGCCGCCCACCGGGTCGGAGGCGGGGCCGGTCGGATGCGTGGACGGCGTGGGCGGCACGGCCCCGTGCGACCTGCGGGCGCTGCTCGCGCCGCATGCCGGGGCCAAGGTCTCCTTCGCCGAGCCCGGTGCCCCGGTGCTGCTCCCCGCCGGGGCGGCGGCGGAGCTGGCCGGGGCGGTCAGCGCCGCGTTGGACAATGTGCGCAAGCACGCCGGTGAGGGGGCCCAGGCATGGATTCTGGTCGAGGACGAGCCCGAGGCGGTGATCGTCACCGTGCGCGATGACGGCCCCGGCATCCCGGAGGGGCGGCTGGCGGACGCGGAGCGGGAAGGGCGGCTCGGGGTCGCCCTGTCCATCCGCGGGCGGCTGCGCGACCTGGGCGGCAGTGCCGACCTGGTGTCCGTCCCCGGACAGGGCACCGAGGTGGAGTTGAGAGTTCCGCGGGGGAGAGAGGACGCACGATGAACGAGTCTCGGGCTGTACGGGTCATGGTGGTGGACGACCACCCGATGTGGCGGGACGCGGTCGCCCGGGACCTGGCCGAGGCCGGGTTGGATGTGGTGGCCACGGCGGGCGACGGGCCGCAGGCCATCCGCAGAGCCGCCGCGGCCGAGCCCGACGTCCTGGTTCTCGACCTCAACCTCCCCGGGCTGCCCGGAGTGCGGGTCTGCAAGGAACTGGTGGGCGCCAACCCGGCGCTGCGCGTGCTGGTGCTGTCGGCGAGCGGCGAGCACGCCGATGTGCTGGAGGCCGTGAAGTCCGGCGCCACCGGGTATCTGCTGAAGTCCGCGTCCACCAGCGAGCTGCTGGACGCGGTGCGCAGAACGGCGGCCGGCGAGCCGGTGTTCACCCCCGGGCTCGCCGGGCTCGTACTCGGCGAATACCGGCGGCTGGCGACCGACCCGGCCCCGGCGGCCCCCAACGAGCCGAGCGCTCCGCGCCTCACCGACCGGGAGACCGAGGTGCTGCGCCTGGTCGCCAAGGGCCTTTCGTACAAGCAGATCGCCGAACGTCTGGTCATCTCGCACCGCACGGTGCAGAACCACGTCCAGAACACCCTCGGGAAGTTGCAGTTGCACAACCGGGTGGAGCTGGTGCGCTACGCCATCGAGCGCGGCCTGGACGACGGCGCCTGACCACGGCGCCGCGGTCTTCCCGCCGGGGGCTCCGCGCCCGTGCCCGCCCGCCCCGTGCCCGTATGCCGGCCGGCCGTGCCTCGTATGAGTGAACGCCGCGGCGCAACTCGCTTGGAGAGCAACGGAATTAACCCTCCGCCCCATCCTCTGTGACCTGGATCACCGTTAGCGTGGCCGCCAGATCGGGTCACTCACGGAGAAGGGAAGATGCGATGCGGGTCGGAGTACTGACCGGTGGTGGTGACTGCCCCGGGCTCAACGCGGTCATCCGCGCCGTGGTGCGCAAGGGCGTGCAGGAGTACGGCTACGAGTTCGCCGGGTTCCGGGACGGCTGGCGAGGACCGCTCGACGGTGACATCGTGCCGCTCGACATCCCCGCCGTGCGGGGCATCCTGCCGCGTGGCGGGACCATCCTCGGATCGTCGCGCACCAACCCACTCAAGGTGGAGAACGGCATCCGCCGGATCAAGGAGAACCTCACCAAATATGAGGTCAACGCGCTGATCACGATCGGGGGCGAGGACACCCTCGGCGTCGCGGCGCGACTCTCGGACGAATACGGCATCCCCTGCGTCGGCGTGCCGAAGACCATCGACAACGACCTGTCCGCCACCGACTACACCTTCGGCTTCGACACCGCCGTCAACATCGCCACCGAGGCCATCGACCGGCTGCACACCACCGCCGAGTCCCATATGCGGGTCCTCGTCGTGGAGGTCATGGGCCGCCACGCGGGCTGGATCGCCCTGCACTCGGGCCTGGCGGGTGGCGCCAACGTCATCCTCATCCCCGAGCAGCGCTTCGACGTCGACCAGATCTGCGGCTGGGTCGACTCCCGCTTCAAGGTCCGCTACGCGCCGATCGTCGTCGTCGCCGAGGGCGCCACGCCCAAGGACGGCGAGATGGTGCTCAAAGACGGTTCGCTGGACTCCTTCGGTCACGTCCGGCTCTCCGGCGTCGGCGAGTGGCTGGCGAAGGAGATCGAGCGGCGCACCGGCAACGAGGCCCGTACCACCGTGCTCGGCCATGTCCAGCGCGGCGGCACGCCGAGCGCGTTCGACCGCTGGCTGGCCACCCGGTTTGGGCTGCACGCGATCGACGCGGTACGCGATCAGGAGTTCGGGGTGATGGTCGCGCTGCGCGGCACCGACATCGTGCGCGTCCCGCTGGCCGAGGCCACCGCCAAGCTGAAGACGGTGGACCCGAGGCTCTACGCGGAGGCCGGGGTCTTCTTCGGCTGACCGGGAGCCGTCCCCGGGCCGGGAGGGCGGCCGCACACGCCGGACAGGACCGGACGCACCCGCCTGTCCGGCCTGTCCGCCGCCCGCGGGCCGGTGGAACCGGCCCGGGGGCTTACCCCACCGTCACCGCCGCCAGCGCCTGGGCCACGATGACCGAGCCGTTGTAGGTCAGGACCGACTCGGGGTGGAACTGCAGGCCGCCGAAGCCGGGGCCGCGCAGCGCGTGCACCTCGCCGCTCGCCTGGTCCCGGCTCAGCTCGATGCGGTGCATCGCCAGTTCCCGTACGACCTGCTCGTCGCAGCGTGCCGTGAACGTGTTGTAGAAGCCGACGGTCTCCGGCCGCCCGAAGAAGTCGATGCGCTCCTGGGCGCCCTGCGCCGGAGCCTCCTTCCGTACGATCTCAAGACCCAGCTCCTTCGCGATCAGCTCGTGGCCCAGGCACACGCCCAGCAGCCCGTGCTCGTGACCGCGCACCAGCTCGGCGGTGAGCCCGCGCAGCAGCCGCATCTTCGGGTCGCCGAAGTCGTTCGGGTCGCCGGGTCCTGGGCCCAGCACGATCGGCCCGGGGTGGGTGAGGGCCGCCTCCCGCAGGCCGGGGTCGGCGAAGCTCCTGACCTCCACCCGGAGCCCGGAGGTGGACAGCAGATGGGCCAGCATCGCCGTGAAGGTGTCCTCGGCGTCGATCACCAGCGCGTGTCCGGCCAGGCCGGTCTCCGGCTCGACGGTCCGCATGCGCAGCCAGAACGGGGCGAGGTCCGCGCGCCGGGCGTCGAGTGCGGCCCGCACCCGTGGGTCGTCGGCGAGCCGGGACCGTGCGGAGTCCCCGGCCGAGGGCGGCGCGGGCCGCACACCGAGCGCCGTGAGCACCCCGGCCGCCTTCGCGTGGGTCTCGGCGACCTCGCCGCGCGGGTCGGAGTGGCGGACGAGCGTCGCCCCGACCGGTACCCGCAGCCGCCCCCCGCCGTCGATGTCGGCGGTGCGGATCAGGATCGGCGAGTCGAGGGTACGCGCCCCGCCCGCGTCCCTGCCGATGAGCGCCAGTGCCCCCGCGTAGTAGCCGCGGCCCCGCCCGTCCCTGCCCGGGGGCTCGTGGCGGGCGATCACCCGGCAGGCGTTCTGCACCGGCGATCCGGTGACCGTCGCGGCGAACATCGTCTCCCGCAGCACCTCGCGCACATCCAGCGTGCTGCGCCCGCGCAACTCGTACTCGGTATGTGCCAGATGCGCCATCTCCCGCAGCCGGGGGCCGACCACCACGCCGCCCCGGTCGCCCACGGCGCACATCATCTTCAGTTCCTCGTCCACGACCATCGACAGCTCCTCCACCTCCTTGCGGTCCCGCAGGAAGGCGAGCAGCCCGTCGGCGTCGGGCCCCCGCTCCGGGTAGCGGTAGGTGCCGCTGATCGGATTCATCACGACGGTCTCGCCGGACATCCGCACATGCACCTCGGGGCTCGCCCCCACCAGCGTCCGCTCCGCCGTACGCACCACATACGTCCAGTACGCGCCGCGCTCGCCGGTCAGCAGCCGCCGGAACAACGCGAGCGCGTCGGCGGCGCAGAAGCCGGGGATGTCGCCCTCGAAGGTCCGCCGGATGACGAAGTTGGCACCCTCACCGGTGCCGATCTCCTCCTCGATGACCCGCTCGACGACCCGGGCGTACTCCTCATCGCTGACGTCGAACGCCCCGCCGTCCACCCGCACCTCGTGCGCGGGCAGCGCGTCCAGCAGCTCGGCGAGCGGCAGCTCGTACGCCTCCTCGGGGCGCAGCACGGCCAGCGGCGTCCCGTCGTCGCGTGCCTCGAACCCGCGCTCGCTGATCTGCCGGAACGGGATGAGCGCGAGCGCGTCCGCCACCCGTCCCGCGCCGGGACCGCCGTTGGCGCCGGTGGCGGGCAGCGGGATGCCCGCGAGCCGTGGCACCTCGGTGACCTGCCCGATCAGCACCTCGACGGTGTCCTCGGGGCGCCCCGGGGTGCGGCGGCGGAGCAGGGCGAACGGTGGGCAGTCGGCGGCCAGCAGCCGCCGTATGAGAGCGGGCGCGGCGGGCGACGCCGTGGGGTGGGACATGGCGGGGTGCCTTCCTTCAGTGAGAGGAACGGCCCGCGAACGCGAGAAGGCCGCCCCTCGGGCGGCCTTCGCGTGGTGTCGTCAGATACGCGTGATCAGTGGGCCGCCGAGTGAGCGGTCCACCACCAGTCGCTGGTCAGCTGCGCGTACATGGGCGGCACCCTACCCGATGGCCCGCCCGGGCAGCGGGGCACCGGGCCGGACGGTGCGCCGGGCCAGGGGGCACGGTGCACGGTGCACGGGGCGGGGGGCACGGGGCGGGGATACGGGCACGGAGCCGCGTGGTGTGACGTATTCGGCACCGGGCCCGGGCGCGCGCGCCGACCGGCCGCGGGCGCGGCGTCGCCGGTCCGGCCTGACAGCGGCCGGACGCTGGCTGGATACCGCTTGTCGGCTGGTCGCGCTCGCAGCGGCGGCGGCTCAGAAGCTGGTCAGAGGCCCATCGGCGGGAAGCGTCAGGCCGTCTCAATCCGTGAGCAAGGTGCTGGGCGGCCATCTGGACCCCGTAATGTTGACAGCGTGACCGTGAACGCTGAAACCCACACTGGTGGCAACACCTGGCGCTCCCTTCCTGCGGCGCAGCAGCCCGACTGGCCGGACCAAGAGGCGCTGCGCGACGCGATCGCCGAGCTTGAGTCCTATCCGCCGCTCGTCTTCGCGGGCGAATGCGACCAGCTGCGTGCCCGGCTGGGTTCGGTGGCGCGCGGCGAGGCGTTCCTGCTGCAGGGTGGTGACTGCGCCGAGGCGTTCGACGCCGTGGGCGCCGACCAGATCCGCAACAAGCTGAAGACGCTGCTCCAGATGGGCGCTGTGCTGACCTACGCCGGTTCCGTGCCGGTGGTGAAGGTCGGCCGGATCGCCGGTCAGTACAGCAAGCCGCGCTCGAAGCCCACCGAGACCCGCGACGGCGTGACGCTGCCCACCTACCGGGGCGACTCCGTCAACGGCTTCGAGTTCACCGAGGCCGCCCGCATCCCCGACCCGCGGCGGCTCCAGCGGATGTACCACGCGTCCGCCGCCACGCTGAACCTCGTCCGCGCCTTCACCACGGGCGGCTATGCCGACCTGCGGCAGGTGCACGCCTGGAACCAGGACTTCGTGAAGTCCTCCCCGTCCGGGCAGCGTTACGAGGCGCTGGCGCGCGAGATCGACCGGGCGCTGAACTTCATGAACGCCTGCGGGGTGGACCCGGAGGAGTTCAAGACGGTCGAGTTCTACGCCTCGCACGAGGCGCTGGTCCTCGACTACGAGTCGGCGCTGACCCGGGTCGACTCGCGGACCGGCGACCTGTACGACGTGTCGGGCCACATGGTGTGGATCGGTGAGCGCACCCGCCAGCTGGACGGCGCGCACATCGAGTTCGCCTCCAAGATCCGTAACCCGATCGGCGTCAAGCTCGGCCCGACGACCACGGCGGAGGAGGCGCTCACCCTCATCGAGCGCCTGGACCCGGACCGTGAGCCGGGACGGCTGACCTTCATCACCCGGATGGGCGCCGACAAGGTGCGCGACAAGCTCCCCACCCTGGTCGAGAAGGTCACCGCGTCCGGCGCGCAGGTCGTCTGGATCTGCGACCCGATGCACGGCAACACCTTCGAGGCGGCCTCCGGCCACAAGACCCGCCGCTTCGACGACGTGCTGGACGAGGTCAAGGGCTTCTTCGAGGTGCACAAGAGCCTGGGCACCCACCCGGGCGGTATCCACGTCGAGCTGACCGGCGACGACGTCACCGAGTGCGTGGGCGGCGGCGACGAGATCTTCGTGGACGATCTGCACCAGCGCTACGAGACGGCGTGCGACCCGCGGCTCAACCGCAGCCAGTCGCTTGACCTGGCGTTTCTTGTCGCGGAGATGTACCGGGGCCAATAGCACCTGGCCTTGGGGACCGGATGTGGGGCGCGGATCTGTGATCCGCGCCCCACTGCGTTCGCCAGGACTTTTATGACCCTGGAACGACGGGTAAGGTTAGGGTAACCTCAGCAATCAATGGGGCTGAGGTTCCCTATCAATCCGTACGGGGGTGACCGCGTGTACGTCTGCTCATGTTTCGGCATCACCGAAACGCAGGTGCGTGAGCACGCGGACAGCGGCGCTTGCACTCCCCGCCAGATAGCCTCCGCCAGCAAGGCGGGAACGGACTGCGGTTCCTGCGTGCGCCGTATACAGGCGCTGCTCGGCCGCGGCGCGGGATGCCCCCGTCGGGAGACCCTGGACCGGCTCGGCGCGGACGGTGCGGCCACCGCGCTCGCGGCCGAGGCGTCGGATCAGCCCCCGACCAGGGTCGCCGTCACGGCGACGGCCGAGGCGGCCTGAGTCCGGTCAGCTGTCGGGCTGCTCGATGAGCTGCGCGATGTACAGCGGCTCGCCCAGCTTCTCGACCAGGTCCAGCTGGGTGTCGAGATAGTCGATGTGATGCTCCTCGTCGGCGAGGATGCTCTCGAAGATGTTGGCCGAGGTGATGTCGTTCTTGGCCCGCATGACCTCGATGCCGCGCCGCAGCCGGTCGATCGCCTCCGACTCGATCTGCCGGTCGGCCTGGAACATCTCGGTGACCGTCTGGCCGACCCGCACGTGGAACAGCCGCTGGTAGTTCGGCAGGCCGTCCAGGAACAGAATCCGGTCGGTCAGTACCTCCGCGTGCTTCATCTCATCGAATGACTCGGACCGCGTGTATTTCGCCAGCTTCGTCCATCCGAAGTTCTCCTGCATTTTCGCGTGCAGGAAGTACTGGTTGATGGCGGTGAGCTCGGCGGTCAGCTGCTCGTTGAGAAATTCGATGACCTCGGGGTCGCCCTGCATCGCAGAGACTCCTTCCAATCCAAGCGGGAACGCAAGTTCGCGCGCATCCTCGCACCGCCCCGGCAAGACCGTCCAGTAAGTGCACGCTTAGTACGAGTTGCCCAATTCCCAGAGGTGCTGGTCATCACCACCCCTGAAGTTCTGACACCATGGGGGTATGGGTCAGCCGGAATACCGCGAAGGGGCGCAGGGTCAGCTACCTCCGGGGCAACGGCTGCAGCGGGGCTGGCCGGTGACGCACTACGGTCCCGTGCCGAAGTTCCGGCCCGAGCGCTGGGAGTTCCGCGTTTTCGGCGCCACAGCCGACGGCGACAAGCGCTGCTGGACGCACGAGGAATTCTCCGCTCTCCCGTACTCAACAGTCGTCACCGACCTGCACTGTGTCACCAAGTTCAGCATGCTGGGTGCCGAGTGGGGCGGGGTGGCGGCCCGGGTGTTCCTGGAACTCGCGCCTCCCGCGCCGGATGTCACCCATGTGATGGTGTGGGCGGAGTACGGCTTCAGCTCGAATCTCCGACTGGCCGATTTCGCCGCTGAGAAGTCCATCTTCGCCACCCATAAGGGGGGCGAGCCGCTGACGGCCGAGCACGGATTCCCCGTCCGCCTCGTCGTGCCTCAGCTCTACGCGTGGAAGGGGCCCAAATGGGTCCGCGGCGTGGAATACATGACGGCCGACCGCCGGGGTTTCTGGGAAGAGCGCGGCTATCACAACATCGGCGACCCGTGGCGCGAGCAGCGGTACTCCTACCAGGAGGAGCCGGGCGACGGTCCGGAGCTGTAGCGGCACGGCCCGGTCGGCCGCGCCGTCGGTCCTGGGCTCCGGGCGGAGTCAGCCCGCCCGCAGCTCCTTGAGCCGCGCCACGTCCGCCACGTGACCCTCCTTGCCGCCCGGCGTCTCGATCACCAGCGGCACCCCCTCGGTGGCCGGGTGTGTGAACAGTTCGCCGAACGCGGTAGCGCCGATGTGCCCCGCGCCGATGTTCTCGTGGCGGTCCTTGTGCGCCCCGACGACGTCCTTGGAGTCGTTGGCGTGGATCAGTTTCAGCCGCCCCTCGCCCGTCACGGAGACCAGCTCGTCCAGCAGCGCCTTCGTACCCCCGGTCGCCGCCATGTCGTGCCCGGCGGCGTAGGCGTGGCAGGTGTCCAGGCAGACGCCGAGGCGCGGATGGCGGTCGAGGACGTCGAAGTAGGGCCCGAGGTCTTCGGCGAGCGCGCACAGCGAAGCACCCTGACCCGCGGTCGGCTCCAGCAGCAGCCAGGGGTCGTCGTCCCGCGTCAGCTCGTCGAGCAGGGGCAGCATCCGCTCCCTGACCTGCGCGAGGGCGGTCGCCCGCGCGCGGCCGCCGGTCGCGGCGCCGGTGTGGACGACGACGCCGAGCGCCCCGATCTCACGCCCCCGGCGCAGCGAGTGCCGCAGCGACTCCACCGACTTCTCCGCCGTCGCCTCGGTGTGTGAACCGAAGTTGATCAGATACGGGGCGTGGACGTACGCGGGGATCGACTCGGCGGCGCAGCCCGCGCGGAACTCCTCGTCCTGGCGCGGATTGCCGGGCGGGGTGGCCCAGCCGCGCGGGTTGGCGACGAAGACCTGGACGGCCTCGGCCTCGAGGTCACGGGCGTAGGAGAGGCCCACGGAGGCGAGTCCACCGGCTACGGGGATGTGACCGCCGATGGGGTTGCGGGTGCGGATGACAGAGGTGCTCACCGTATCCAGGGTGCCAGGTGGTGAGAGGCGTGACGGCCACGAGCGCCGTGGTCTTGCCCACCTCTGGCCCACCGGCACCGGCCCCGGCGCGCGACTCTCCAGGCCGCCAGGCCCGGGAGGGGGCGCGCCCTGGAACAGCGGCGAGGGGACGTGTCCCGTCAGGGGCGCGGCCTGCGTGACCAGCCACGGCGCACCCGCGGTCCGCGACGCACAGGCAGGGGGCTTCCCCGACCCCGAGAATGACCCGGCCGGACACGGCCCTAGCGCACCCGGATGGTGATCTTGCTGCCCTTCGGCGCCTCGTCGCCGCCGTCGACCGACTGGTCGAAGACCTTGTCGCCGAAGAAGAAGCGGCTGACGCCGACCCGGAAGCCCGCCTCTTCCAGCGTGCGCTTCGCGTCGTCGGCGCTGTCGCCTTCGACGTCGGGCACCTCGATCATCTCCTGGCCCTTGGACACGGTCAGGGTGATGGTGTCGTCCTCGGCGGCACGGGAGCCCTCGGGCGGGTTCTGCAGGGCGACGCTGTCCTTGTCCTCGTCCGAGAACACCCGCTCCTCGGCGATCTTCACCTCGAACCCCGCGTCGCCCAGCTCGGACTCGGCGTCCTCGACCGAGTCGCCGACCACGTCCGGCACGTCGATCGGCGCGCCCTTGCTGACCGTGATCGCGATGGCCGTGTCCGGCCTGCGCTCGGTACCGGCCTTGGGATCGGTGGAGAGCACGTCGCCCTTCGGCGTCTCATCGCTGAAGCGCTTCGTGACCTCGCCGACGCTCAGCCCCGCGTCCTTGATCTGCTTCTTGGCGTCGCTCAGCGACACCCCGGCGACGTTCGGCACCTCGGCCGTCTCCGTACCCCGCGAGACGGTGATCGTGACGGTGCCGGTGTGCCGGATGCGCGCGTTGCTCTTGGGGTCCGTACGCAGGACCTTGCCCTTGTCCACAACGTCGCTGAAGTCGTGCTTGACCTTGACGTCGAGGCCCGCGTCGTGGATCTTCTTCTCCGCCTTCGACTGCTCCATGCTGAGCACCGGCGGAACGTTCGTGAACTGGCCGGAACTGATGTACCAGACGCCGAACCCGACGCCGAAGACCAGCAGCACCGCCGTCACGAGCATGAGCACGGGTCGGCGCGGCATGCGCAGGGACCCGGCGCGCCGCCGGGGTGGCGGGGCGAGCGGAGGCTCGTCGTTCACCGGACGTTCCGGGACCATCCGCAGCACGCTGGTGCGGTGCAGCTCAGCGTCGGCGTCCGCGTCCGTGGTCGGGCCCGGCTGAGGCCTGGTGCTGTCGGCCGGGACCCGGGGGATCACGCTCGTACGGTCCTCGGGACCGGCCCCCGCCGTCCGCAGGGGGGAGCCGGTGGAGTCGGTGTTCGCCAGCGGCGGAGCCGCGTCCAGCTGCGCGTCGGTCAGCACGGAGCGGGCCGTACGGGACAGACCGAGCAGTTCGACGGCGTCGGCGGGGCGCAGCTCCGGATCGCGCGCGGTCGCGCTCGCCACGAGGCCGTCCAGCTCCGGCGCGAGGCCGGGAACAGCGGCAGAAGGGGCCGGGACGTCGTCGTGCAGGTGCTGGTAGAGGACCTGGGCCGGGGTGGTGCCGGAGTGCGGCTTGGCGCCGGTCAGCATCTCGTAGAGGACGACACCGCAGGCGTAGACGTCCGCCCGGGTGTCGGCCGTGCCGTGCTCGATCTGCTCGGGCGCCAGATACGAGACGGTGCCGAGCACCGCGCCCGTCGAGGTGTTGGTGGCCGTGTCGACGGCCCGCACGAGCCCGAAGTCGGCGACCTTGACCCGGCCGTCGTCCCCGATCAGCACGTTCTCCGGCTTCATGTCGCGGTGCACGAGCCCCGCCCGGTGGGCGGCCCCGAGCGCGGCGAGCACCGGCTCCACGATGTCGAGGGCGGCGCGCGGCGGCAGCGCCCCGCGTTCGCGCAGCACGTCGCGCAGCGTGCACCCGGGGACGTACTCCATCGCGAGGTAGACGTACGTACCGTCCGTGCCCTGGTCGAACACGCCCACCACATTGGGATGGTCGAGTCGAGCCACGGACTTGGCCTCACGGATGAACCGCTCGACGAACGCGGCGTCGGCGGCAAGCGTCGGGTGCATCACCTTGAGCGCGAGAACACGGTCGAGCCGGGTGTCGACGGCCCGGTAGACCGTCGCCATACCGCCGATGGCGATCCGCGCCTCGACCCGGTAGCGGCCGTCGAGCAGCTTCCCGACCAGAGGGTCATGCAGGGTCGTATCCACGACAGAGGAGTCTACGAGCCACCGGCGACACGCCGGGCCACCAGTACCTGGCCACGGCCCGACTGAAGCCGAACAGTGACAGGAAACGCGGTCATGCGCGCGGTCCGGCGGGCGCCGACCGCCTCCTCGGCGTGTTCGCGGGGCCCGCGTCCTCGTGGTGGCCGGTCCCGGCTCGTCCCGGCTCGCTCATCGGCCGGCACCGGCTGGAACCGGGCGGGACCGGCCCTCAGCGGTCCGGGTCCGCTACGGGAACGCCGGACGTTCCGGGTCGAAGTCCGCCCTGCCCTCCGTGGGCGAGGACGCCTCGGCGAAGTGGCGGCGCGGGATGCGCCCCGCCCGCTGGGCCAGCCGCCCCGCGTTCACCGCGTACCGCATGGCCTCCGCCATCAGCACGGGCTCCTGGGCGCGGGTCACCGCTGAGGCGAGCATGACGGCCGAACACCCGAGCTCCATGGCGAGCGCGGCGTCGGAGGCGGTCCCCGCCCCCGCGTCGAGGATGACGGGCACCTGCGCCCGCTCGACGATCAGCTGGAAGTTGTGCGGATTGCGGATGCCGAGGCCCGAGCCGATGGGGGAGCCGAGGGGCATGATCGCCGCGCAGCCCGCGTCCTCCAGCTTCCGCGCGAGCACCGGATCGTCGTTCGTGTACGGCAGGACCGTGAACCCGTCGTCCACCAGGATCTCCGCCGCGTCGATGAGCTCGACCGGATCGGGCAGCAGGGTGCGCTCGTCGGCCACCACCTCAAGCTTGATCCAGTCCGTGCCCAGCGCCTCGCGGGCCAGCCGCGCCGTGAGCACGGCCTCACCGGCGGTGAAGCAGCCGGCCGTGTTGGGCAGCACCTGGATGCCGAGGTCGCTCAGAACGCTGAGGACCGACCCTCGCACGGTCGGGTCCAGGCGCCGCATCGCGACGGTGGTCAGCTCGGTGCCCGAGGCGATCAGCGCGTGACGCAGCACATCGAGGCTGGGGGCGCCGCCGGTCCCCATGATCAACCGGGAGGCGAAGGAGGTCCCGGCGATCAGCAGCGGATCGGGGGCGGGCAGATAGGAGGAGGCCGGTGCCGCCCCGGTGGCACCGGGGGCGGGCTCGGCGGCCCCGCCCGGGGCGGCGTGGTCCGCCGCGGAGACGGAGCCCGGGGCGGTGGAGTCCCGGGCGCCGGGGCGGATCGCGGTGCCGGACGCGGCGTACGGATCTGAAAGCTCTGACAGCTCTGGCAGGTCTGACAGTCCTGATAGCTCTGACATGGGGTCGGATCAGCCTCCCTGGACCGCGGTGAGGACCTCCACGCGGTCGTCGGTGCGCAGCGTGGTGGCGGGCCACTGCCCGCGCGGTATGACGGTCTCGTTGACGGCGGCGGCGACACCGCCCGGCGCGGTGGTGAGCGTGGCGACGAGCTGGTCGAGGGTGATGCCCTCGGGGACCTGCCGCGTCTCGCCGTTGACGGACAGGGTCAGGGGGGAAGAGACGGTCATACGTGCTGCTCCTGGGATGCGTCGGTCGACTGGGGGCCCGCCGTCGTACCGGGGGGCCTGTCGGGTGCTGGGTGTGCGCCGCGCGTGAGGAAGCGATCCGGCGCGAAGGGTCGCGCCAGCGGTGGCAGTTCGCCGGTGATCAGCGCCTCGGCCATCACATCGCCGGTCACGGGCGTCAGGAGCACGCCGTTGCGGTGGTGGCCCGTCGCCAGCTGAAGCCCGGGCAGGGCGGTGGGGCCGAGCAGCGGCGCGTTGTCGGGAGAGCCGGGGCGCAGCCCGGCCAGCGTCTCGACGAGCGCCAGCTCGGTGATGCCGGGCACCAGCTCATGCGCGTCCCGCAGGAGTTCGTAGACCCCGCCCGCGGTGACCGTGGTGTCCCAGCCGAGCTCCTCTGTGGTCGCGCCGACGATCACGTCGCCGTTGGTACGGGGCACCAGATAGACATGACCCCCGCGTACGACAGCCCGTACGGTCCGGGAGAGGAACGGCCCCGCTGCCGCGAGCGCGGCGGGAACGCGCAGCCGCAGCAGCTGCCCCTTGACGGGGCGCACCGGCGGCAGCACCTCCTCGGGGACTCCGCCCAGCCGTCCGCTGAGACTGCCGCCCGCCAGCACCACCTGGTCGGCCGTGACCCGGGTGCCGTCGGCGAGTACGGCGCCGCTCACCCGGTCTCCCGCGAGCGTCAACCGGTCCGCCCACATGCGCTGGAAGCCGACCCCGGCCCGCTCGCACGCGGTGACCAGGGCGGAGGCCAGCAGCCGGGGATCGACCTGGTGGTCGCCGTCCACGCGCAGCCCGCCCCGTACACCGGGTGCGAGCATCGGTTCAAGGCGGCGGCATTCGCGCCCCGTCAGCCACTGCGCCGCAAGGCCGTACCGCTGCTGCAAGCCGTGCAGCTCGCGCAGATGAGCACGGTCGTCGGAGTCGAGAGCGACGGCGAGCGTGCCGCACGCCCGGTAGCCGGTCGGCCGGCCACTGGCCTCCTCCAGCTCGGCCGCGAACGCCGGGTAGCGGCGCGCCGAGGCGAGATTCAGGCCGAGCAGGGTCTCCTCGCCGTAATGCAGCTCGGTGACCGCGGCGAGCATTCCGGCCGCGACCTGCGCGGCGCCGCCACCGGGCGCGGGATCGGCGACGACGACGCGCACCCCGCGCTGCGCCGCCCGCCACGCCGTGACCAGCCCGATGATGCCGCCCCCGATGACGAGGACGTCGCAGCGGACATCGCTGGCGGGGTCTGTGTGCCCAGCGCGGCGCGATGGAGCCGCGGGTCCGGGGGAGTCCGCGGGCGGCGGCGCTGCGCCACCGGGTGGCGCCGCCGCGTCCGCGTGCTGCGCGGTGGTGTGCTGGCCGGTCTCGTGCTGCGCGGGGGTGTGCTGTGGTGTCGTGGTCGTGGCCGCGTGGGCCCGGTCGTCGGCAGACGCGTGCATGGGCGGTCAGCCCCTCCCTTCGCCGGAATGACCCGGATCAGGTTCGTACGGTCGGGGGCCGCCAGCCCCCCTCTCAGCCCGGTGCGTCCGGGCTCCCGCGAGTGGTGTTGCACCCGCCACCCTAGTACGGCGGCCGGAGCCCCTGGAATGGCGCCGTCCCCCGCGCTCCGTGCTCCGTCCCCCATGCACCGTGCACCCTCCCCCGCGCTCCGTGCCCCGTGCCCCGTGCTCCGCCGGGTCGTGCCGGTCGCGGCGCGGCCGGGCCATGCTGCGGTGCCGCCACGCGCACCCGCGCGCGTGGCGGGCTGTCGCCGGGCGGTGACCGGGCGCCGGTGCGCGCCGGACCACGCACCCCCGCCCTCGCCTCGGATCGCAGCCCGAATCGGCAGGCCGTTCGCGCGTCCCCACGAGCGCCACATGGCGTCACGCTGAGTGACTCTGTGTCAGAGATCTCCCCGCACGGTGCTGCGGTGCGCGACGCCCGTCGCCTTAGAGTGACCAAGTGAGCGAGGACACCGAGAGCACAGGCAACGGCGGCTTGGGCGGCGACGTGGGCGGTGGCCTGGACGGCGGCGCCCGGAGAGTCGTCATCGTCGGGGCCGGGATGGCCGGAGTGCAGACCGCTGTGGCCCTGCGTGAGCAAGGCTGGCCCGGTGCGATCTCACTGCTGGGTGCCGAGCACCACCAGCCGTACGACCGACCGCCACTGTCCAAGGCGGTGCTGCTCGGCAAGGCCGACGGCTCGGCCTTCGATGTGGACTTCGCCGCCCTCGGCATCAAGCTGGAGCTCGGACGGCACGTCACCGGTGTGCGCCCCGCCGAGCGTGTGCTGACGACCGAGGCGGGTCCGGTGCCGTACGACCACCTGGTCATCGCCACCGGAGCCGAGCCCGTCGAGCTCCCGGGCAGCGAGGGCGTGGCAGGGGTGCATCTGCTGCGCACGCTGGACGACGCGAGCCGGCTGCGGCCCGTGCTCGCCGGGCGGCAGGACGTCCTGGTCGTCGGGGCGGGCTGGATCGGCGCGGAGTTCGCGACCGCCGCCCGCGAGGCGGGCTGCGAGGTCACCGTGATCGAGGCCGCGGAACGGCCGCTGGCGGGTGCGCTGCCCGCCGAGGTCGCCGCCCACATGGTGGGCTGGTACGCGGACAGCGGCGCCACCCTCCTGACCGGTGCCCGGGTGGCGTCCGTGGAGGAGGGGCTCGTCCTGCTCGCCGACGGCACCCGGCTGCGCGCGGGCGCGGTCGTGGTCGGCGTCGGGGCCAGGCCCGCGACGGACTGGCTGGCCGACTCCGGAATCACCCTCGATGAGGACCGCTCCGTCCTCGCCGACAGTGCACTGCGTACGTCGGCGCCCGGTGTGTACGCGGTGGGGGACTGCGTGTCCTTCCCGTCCGCCCGCTACGGCGAGCGGCTGCTCGTACACCATTGGGACAACGCGCTCCAGGGGCCGCGTACGGTCGCCGCGCACATCGTCGGTGGCACGTCCGCGCACTTCACGGGTCCGGTCTACGACCCGGTGCCGTACTTCTGGTCCGAGCAGTTCGGCCGGTTCGTGCAGTACGCGGGGCACCACGCGGCCGCCGACCGGATGATCTGGCGCGGCGACCCGACGGGCGCCGCCTGGACCGTGTGCTGGCTGCGCGACGGGGCTCTCGTGGCCCTGCTGGCCGTGAGCCGCCCTCGCGACCTGACCCAGGGCCGCAAACTCATCGAACGCGGCGCGCACCTGGACGAGCAGCGGGCGGCGGACCCGTCGGTGCCGCTGAAGTCCGCCGTACGCTGACGAGCGGTACCCGGCGTCCGGCCGGACCGGACGGGGTCGAACCAGCCACGGCGCGGCCTCGGCGCGGCCGGGCCGGCCGGGGCTCGCCCGGGGCGTTGCGGCGTTCGCGCACGTGGTCCCGCACGGGCTCTCGCCGCCGCGCCATGTGCCGGGACCAGGTCACGAAGTGTGTGCCGGGTGGGTTCCGGTGCGAGCTCCGGGGCCCGTGAGGCGGTCGCCGGGCGGGCCCGGCTACCGACTGTCAGTCCCAGATGGCAGGCTTGTCCCGTGACCGAGATTGACGCAAAGACCGATGCTCTCGTCCCTGCCTGGCTTACCCTCCCCGACATCGCCGAAAGGCTCGATGTCGAGGTGACTCGCGTTCGGCAGCTGGTGAAGGAGGGCCAGTTGATCGCGGTGCGCCGTGGCGAGAACCGCGCGCTCCACGTGCCCGCCGACTTCATTGGCAACGGCAGGATCATCAAGGGCCTCGTTGGCACCTTGACCCTGCTCAGGGACGACGGCTTCAGCGACGAAGAGATGCTGGAGTGGCTTTTCACCCCGGACCCGACCCTGCCCGGGACCCCGGCTCAGGCCCTCAGTGAGAATCGGGGCACGGAGGTGAAGCGCCGCGCGCAGGCACTCGCGGTCTGACGCGGGCGCACACAGCTCACCTTCGTAGCTCGTAGACCAACGCAACCGTCCGGCGTGCGGGCCGGACCGGGGCATCGCCCTGCCTCCGGCCCGCACGCCGCCGATCTCGGGGGAGGCCCCTCATGGCCACCGCACGCCAGCAGCTCGCCGACGCCCGGCTCTATCTGTGCACCGACGCGCGCAAGCGCCA
Source organism: Streptomyces sp. A01 (assembly GCF_059026195.1). Classification (NCBI taxonomy): domain Bacteria; kingdom Bacillati; phylum Actinomycetota; class Actinomycetes; order Kitasatosporales; family Streptomycetaceae; genus Streptomyces; species Streptomyces sp. A01. The sequence goes on along the minus strand of NZ_JBWLKN010000010.1, from coordinate 234,587 downwards.
GGGTGACCTGCCGCAGTTCCTCGACGCGGTGCTCGCCGGCGGTGTGGACATCGTGCAGCTCCGCGACAAGGGCATGGAGGCGGGGGAGGAGCTTGAGCATCTCGCGGTCTTCGCTGACGCGTGCCGCCGTCACGGCAAGCTGCTCTCCGTCAACGACCGGGCGGACGTCGCCTTCGCGACGCGCGGCGCCGACGCGACCGGGGCCCAGGTGCTGCACCTGGGACAGGGCGACCTGCCGGTGTCCGCCGCCCGCGCGATCCTCGGCGAGGACGTGCTGGTCGGGCGCTCGACACACGCCGAGGCCGAGGCGGCGGCCGCCGCCGTCGAGCCCGGCGTCGACTACTACTGCACCGGGCCGTGCTGGCCCACCCCGACCAAGCCGGGGCGGCACGCGCCCGGTCTGCCGCTCGTGCGGTACGCCGCTTCGCTCGACTCCGCGCGGCCCTGGTTCGCCATCGGCGGGATCGACGCCGCCAACCTGGACCAGGTGCTGGACGCCGGAGCGCGCCGCGTCGTCGTGGTGCGCGCCCTCACCGAGGCCGACGACCCGGGCGCGGCAGCCGCTGACTTGGCGAAGAGGGTGCGCGAGCGCGCGGCCTGAGCGGCGGGACGGCCTCCGGGCGCCCGCGGGCAGCCCGCCGGTAGCCGCCTGACGGCCCTGGACGATCTCCGGAGGCGCCATCGGCGCCATCGGGACGGGAAGCTGTCCGAAAGCTGGACAGGGACCCGGGCTAACGCGACATATCGCCACGGAAGGTTGGGGGTGCGCCAGACGGCTGGCTAACCTGCTGGTATGGCCCTAGGCACCGCTTCCACCCGGACAGATCACGCACACACCGTGCGCGACCTGCTCGCCTCCGGTGAGCAGTCGTACTCCTTCGAGTTCTCCGCCCCGAAGACCGCGAAGGGCGAGCGGACGCTATGGAACGCCATTCGCCGCATCGAGGCGGTCGCGCCCACGTTCGTGTCCGTCACCTACGGCGCGGGCGGGTCCTCTCGCGAGGGCACCGTACGGGCGACCGAGCGGATCGCCACGGACACCACGCTGACCCCCGTCGCGCACCTCACCGCCGTCAATCACTCACTGTCCGAGCTGCGCAACGTGATCGGGCAGTACGCCGACGCGGGCATCCGCAACATGCTCGCGGTGCGCGGCGACCCGCCCGGCGATCCCATGGGCGAGTGGGTCAAGCACCCCGAGGGGGTCAGCTACGCCGCCGATCTCGTCCGGCTCATCAAGGAGTCGGGCGACTTCTGTGTCGGCGTCGCCGCCTTCCCCGAAATGCACCCACGCTCGGACGACTGGGACACCGATGTCCGGCATTTCATCTCCAAGTGCCGGGCGGGTGCCGACTTCGCCATCACGCAGATGTTCTTCTACGCTGAGGACTACCTCAGGCTGCGTGACCGGGTCGCGGCCGCGGGCTGCGGCACCCCGATCATTCCGGAAATCATGCCCGTCACCAATGTGCGGCAGATCGAACGGTTCGCGCAGCTCAGCAACGCGGCGTTCCCCCCTGAGCTCGCGTCCCGCATCCTGGCGGTCAAAGACGATCCAGCGGCTGTACGCTCGATCGGAATCGACTACGCCACCGAGCTGTGCGCGCGGTTGATGGCCGAGGGAATCCCCGGGCTGCACTTCATTACTCTGAACCACTCCACGGCGACGCTGGAGATCTACGAAAACCTGGGGCTGCACCAACGGCCCTGACGGCGGCGGCTGCCGGTTTCCGGCAGCCGGACGAGAGGGGCGTACATGGGCTGGGCGGTCCTCTACTGCGCGTTCGGTGTCGTCGCGCTCTGGCTGCTCGGCGAAGTGCTGCTGCAGTACAAGGCGCGCCTGCGCTGGCGGTTGCTCGCCTTCGGCGGCTTCCTCGGCGTGGTCGCCGGAGTGCTCATCCCGTCCGTGGTGGTGATCGCGGCGGGCGCCATCGCGTTCGCGACCGGCCAGACCTACGTCACGCTGTCCTTCCGGCGCGGCTTCGCGACGGGCTGGTCACTCAGGGGCAAAGCGAGCACCGGCGGCGGCACCAGCAGCAGGCGCCGCAGGACACCGGCGGCAGCCGAGCCGAAGCTGGTGGTCTCCGACCTCGAAGCGGCGGCGGTCACACCCCCGCCTCCGGAGACCGCCCCGCTCGTCCCGGCCTACCGGCCCGAGCCGATGCCGGACGACACCGACGGATACGGCATCTACCGGGCCGGCCTCGACGCCCCGTACGGCCCGGACGCCGCCCAGGACCCGGCCGGCGACGGCGGCTACGGGGTGTACGCGGGGCACGGCCAGGTCCCCGGCGACGGCCAGCAGGACTACCCGGGACCCGCCACCGACGGCTACGGCGGCGAGGGCTACGCCGCCTACGCCGGGCAGCCCTACGGCGGCGCCCCGCAGCCGCCCCAGCCATCGGACGACCCGTACGCCCACAACAGCCACCTCCTCGACGGCGGTTACCCCCAAGCCGCCCCCGCCGCCAACGACCCCCTGGGCTCGTACGGACAGGGCGGCTACGGGCAGGACGGGTACGGGCAGGACGGGTACGAGCCGTACCAGCAAGAGCCGCCCGGCCAGGGTGGTTACCCCGACGGCGGCTACGGCGACGGCGGTTACCCGCAAGCCGGATACCCGGAGGGCGGATACCCGCAGGGTGGCTACCCCGAGGGCGGTTACAACGGCGGCGGCTACGGCCAGGGCGGCTATCCGGCCGACCCCTACGGCGCGCCGCATCAGTACGCGCCGACGCCGCCGGACGGCCCGTGGGTGCCGCAGCAGCGCGACAGCGAGCCCCCTCCCGGCGGCTACCTGCCGCCCGAGCAGCCCTACCCCTACGAGCCGTACGGGCCCGGCTACCAGCCCAACCCCGAGCACGGCGAGCCGTACCGCTCCTGAGGCGAACCACCGCTCCCGGCGCCTCCGCGGCTGCCGGGAAACGGCGTCACCTGATCACGGGCAGCAGCGGGGCGTCGGTCCTTCCGGTCGCCGCCTCGATGAACGCTGTCGCGTCGGGCACGCCCGCGAGCAGATCCCGGGCCGCGCGCAGTGCCTCGCTGGGTGGCGGGGGGCCGCCGACAGCGGCGATCAGGTCGAGCAGATGGACGGTGGCCTCCATCAGGGCGACCTCGCCGAGCGCTCCGAAGCGCACGGTGCCCAGCAGCGGATGCGCGACCGCCGCGGCCAGCGGCACGTCGCTGAGGTCGGCGACAGCGGCGGGCCCCGACACGCTGAAGCGGTGGATCAGCGTCTCGGGAGACAGGTCGTCGGACGCTTGCTGGGCCTCCGTCGCGATGAGGTCCGCCGAGGCGTGCGCCACCCCGCCGGGCTGGTTGTAGAACCGCAGGATCTCCGCCCCACTGGTGACGGCGGGCGCCTCCTCGACCAGGGCGCCGCGCACCTGGGCGAACAGGTCCGGGTCGGGGGCCGCGTGCGCGAAGAGCGCGTGCACCGACCACCCTGGCAGCCGGGTCGGGGCGGCCCAGTCGGCCGGCTCCAGCCGCGCCCCGCGCTCTCCCCAGGACCGCCAGACTCTGACCAACAGGCTGCCGTCCGCCTCGGCCTGATCCGCCATCAGGACTCCCTTCAGCCCGCACCAGACTAACCAGGGCCCAGCGAACCGGGGAGCAGGCGCCGCCCTCCGGCTGTGCGCCGCGGCGTCACCCCCCCCGCGCCGCGCCAGTCGCCCGCTACTGCGAACCGCACCAGTCGGCGCCGTCGACGATCAGCCCCGCGACCATCGCACCGGACATCCCGGCATGCGCCAGCCCGCCGCCCGGATGCGACCAGCCACCCACGAGATACAGGCCGGGCACCTGGCTGAGGTTCGCCGGGGACAGGAACCGGCCGTTCACGCCCGCCAGCGCGGGCCCCGGAACGCCGCCACTCTCGACGCCGGTGTCCTGCGCCGTGTCGTACGGCGTGCGTATCTCGCGCCACAACGCGCGCTCGCGCAGCTCCGGTATCGCCGCCCCGGCGGCCGCGACCACCCGGTCGGCCGCCTCCCGGGCCACCGCGGGGTCCGTCCAGTCCACCGCGCCCTGGGCGCGCGCCGCGGCCGTCAGGGTCACCGCCTCATGGTCGGCGTCCGGCACCAGTTCCGGATCGTCGGGGCGCAGCACCGTCACCGTCGGCCGGTCGGCCACGCCCCCGCCGGGGCCCGACGGAAACAGCAGCGCGTACTCCGCGTCGCGGTCGGCGGAGTGCACCACCGTGCGATGCGCCGTGTCCTGGGGCCGGGCTCCGCGCAGCGCCAGCAGGACGGTCAGCCGGCCGGGCGGCCCGTCCGCCGTGGCCGGGGCGCGCCCGTCGCCGCCGCGCGCGGCTCCGGCTCGTCCGGCACTGGCGGGCAGCAGCCGCCGCAGCTGGTCGGGGCCGACCCCCGCCACTACCGAGTCCGCCTCGGCCACCGAACCGTCGGCCAGCTCGACGCCCGCCGCCCGGCCGTCCTTCACCAGCAGACCGACCGCTTCAGCGCCGAACGTGAACTCCACCTTCCGGGCCAGACACCGCTCGTACAGCGCGTCGGCGAGCGCGCGCATCCCGCCTGTCGCATACCAGCTGCCGAAGGTCTGCTCCAGGTAGGCGAGGACGGCCGCGCCGGCGGGCACGGCGCGCGGATCGAATCCGTAGCCGAGGGCGTAGCTCTCCAGCAGGCCCGCCAGCCGGGGGTCGGACAGCTCGCGCCGCGCGACCTTGCTGAGCGGGGCCGGACCGCCGCGCTGGAACCAGCCACGGCGCAGCGCCGGATACGGGTCTTCGCCGAGGACCGGCAGGTCGGCGCGCAGCGGCTCCTCCAGCAGCGGCCGCCGGGTCGCGTCCCACACCTCGCGGGCACGGTTGACCAAGTCGCTCCACCGCTCGCCCGCCCCCGCTCCCAGGGCCTCGTCGAGCGCCTGGACGACGCCCGCGCGCGAGGCGTTCGGCAAGGCGACGCGCGTGCCGTCGGGGAAGACATGGGCGCTGGCCGGATCGACCTGGCGCATCGCGACGCACTGCTCCAGCGGCTCCTTGCCGGTCTTCACGAACAGGTCGCGGTAGACGGCGGGCAGATGCAGCAGTCCGGGGCCCGTGTCGAAGACAAAGCCGTCCCTGGCCAGCCGTCCGACGCTGCCGCCATGCGTCCGCCCACGTTCGTACACCGCTACCCGGTGGCCCGCGATGGCCAGCCTGGCGGCGGCTGCCATCGCGCCCATCCCGGCGCCGATCATCGCAATCCGTGCCATGCCAGCGACTTTATCCGCCCCCACTGACAGCGGAGCTGCGAGGCCCGGGCTGGGCTCGGCCACTCAAGCCGTGAGTACAGGTACCTAGTCCCACAGATGAGTAGCCGCGCGGATGGGCCGGGACCTGCGGAGACGGAAGAGTACGGGCCACGGAAGGGGCGCGGCGCCGGCACTGCCGACACGGGGCGGCGGAACGGCGCGGTGACCCGGCCGAGATGGGGGGCGGGTGGTTCGGGGGCACCCGCGTCGGGGGACGCGGGGGACACGGGGGGTACGGGGGAGCAAGAGGGGGGACGGGGGAAGCACGGGGGTACGGGGGGAGACGCTGTTCTGGTGCCGGCCGAGGGGGATCGGCCGAGGCCAGGACAGCGTCTTTCATGCTGCCCGGGTCTTTGCGGAGCAGCGGGGTCAGGCAGCCGGTGGGGCGGGCTGCCCGCCGCCGCCCACCCGGCCCTGGAGCAGCCGGGAGAGGGCGGCGTGCACATCGTCGATCGACCGCTCAGGCTGGTAGGACTGCCAGTCCAGCGCCGCCACCAGGACCATCCCGAACAGCGCGGAAGCCGTCAGCGCGATGTCGATGTCCGGGCTCAGCTCGCCCTCGGCGACCCCGCCCCGCAGGACGGTCTCGATCACCGCGAGGACCTGCGCGCGTACGACCATCAGCGTCGACTGCCACGCCCGGTTGGTGCGCCACAGCTCGGCCGCGTACAGCTGGGTCAGCGCCGGATAGCGGTAGATGAAGACGAGTCCGGAGCGGATCATCGCGTCGAGCGCGTCCACCCGGCTGCCGCCACGTGCCTCGACCTCGTCGGCGGCCTGCTGGAGGGCGTCGCTCAGCAGCTCGATGCCGTGCCGCATCAGCTCCTCGAAGAGCACGGACTTGCTGGCGAAGTTGTAGTAGACCGTTCCCTTCGCCACGCCCGCGCGCTCGGCGATCTCGTCCACGGTCGTGGAGGAGAAACCCTGTTCGGCGATGAGGGTGACCGCGGCTTCGAAGAGCTTGCGCCTGGTGGCCTCCCGGCGCTTGTCGGCGGGAGGCCCCGGGGGTGTTCTCCGGGCAGGTGCGGCGCTGGTGTCCATGCCCCTGATTCTGCCCGCTGTCCCCTTCGCGTGGCTCACAGGCTGAGCTCGGGGTGCAGCCGGTCGATGGACCACACCTGCTTGCGACGGGCCGACACGGTGGTGAGCGCGAGGGCGCCCACGGTGAAGGCCACCAGGACGGCACTGCCCTGCCACACCGGCTCAAGGCCGCCGCCCGTGATCAGCCTGCGCAGCGCCTCGACGATGTAGCTCATGGGCAGGAACGGGTGAAGGGCGTTGAAGAAGCCGGGGCTGGTCTGCACCGGGTAGGTGCCGCCCGCCGAGGTGAGCTGGAGCATCAGCAGAGCGAGCACCAGAATCCGGCCCGCCGGACCGAAGCGGGCGTTCAGCCACTGCACGATCGCCGCGAAGCAGCAGGTGACCAGCAGCAGGAACCCGATGGTCCCGGCCGCCCGGGTCATCTCCAGGCCCACCCCCCAGTGCAGTACGGCCATCAGCGCGCCGGTTTGCAGCACGCCGACGGCGGCGACGGGCAGCCACCCCGCGAGAGCGATCCGCAGGGGCGAGGCCCCCGCGGCCAGGGCGCGCCGGTTGAGGGGCTGGACGAGCATGTACGCGACCATCGCGCCCACCCACAGGGACAGCGGGATGAAGTACGGGGCGAAGCCGGTGCCGTAGTTGGGTGCGGCGTGCATCGACTTGGACGCGAGCTGAACGGGGTCGGCCATCACCTCCGTGCGGGCGTCGCGGTCCTTCTTGCCGTAGTCCGGGATCTGCTTGACGCCGTCGTGCAGCCCGCCGGAGAGCTTGCCCGAGCCGTCGACGAGCTTGAACAGGCCGCCGTTCAGGTCGGTGGCCCCGGTGTGCAGATCGTTGATGCCGGTGTACAGGGTGGAGGCGCCGTCCTTGGCGGAGGTCAGGCCGGTGTGCATGCGGTCGGCCCCGGCGGCGACCTTGTGCGCGCCGGAGTTGAGGGCGTTGACCTTCTTGACCGCCATGTCGAGGTCCTTGCTCAGGTTCGGCGCGTGCTTCGCGAGCCAGAGCGCCTTGCTGTGCAGATCGTCGAGGTCCCCGGAGAGCTGGTCGAGGTCTTCGGTGTTCTTCCGTACGAGCTTGTCGAGGTCCTCGGCCGCGTCTGCGGCGGTGTCAGCGGCGGTCGTCGACTCCTTGAGCGCGGCGCACGCGGACGGGGGCAGCGGGTCGTCCGCCGCCGGGCTCCCGGGTGTCTTGCCGTCCAGCCCGTCGGTCGCGCTCGCGCCGTCGCCGGGGCCGGCCGAACTGCCGGGGACCGCCGTGCAGTGCGCCCGGTACTGGGCGGCGAGCTTGTCGGAGGCCGTGCGGGCCTTGGCCGCGGCGGTGGCGGTGGACTCCGGGAGGGTCTCCAGGTTGTCGCTGATCCGCTGCGAGGCGGCGGCGACGGCCTTGGACGCCTCGCCGATGTCCTTGCCGTGCTCCTTCAGGATGCGCCGGGCGTTCGCGGAGTCGCTGTAGGCCGCGTTGACCTTGTCGGCCAGCTGCTGGGTTCCGTCGGCGACACCGCCCGCGCCCTTCTCCAGGCTGCCCGCGCCGGTGTTCAGCTTCTTCAGCCCGCCCTTGAGGGACTTGCTGCCCTTCTCGGCCTTGGCCAGCCCCTTCGTGATCTTGTCGGCGCCGTTCTTCGCCTTGCCGATGCCGTTGCCGAGCTTGTCCGCTCCGTTGGCGGCGTCCTCGGTCTTGCCGTGGATGTCGGAGAAGCTCACGAAGATCTTGTCGTAGAAGCCGCGCGACGCCTTGGTGGAGGCCGCGGCGCGTACCTCGGAGAACACCGACCGGGAGATCTGCCCGACGATGTAGTTGTTGGCGTCGTTGGTACGCACCCGCAGGGCGCCGGTCTCCGGGCTCTTGCCGGAGCTTGAGGCGATCTGGCCGCTGAAGTCGGAGGGCACGGTCAGCGACAGGTAGTACTTGCCGTCCTCGACGCCTTTACGGGCCTCATCGGCGCTGGTCTCGTGCCACTCGAAGGTGCCGCTGTCGCGCAGCCCCTTGACGAGGTCGTCGCCCGCCACCAGCTTCTCGCCGTTCACGGTGGCGCCGGTGTCGGAGTTGACGAGCGCGACCGGGATCTTGTCCAGCTTGCCGTACGGGTCCCAGAACGACCACAGGTAGAGCGCTCCGTAGAGGAGGGGGAGCAGCAGCATCGCGGCCATCGCGGCCCGGGGGAGCTTGCCCCGGCCGAACCGCTTCAGCTCAAGCGCGGCCAGTTTCGGCGAACGCATCGGACGCCCCTCCCTCGTAGTCGTTCCTGCCGTTCTCGTCGTTCTCGTCGGCGCCCTCTGAGTCCACCGACCCGCTGCCGGCCTCTGCGGCATCCGTGGCGCCGTCCGTGGCAGGGCACTCGCCGGGCTCGTCGGAGCCCGCCGGGCCGTCCGCTCCTCCGGCGCTTCTGGTGGACACCACGACCGCCCCTTCCGGAGCCTGGCTGCACACCGCGAGCACGGTCGTGCCGCCGTCCGCGATCTCGCGCAGCGTCGCCCACACGAGAGCCTGGTCGGCGGCCGACAGCTTGAGATCGGTGTCATCCAGGGCGAGCAACCGGGGCCGTCCGATCAACGCGAGCGCCAGCGACAACCGGAGCACCTCCGTGCGCTCCAGGTCGCGTATGGCCGTGCGCGGGCCCTTGGGCAGTGAGTCCAGGTCGAGCCCGGCGCTCTCCAGTGCCGCGTGGACGCGCGCGCGTGAGGCGGCGGCGCGCTCGGCGCGCGGCTGGAGCCAATGGCGCACCGAGCCGCCGAACCGGCGTTCCAGCAAGGCCCGTTCCCTGAGGTGTTCGGCGACGGTGAGCGCCGGTTCGAGGTCGGACACCCCCGCTACGGGGCCGAGCCCGGTGATGCGCCGAACGGCGGTCATCTGCTTTGGCAGCGGGTGGCCGCCGACGTCGGCGTGTCCGGCGGCGATGCGCATACGTCCGGTGAGCGCGAGCAGGAGACAGGTACGGCCCGAGCCGGACGGGCCCTCGATGGCGACGAGAGCGCCGGGCTCGGCCGCGAGGCTGACGTCGCGGAACGCCCAGCCGCGCGGGCCGCGTACGCCCAGCCCCTCGGCCGTGACGGCGGCTCCTGGCGGGGAGGGAGCCTCCTCGGCGGAACGAGGGGATCGGTTCACGACACTCCTTTAGGCTGACTGGTCAGTCTAAAAAGTATGCACCGAGCGAACCGCTGTCCAACAGCGGGGTGCCGTCGCGAAGCCCGCCAAGCCCCCGTCCCGCGCACTCCGCGCGCAGCGGTTACGCCATCCGGGCTGCTCATGGACGGGATGCGGCAAACGCCGGGCCGCGGACGTGAGATGCCGCACGCTGACGAGACCCGGCGCCGCGCCGTCGGGCTCGCGGCGGGGGCCCGTCGGCGCGGCGGCCCGTACGGCGGCGCGCGGGCCCCGTGGTGGAACTGCCGAGAGGACTGGCCGCCCGGAAGGGGCCGCAGCGGACGCGGTGGGAAACGCGGGGCGCCGCGGAACCGCGTCCGCTCCCCACCAGCGCGAACACCTCGGCGCGACCCGCTGTCACACCCGCTGTCACCGGTGTTTACGCAGGTCAGAGCCGATTGTCAGTGGTGTGCCCCACGATGGGCACATACGGCGGCCTCATTACCACACGGCGGGCCGCCACACGACGACAGGAGGTTCGTCATGGCCAGTACCGCCGCCGCACGACGGCACCGAGCCGCCGGCCCTGCCCCTTCGTTGACCGGACCCGCGAGCGATGTCCACCCCGTGCTGCGACGCGCGACCGCCCCGCCCGCGGCCCTTGACTTGCTCACCCAGGCCCACCAAGGGCTGGAGGAGGCCGCCTCGCTCGCGACGGCCAATGAGCGCTTCGCGACCGCGCACCTCGCCGCGCTGCGCACGGCGGCGGCCGTGCTCGCCGTCCACGGGCGACCGGAGACCAATGCCCGGCGGCGCCAGCGCATACGCAGCGCCTGGGAAGTTCTGCCCGAGGTGTCGCCGGAACTGACCGAGTGGAGCGCGCTGTTCGCCTCCGGCGCGAATCGCCGGGCGCGGGCCGAGGCGGGCATCCAAGGCGCCGCGAGCGACCGCGACGCCGACGATCTGCTGCGCGACGCCGGGATGTTCCTGCGCATCGTGGAGCGCATGCTGGTGCTGCAACCCCTGCTGCCCCGGCAGACCGCCCCTGACGACGCGGCGGAGGGCTGACCCGCACCACGGGACCGGCCACCGCGCCGAAGGCAATAGGCTGGGGTTCACCGACGTCAGACTCTCGCCGACACCGCCCAGAACGTGTCGGCACCGCGCCGAGGAGCAACCCGCTGTGTCAGACCCGCTGCGCCCCCGTGCGTCCCTTCGTACCGCTGTGGTCTGGGAGGTCCTGAGGGACGCCCTGGACCGTCGGGCCAAGGCCGGCGATGCGGGCGGCACGGGCTCAAGCGACGGCCTCGACGTCCTCGATACGGGCGGCGGCACCGGCAACTTCGCGGTTCCCGTCGCTCGTCTGGGGCATCGTGTCACCGTCGTCGACCCCAGCCCCAACGCGCTGTTCGCGCTGGAGCGGCGGGCCGCCGAGGCGGGCGTGGCCGACCGGGTGCGCGGCGTACAGGGCGACGCGCACGGTCTGTTCGACGTCGTGGAGCCCGGCGGATACGACGTGGTGCTCTGCCACGGAGTGCTGGAGTACATGGACGACGCGGCCGAAGGCGTACGCAACGCCGTCGCCGCGCTCCGCCCCGCGGGCACTCTCAGCCTGCTCGCCGCCGGGCTCGGCGGCGCCGTGCTCGCTCGCGCGCTCGCCGGTCACTTCGCGGAGGCCAGGCAGGCGCTCACCGACCCCTCCGGCCGCTGGGGGGTGGGCGACCCGGTGCCGCGCCGGTTCACCGCGGACCAGCTGTCCGACCTGGTGACGGCCGCTGGGCTCCAGGTGGGCGCGGTGCACGGGGTCCGCGTCTTCGCTGACCTGGTGCCCGGCGTGCTGGTCGACACCGAGCCGGGCGCCATGGACGCGCTGCTCCAACTGGAGGCGGCGGCCGCGGAGATTCCCGCGTTCCACTCCGTGGCGACTCAGCTTCACGTGCTGGCTGAGCGGCCTTGACCTTCGCCACACGCGTCACTCGCGTGGCCTAGCGCGCGGGTTCCGCCGCTGACGTGGCATGCAGTCGGCCACAGGCCACCCGATCAGCCCGTTCTCACCGTATGATCGGGGGCACACGGTCCGGCATGGCGGGTCGGTGGGTGGGGAATGGACGTCTCAAGGCCATCAGGCACCACCTCGGTACTGGTGGGTGAATTGGCGCAGAGGGGCGGGTTTCACGGGGGCGATTCCCTGCCTATTCTGGAAGGGTCGCACCCCGGTCGCCCCCCGCGACCGACGAGTAGGAGGACTCCGTGCCGCTCTCGGAGCACGAGCAGCGCATGCTCGAGCAGATGGAGCGAGCGCTGTACGCCGAAGATCCCAAATTCGCGACAGCGCTTGAGGGCAGCGGCCTGCGCACGTACACCCGGCGACGGGTCTACCAGGCGGTCGCGGGTTTTCTGGCGGGTATCGCGCTCCTGATGGCTGGGATGGTCGCCCGGCAGATCTGGATCGGCGTTCTGGGCTTCCTCGTCATGCTGGGCTGCGCCGTACTGGCTGTGACCGGTTGGCGTAAGGCACCCAAGCCAGGTGAACAGGCGCCGACGACGGCGGCCGGCGGCGCGGCACCGCCGCGTCGGCAGGGTCGTCAGCAGCGCCGGACGATGATGCACCGGATCGAGGAGCGGTGGCAGCGCCGCCGCGACGAACAGGGCCACTGAGCGCTCGGACCACTCAACGTGGTGAGCGTTCTGGGTCAGCTGTCCAGCATGCGGAGGCGGAGTGAGCAGGTGCCGACGCTGGCAGGGACAGCCGACCGGATTTCTCGCTGACTGTGCTTGACCTGTTTTTCTGCTTGCGCTGACAGCTGTGGGTGGGAGCGTCGCCTTCTTGGCGGTGCCCCCACCCACAGCTTTTTCGTTCGGCGCATCTTCCTCTTGGCCGCCCCACCACCCGGACGACCGCGAAACGGGGCGGATTCGGCCATCCGGAGGCACCCGCCGCGTCGTGCTCAGCCGTACTCCTCGTGGACCGCCCCGCCCGCCCGTAGCGCCGGAGCAGCTGGGTCGTGTCCGGCGGGTCATGCTGGGGGGGAGCCGCTGTCCGTGCGTCGCGGACCGTGGGTACGTCGCGTGGCAGGCCGCGCAGCTCCTCGCGCTGACGAGGCACATCCCCGCGCTGTGCCAGGACTGCTTCCCCTGGGGTCGCCAGCCGCACGGCCGCACCATGGCTCGGCTGTACGACGGCGCGTCCTTGCGACCCGACGGCTGGACACAGTCGGCGCCGCCGACTGCCGTCAGCTGCGCCGACTGTGCCCATGGCGAGCGGCCGTGCCGTCGTGCGTCAGCCGCGCTGCCTGCTTGGCCATCGCAGGCCGCTGAGCCGCCGCTGCCAGGCGGAGCCGCGCCACCGCTCGGTCTGCGCGGACCAGCGCCGCGAGGATTCCCATACGACCCGAGCAGCCGACCGCGGTGCGAAGAGGGCCCGTGCACGGGCCACCTTTCCGGCCGTGTCCCGCAGCCCGTTCGACGCCAGCCGCACATCGCCCGCCAGCCCCATGGCGGGCCGGGGCTGCGGCGCGTACCACGTCTCCTCGACCGCCGCCGCCACCCGGTGCGTCGCCTCAGCGGGCGGCCCGTCCAGCTCCCCGATGCGGACGATCCGCGCCGCCGCCTTGCGGGGGGTGAGCGAGTCGTCCGGCAGAATGCCGTAGTCCCACCCGGAGTCGATCAGCTCATGCCACGCCGCCACCGTGCGGTCGGCGGCCGCCGCTGGTGTCCTCCCCGCCGACTCGCCCAGTCGCCGGGACCGGGCCCGCTGTCTCCACAGCATGGGCAGCATCGGGAGCACCAGCGCCAGCGACACCCCTCCGCCGATGAGCCCGATCTTCTTCCAGGGCGGACCGCTGTCCTCGTCGTCCTTGTCCGGCTCGTGCGCGGCGGGACCGCCGCACTCGCCGAGCTTCTTCATCTCGGCGGTGCAGCTGTCCGACGGCGACGGCCGCGCCGACGGCTTCTCTGACGCGCTCGGCTTCGGCGCCGGGGACGAGGGGTCGCCTCCCGAGGGGATCTGCTCCACGGTGTAGTCGGGCTGGGTGCCACGGCTGGGGGTCGGCTCGAAACGGGTCCATCCGACACCCTCGAAGTACAGCTCGGGCCAGGCATGCGCGTCCTTCAGGCCGACCGACATCGAGCCGTCCGCCTGTGCGGCGCCCGGAGTGAAGCCGACCGCCACCCGTGCCGGTATGCCCAGCGTCCTGGCCATCGCCGCCATGGAGAACGAGAAATGGACGCAGAAGCCCTCGCGCTGCTCAAGGAACTTGGCGATGGCCTTGGAGCCGCTGCCGGCTTCCACCTGCGTGTCGTAGCGGAACCCGCCTTCCAGCGAGAACCAGTCCTGGAGCTTGACGGCCTGTTCGTAGGCGTTGTTCGCGCCGCTGGTCACCTGCTTCGCGGTGCGGGCGACGACCGGCGGCAGGGAGTCGGGCACCTGGGTGTACTCGCGCCGCAGCTTTGACGGGGGAGGCGGGGCGGAGGCGAGCTGTTCCGCGTCCGGCTGGACGATCAGGCTGGACACCTCGTACTGCGCGCCGCGGGTGTTCTGCCCGCGGTCGCCGACGATCGTGCGGCCCTCCGGCTCGAAGCGCCAGCGCCCGTCGATCTTGACCCGGGAGGCGGGATACGGGAGCGGCAGCCAGTTCTGCGCGTACCAGTCGGCGGCCGTGATCACCGTGTCCACCGCGTCCGTGTTGACGCCCGAGGTCAGGCCGGGCGGGGCGGGCAGCGGCTCCGGTACGTCCTCCACCTGCCGCTCGGACGGCTTCCATGCCGTGCCGTCGAACTTGTCGAGCGCGACGATACGCAGATACATGTCCTGGGTGCTGCCGGTGGAGGTGCGGTAGCGCAGCACCTCCTTGTCCTCGGGCTGGTTGAGGCTGTTCTGCAGGGACACCAGCGGGTTCACCGCTGAGATGGTGCCGCCCTTGCCGCCCTGACCGCCGACGCCGCCGTTCTGGTCGTCGAGCAGCCCGCCGTCCAAGGACGGCAGAAGGGCCGGCACGGCGAGCGCGATGCCCAGCGCCAGCACGCTGATGCGGCGGCCCGCGCGGGCCGGGGCCGACGACGCGCCGCCGCCCGCCGCGTCAAGACCGGAGGACATCGGCTGCCGGACTCCGCCACTGAACACCCGGCCCCACTGGGAGAGCCGGTCCCTGCCCTCGGCCAGCAGCAGGACGAGATAGCCGACCGCGGCGACCAGGAACCACAGCCAGTCCGATCCGCCGTCGGACAGCCCGGCGGCGATCGAGAACAGGGCGAGTAGCGGCAGCCCGGCGGGCGCGGCGCTGCGGAAGGTCACAGCGAGCGCGTCCACCCACAGGCCGATCAGCAGGACCCCGCCGACCAGCAACAGCTTGATGCCGGTCGTGCCGGGCGCCGGGATGGCGAACTGCGCGACGTCGTCGGTGCCCTCCGACAGCAGTCGGCCCAGTTCGCGGAAGACGGCCGGGCTGGGCAGCACCCCGGCGATCGCGTGGTCGCGCGCGAAGGTGAGCGTCAGCAGCAGCAGTGTCAGCACGGCCTGCGCGGCGATCGTGAGCGGCCGCGCCAGCGGGACGCGGCGGGCGAGCACCCCCGCCCCGGTCTGGATCGCGAGCAGGACCGCGGCCTGCACGAGCCAGCCGGACGAACGGACGAGCGGCAGCATGGCGCAGCTCGCCGCCAGGGTGGCCAGCGCCGCGCACAGCGCGAGTCGCGCGCTTCCACTCATCCCTGGTCCCCGTTCATCGAAGTGCCCCCGCCTACACCCAGTACGTCGCCTACACCCAGTACGTCATCCGCGTCTCTACACCTCATGCCTCATCACCCGCTCACGCCCAGCTTCCGTAGGCGCCGCCCGCCGCCGAGTTGCCACCGGCCTGCGCGCGGAAGTGGTCCGCCTGCCGCCACAGGTCCGGCAGCGGAGCCCCGGGGGCGACCGGCAGCGCGGCCCAGCCCGCGTCCCGCAGCACCTGCAAGCGCTGTTCGAACCACTGGGTCCG
The DNA here is from genome assembly GCF_059026195.1 of Streptomyces sp. A01. Lineage (NCBI taxonomy): Bacteria > Bacillati > Actinomycetota > Actinomycetes > Kitasatosporales > Streptomycetaceae > Streptomyces > Streptomyces sp. A01. The sequence goes on along the minus strand of NZ_JBWLKN010000010.1, from coordinate 219,240 downwards.
CACCCCCCGCATGCCTCGCGTCCAGGCACCGCTGTCCAGGACGAACGCCACCGCCACGCCGCTGCGGTGGCGCATCCGGGAGACCAGTTCCGCCTGCTCCTCGTCGAGTTCGCCGAGGAAGGCGATCAGCAGCCCCTCATTGCCGCCGCGCAGCACGTCGTAGGCGGGGGAGAGCCCGATGCCGTCGGAGTGCTCCACGGTCGCCAGGGCGTCGAGCATCAGCCCGGCGGTGTCCGCCGAGTCGTGGGACCCCGTGTAGCCGCCCGCCGCGTCCATGCCCGGCACCGAACTGCCGGTGTCGGTCAGCAGCCGCACCGAGTAGCCGCGCTCCAGCAGATGCACCGCCGCTGAGGCCGCGCCCGAGACCGCCCATTCGAAGGCCGAGTCGGGCCCGGCGCCCTGGTGGGCGATGCGGCGGGTGTCGAGCAGCACCGTGCACCGGGCCCGCCGTGGCTGCTCCTCCCGGCGGACCATCAGCTCGCCGTAGCGCGCGGTGGAGCGCCAGTGCACCCGGCGCAGGTCGTCGCCATGGCGGTAGCCGCGCGGGATCACGTCGTCCTCACCGGCGAGCGCCAGCGAGCGCTGCCGTCCGTCGCCGTACCCGGCGGCCTCGCCCGAGAGCTGGACCGGCGGCAGCGACTCGGCCCTGGGCACCACCGTCAGCGTGTCGTAGCTGCTGAAGGCCCGGGTCAGCTCGCACATGCCGAAGGGGTCGGTCAGCCGCAGTTGAAGCGGGCCGAGCGGATAGCGTCCGCGCAGATCGGAGCGGACCCGGTAGGAGACCTCGCGTCGCCCGCCGGGCTCCACCCGGTCCAGCACGAACCGCGGCCGCGGTCCGAGCACGTACGGCACCCGGTCCTGGAGCATCAGCACGCCCGTGGGCAGCCGGGAGACGTTGTCGACCCGCAGGTGCACGCGGGCCTCGGAGCCCGCGGGCACCCGGCCCGGCTCAAGCCGCCGGTTGCCAGCGACCCGGTACCGGGTGCGGTAGACGACGATGACGCACACCAGCGGCAGCGCGGCCAGCAGCAGTCCGACCCGCAGCAGATCCGCCTGGCCCAGCACGAGGCTGCACACCGCCGCGGCGACCCCGGCGGCGAGGAAGGACCTGCCCCGCGTCGTCAGCCCGGCGAGCGCCGCCCGCGCGCCGCTCACCCCGGGGTCACTTTCCGTAGGCATCGCCCCGCCGGACATCACAGCCTCCGGGCGCCCGGAGGCTGCTGGCCGTACGGCGAGGGCACGGGCGTGCGGTGCAGGATCTCCGAGACGACCTGCTCCGCCGTGCGGCGGTTCAGCTGCGCCTGCGCGGTCGGCAGCAGCCGGTGCGCCAGCACCGGGACGGCCAGGGCCTGGAGGTCGTCGGGCAGCACGTACTCCCGGCCGCTCAGGGCCGCGGCGGCCTTCGCCGCGCGCACCAGGTGCAGCGTCGCGCGCGGTGACGCGCCGAGCCGCAGCTCCGGGTGGTGCCGGGTCGCGCCGACCAGCTCGACCGCGTACCGCCGCACCGGCTCGGCGACGTGCACGGTCCGCACCGCGTCGACCAGCTTGATGATCTCGTGGGCGTGCGCGACCGGCCGCATGTCGTCCAGCGGCGAGACACCGCCGTGCACGTCCAGCATCTGGAGTTCGGCCTCCGGATGGGGATACCCCATCGACACCCGCGCCATGAAGCGGTCACGCTGCGCCTCGGGCAGCGGATACGTGCCTTCCATCTCGACCGGGTTCTGCGTGGCGACGACCATGAAGGGGCTGGGCAGCTCATACGTCTGCCCGTCCATGGTCACCTGCCGCTCCTCCATCGACTCCAGCAGCGCGGACTGGGTCTTGGGCGAGGCGCGGTTGATCTCGTCGCCGATGACGATCTGCGCGAAGATCGCCCCCGGCTTGAACTCGAAGTCCTTGCGCTGCTGGTCGTAGACGCTCACGCCGGTGATATCCGACGGGAGCAGATCCGGCGTGAACTGAATGCGCCGCACCGAGCAGTCGATCGACCGGGCGAGCGCCTTGGCGAGCATGGTCTTGCCCACCCCCGGCACGTCCTCGATCAGCAGATGCCCCTCGGCGAGCAGCACAGTCAGCGAGAGCCGTACGACCTCGGGCTTGCCCTCGATCACGTCCTCCACGGATCTGCGGACCCGATCCGCTGTGGTGGTCAGATCGCTGAGGCTCGCTCGTTCGTCATAGGTCGTCACCCGGCCCTCCTCGGCCCGTTCCCTGGCCGAATCCACTGTGCGGACCGGCCCACCCCAAACACCGACACCGCACGCCCATGGTGGCGGGGGGTGGTGGCACGTACGCATTCTTGCCGCCATTGCGGCTTCCCGTCACTCGCCTGTGGATAACTGCGGGCGAAATGCCTGGCCTGCCGTTTTGTGGCGGGTTTGGCGCTGCTGATTCTGTGCCGCTTGTACGCCTTCGCGGTGCTGGTGCGGTCGCCCGGTGACCGGCGGATGGCAGCCCGCGTGCCTCGGTGCCGGGCACGGCGGCCGGGCCCGCCGTGATGGTCGGGCGGGCGGCGGGCCTGACCCGCTCAGCTCCGCGGGCTGATCTCCCGCAGCAGACCCGTCGTCACGTCGAAGATGAAACCGCGCACGTCATCGGTGTGGGGCAGGAACGGCGAGGTGCGCACCCGCTGCATCGACTGCCGCACATCCTGGTCGAGGTCCTTGAACGCCTCGACCGCCCACGCGGGACGCTGCCCGACCTCAGCCTCGATCTCGTGCCGGAAGTCCTCGGTGAGAGTCAGCAGACCGCACTCCGTGTGATGGATCAGCACCACGCTGCGCGTGCCGAGCGCCCGCTGGCTGATGGTCAGCGACCGGATGATGTCGTCGGTCACCACGCCGCCCGCGTTGCGGATGGTGTGGCAGTCGCCCAGCTCAAGACCGAGCGCGGCGTGGAGGTCGAGGCGGGCGTCCATGCAGGCGACGATCGCCACACGGCGCACCGGACGGGCATCCATGCCGGGGTCGGCGAATTCGGCGGCGTACGCCCTGTTGGCCTGGACGAGGGAATCGGTCACCGTGCCCGGAACGGGACTGTCGCTGTCGTTGGACTGGGGCAGCGGCGCAGACGCGGATGTCGACATGGCTTGACCGTAGTCGCCGCTGATGGGCGGCGCTGCCTGCGGGGTCGGGCAAAGGCGGTCAACATGGCACGTTGTGAGGTAACCCACAGGGGGAAATCTCGCTGCTCCGTACGGGTGAAGGAGGCCGGATCGAATGGAAGCGGGACGCGCTGGCCAGTTGGTTGACCGCGGAGTCGAGTGGACTAAAGTGACGCGAAGTGGGAGACGTGGCGCTCCCCTTGAATCGATCGAATCTCCCGCGTGCGCGGCGTGTACGTGCCACTCGGCCTCCTCCCGCTCCCGGCCGCCTGACGTCACTTCCCCGGCGCCAGTAGGCCACTTCCCCTTCAGCGAGCGGGCGGGGACCCGGCGGCACGCGCCCGCCGTCACTCTTCCTGGAAGGGCGCATGAGCAGCAACGCTCTCCACGTTCCCGTCATGCTCCAGCGCTGTCTGGATCTGCTCGCTCCCGCTCTCGCCGAGCCGGGGGCGGTGGTCGTCGACTGCACGCTCGGACTCGGAGGGCACAGTGAGGCGCTGCTCGCCACCTTCCCCGCGGCCCGGCTCGTCGCCCTCGACCGCGACCAGGCGGCCCTGCGGCTCGCCGGTGAGCGCCTCGCCCCCTACGGGGACCGGGCGACCCTCGTGCACGCCGTCTACGACGAGCTGCCGCAGGTGCTGGAGCGGCTCGGCATCGCCCGGGTCCAGGGCATCCTCTTCGACCTCGGCGTCTCCTCCATGCAGCTGGACGAGGCCGACCGCGGCTTTGCCTACGCGCAGGACGCGCCGCTGGACATGCGGATGGACCAGACGACGGGAATCAGCGCCGCCGAGGTGCTGAACACCTATCCGCCGGGCGAGCTGGTACGGGTGCTGCGGACCTACGGCGAGGAGAAGTTCGCCCGCAAGATCGTGGAGGCGGTGGTGCGCGAGCGGGAGAGGGAACCGTTCCGGATGAGCGCCCGCCTCGTCGAGCTGATCCGCGACGCGCTGCCGCAGGCCGCCAAGCGCACCGGGGGAAACCCCGCCAAGCGCACCTTCCAGGCGCTGCGCATCGAGGTCAACGCCGAGCTCCAGGTCCTCGAACGCGCCATTCCCGCCGCCGTGTCCACCCTCGCCGTCGGCGGCAGGATCGCGGTCCTCTCGTACCACTCGCTCGAAGACCGCATGGTCAAGCAGGTCTTCGCGGCCGGGGCGGCGAACACGGCCCCGCCTGGCCTGCCCGTCGTTCCCGAGCAGTACCAGCCACGGCTGAAGCTGCTGACGCGTGGCGCCGAACTGCCCACCGAAGCGGAGATCGCCGAGAACCGGCGCGCCGCCCCGGCCCGGCTGCGCGGCGCTCAGCGTGTTCGCGAGGAGACGGCGTGAGTGGCGGCGGGCGCCGCGACCGCGTCCCCCGGCTCGCCAGGCTGCGGCCCGCGGGTCACGGGGGAACGGCGACCGCGCGGCGTGCGCCCTTCGTACTGCTCGTCGTAGTGCTGCTGTCGTCGGGGCTGATCGCGCTGCTGCTGCTCAACTCCTCGCTCAACCAGGGATCGTTCGAACTCACCAGGCTGGAACGCCAGACCACCGACCTGACGGATGAGCGGCAGGCCCTTCAACAAGAGGTGGACGAGCTCTCGCAGCCGGACACGCTGGAGCGAAGAGCGAGTGAACTGGGCCTGGTGCCCGGTGGCAGCCCGGCGTTCCTCGACCCGGACGGTACGGTGCGCGGCGTGCCCGCACCGGCGACGGGCGAACCGTCGGTACAGAGCGCGCCCGAGCCGTCCCGGCCGCCGTCTGGAACCCCGCCGTCCGGCGCCTCGTCGACCGGGACGCCGCAGCCTCCTGCCGCCGGGCCGTCCGCCGTGCCCACCACCGGCCCGTTCGCCACGCCGCCCGGAACGCCGCCCACCGGAACGCCTCCGGCCGCTGCCGGGACGCCGCCACCGGTGTCCGGCCCGCGCGCCTCGGGCGCCCCGGTGCCGCAGATCCAGCCGCAGGTCCAGCCCTCCATGGTCCCCGGTGCCCCGCCCCACGCTCCCGCCGACCAGGCGGCCGGGTCGGCCGCCCGTACGCCCACGATCCCCATCCCGACCCCCGGCAGGTGACGTTGTGCCGTACTTCCACGGGGCACGGCCCCCGGGCCCACCACGACGGGACGCGGCACCGCGCGGCGTGAGCGCCCACGACGCCGTGGCTGATGTCCCCGGGGGAGGCCGGACGTGACCGGCCGGGAGCCCAGAGACCCGCGCGAGCCCGGAGAGCGGCGGGACGCACGGGAACCTCGTGAACGCCGCGAACCTCGTGAACCCCGCGAACCCGGAAGTGCCAAGGAGCCGAGGGACCGGCGGGACTTCCGGGGCTCCAGGGAACCCCGGGACTCCCGGGAGCCGCGAAGCCCCGGAGACCCGGCGGAGCCCAGAGGACCCAGGCAGCCGAGGAGTTCACGCGACGCCGGGGACCGGCGCGAGCCCGGTCCCGTGCGCCCGCGCGGTGCCGACCGAGGTGACCGCAGTGGCGACCGCCGGGTCGATGGCCCAGGCCGAAGCGAGCGGAGGCCACGAGACGGACGCGACGGCCGCGAGGGACGGGGTGGTAGCGACGCGAGCGATCGGCGCGACGGAAGCAACCAGAGCGACAGGCGCGCCGCCCGCGAGGCTCGTGACGCCCGCGCCGCCCGAGACGGAGTGCCCCCGCGAGGCCCCGGCCGCCCAGCGCCGGGCCGTCCCGCCACCGGTCGCCCCGGCGACGCGCCGCGCTCCCGCCAGGACGACCAGCCGCGCCCCGACGGCCGCCAGCCGCGCTCCGGGGACGGCACACCGCGGGGCGGCGCCCGGCCACGGGGCGCCGCGCCCCGTAGCGACGTGGAGCGTCCCGGGCCCGAGAGCCGCTTCCGGGGCTCCGCCCGGTCCCGGCGCGCGGACGAGCCCGGCGCGGGGCAGCGCCCCCCGGGCGACGGCCGCAGCCCCGCCACAGGCCGCCCCGGCCCCGGCTCAGCCTCCGGAGAGCGGCGGGAGTCCGGTCAGCCGCCGCGCGGGCCGGGGCGCTCGCGCGCGGACAGCCCCGCCGACGCCGAGCGGCGGCGCGCCGCCGCTCAGGCGCGCCAGCGTGCGGAGGGGCGGGCCCGGGACTCGGGGCGCCGTGGCCGTGACGCGGGCGCCGACGAAGGGGCGCGCCCGCGCGGCGTCGTCCACCCGCGCGGCGAAGCGCGCCCCGGCGCCGACCGTCGGGGCCCCGACCAGGCCACCGGCCGGGACGGAGCCGGGAACCGCGACCACGACCGGAGCCACGACCTCGACCTCGACCACGACCATGACCATGACCACGACCACGACCACGGCCTCGACCACGACCGCCACCGCGACCTCGGCGACGACCAGTACCCGGCAGGCGGCCGGGGCGGGCGCCGCGACCGGGCTCGTGCCGTGACGCGGCGGGCCGAGGGCACCTCCCGCCGGGGCCCCGCCGAGCGCCCCCGCCAGCCCCGCACCGGCAGTGCCGGACCGCTGCGGCTGGGCAGCCCGCGGCCGCGGCTGCGGCTGGTCAGCCTGGGGCTCACGCTGGTGATGCTGGCCTTCGTCATCCGGCTGCTCCAGGTGCAGGCGGTGGACGCCAACGCGTACGCGTCGAAGGCCAACGTCAACCGGTACATCCCGGTCACGCTGGCCGCCGAGCGCGGGTCCATCACCGACCGGGGCGGCGTGGACCTGGCGACCACCGTGGACGCGTACGACATCACCGCCGCTCCCGACCTCCTCACCCGCGACCGGACGAAAGCCGGTGACGCGCCCGAACAGGCCGCCAGGCTGCTCTCGCCGATCCTCGGGGTCGGCGAGGAGGTGCTGGAGAAGCGGCTCAGCATGAACCCCAAGTCGAAGTACGTCGTCCTCGCCCGGCAGCAGACGCCGCAGGTGTGGAACCAGATCAAGGACCTCAAGAGCGCGCTCGCCGACAAGGAGGCCAAGGGCAAGGGCGTCAACGTGCTGGCGGGGGTCAACCGTGAGGCGCACACCAAGCGGGTCTACCCGAACGGCCCGCTCGCGGCCGGGATACTGGGCTTCGTCGACTCGCAGGGCAAGGGCGGCGCCGGTGTCGAGCAGCTGCTGAACAAGAAGCTCGAAGGCAAGGACGGCAAGCGGGTGTACGCCCAGTCCGGCGGCCGTCAGGTGCCCACGGCGGACGTCAAGGAGCAGCCCGCGGTGCCCGGTGCCGACGTGGAGCTGACCATCGACCGCGACGTGCAGTGGGCCGCGCAGAACGCGATCTCCAAGCAGGTCGCGAAGTCCAAGGCGGACCGTGGTTACGTCGTCGTCCAGGACACCCGGACCGGCGAGATCCTGGCGATGGCGAACGCGCCGGGGTTCGACCCGGGGGACATCTCGAAGGCCGACCCCGAGGCACTGGGCAACGCCGCGCTCACCGACGCGTACGAGCCGGGCAGCACCAGCAAGCTGATGTCGCTGGCCGCCGTGCTGGAGGAGGGCGCCGCCACGCCGGACACCCATGTCGAGGTGCCCAACCGGCTGCCGCGCGCCGGCCGGGCGTTCGCCGACGACATCGACCACCCCACCTGGCATCTCACGCTCAACGGCGTGCTCGCGAAGTCCAGCAACATCGGCACCATCCTGGCGACCGAGCAACTGGGCAGGACACAGCCGAAGTCCAACGAGATCCTCTACTCGTACCTGCGGAAATTCGGTCTTGGCAAGCCCACGGGGCTCGGCTTCCCCGGCGAGACCCCGGGCATCCTGGCCAAGCCGGGGGACTGGAGCGCCTCGCAGCAGTACACGATCCCGTTCGGGCAGGGCCTGTCGCTCAACGCCGTCCAGGCGGCGTCCGTGTACTCGACGATCGCCGGCGGCGGCGAGCGGGTCACGCCGACGCTGGTGCGCGGTACCAAGGGCCCCGACGGGCGCTTCACACCGGCGCCTGAACCGGAGCGCACCCGGGTCGTCAGCCAGAAGACGGCCAAGACCCTGGCCCAGATGCTGGAGTCCGTCGTCGACAACGAGGAGGGCACCGGAGCGAAGGCGAAGATCCCGGGATACCGCGTCGCCGGCAAGACCGGTACGTCCAACCGGGTAGATCCCGCGACCGGCCGCTACCACGGCTACACCGCCTCCTTCGCGGGTTTCGCGCCCGCCGACAAGCCACGCGTGACCGTCTACTGCGCCGTCCAGAACCCGACCAAGGGCAGCTACTTCGGCGGTCAGGTGTGCGGCCCGGTGTACAAGCAGGTCATGGAGTTCGCGCTGAAGACCCTGCGCGTGGCCCCGACCGGCGAGCGGGCGCCGAGGCTGCCCGTGTCGTACGAGCCCGGAGAGTGAGCGGGGGCAGTCGTGACCACGATCACGCCGGATCGCTGGAACCGCGCACAGACGCGCCCCTCACTTCGCGGCGGACCCCATACGCCCGGTACGCTCACCGCCGTGCCACACGCTGATCAGTCACAAACCACCCAGAAGGACGCCACCCCGGAATACCCGGGAGCGCCCCGCCCCACCCAGGTCCGCCCCACCCCCCTCGCGGAGCTGGCCGGTCAGCTGGGTGTCGAGGCCGCGGCGGAAGCCAAGGAGAGCGCTCACGTCACCGGCATCACCCACGACTCCCGTGCGGTGCGCCCGGGGGACATCTACGCCGCACTGCCCGGAGCGCGCTTCCACGGTGCCGACTTCGCCGCGCAAGCCGCCGGTCTCGGTGCCGTCGCCGCGCTGACCGACCCGGCGGGTGCCGACCGCGCGGCCGCCGCCGGTCTGCCCGTCCTCGTGGTGGCGGACCCGCGCGCCCGGATGGGCGCGCTGGCGGCCACCATCTACGGCGAGCCCGGCCGCGACCTGCTGCAGATCGGCATCACCGGGACTTCGGGCAAGACGACCACCGCGTATCTGATGGAGGGCGGCCTGCGGGCCGCCGCCGAGAAGAGCGGCGGCGGCATCACCGGCCTCATCGGGACCGTCGAGACGCGCATCGGCGACGTGCGCATGAAGTCGGAGCGCACCACCCCCGAGGCGACCGACCTCCAGGCGCTGTTCGCCGTGATGCGCGAGCGCGGCGCGCGCTCGGTCGCCATGGAGGTCTCCAGCCACGCGCTGGTCCTCGGCCGGGTCGACGGCTGCGTCTTCGACGTCGCCGTCTTCAACAACCTCAGCCCTGAACATCTCGACTTCCACCCGGACATGGAGGACTACTACCGGGCGAAGGCGCAGCTGTTCACCAAGGCCCGCAGCAAGGCCGCCGTCATCAACTACGACGACGAGTTCGGGCAGCGGCTCGCGGCCGAGGCCGAGGTCCCCGTCACCACGTTCTCCGCCGAAGGCCACCCGGACGCCCACTGGCGGGCCGGCGAGGTCGAGGTCGGCCCGCTCGGCTCGACGTTCCTCGCGCTCGGCCCTGACGGGCAGTCCGTACGGGCCGCGGCCCCGCTGCCGGGACCGTTCAACGTCGCCAACGCGCTCGCCGCGATCACCGCGCTCGTCGTCGCCGGCATCGACCCGCAGACCGCGGCGGACGGCGTGGCCACCGTCCCCGGGGTGCCCGGCCGCCTTGAGCGGGTCGACGCGGGCCAGCCCTACCTCGCGGTCGTCGACTACGCGCACAAGCCCGACGCCGTCGAATCGGTCCTGCGCGCCCTGCGCAAGGTCACCGACGGCCGGGTGCACGCCGTCCTCGGCTGCGGTGGCGACCGTGACCCGCACAAGCGCCAGGCGATGGGCGCCGCACTGGCCCGGCTCGCCGACACCGCCGTGCTCACCTCGGACAACCCGCGCTCGGAGGACCCGCTGGCCATTCTCGCCGCGATGCTCTCCGGTGCCGCCGAGGTGCCCGCACACGAGCGCGGCACGGTGCTCCTCGAAGAGGAGCGCGCCGCCGCCATCGCCGCCGCCGTCGCGCGCGCCGAGCCCGGTGACGCGGTCATCATCGCGGGCAAGGGCCACGAACAAGGCCAGGACATCGCCGGGGTCGTACGCGCCTTCGACGACCGGCAGGTGCTGCGCGAGGCCATCGAGGCGTCCCGGCGGACCGCGGGCGCCGACTCCGAGCATTCCACCGACGCACCATCCGAAGCGCCCAGCGCTCCTCGTACGCAGCAACACGACGATCAGGGATGACCGACCGCCATGCGCGCAACAGCCTCCACCTCCAGCAGGCAGCTCACCCCGACCGCCAGAGGTGACCTGTGATCTCCCTGTCCCTCGCCGAGGTCACCGGCATCGTCGGCGGGCAGCCGCACGACATACCGGACCTCCAGCAGCGGATCACCGGACCCGTCGTCATCGACTCCCGCGAGGTGCGGCAGGGCAGCCTGTTCGCCGCCTTCGCCGGTGAACGGGTCGACGGGCACGACTTCGCAGAGCGCGCGGTTGCCGCGGGCGCCACGGCCGTGCTGGCCACCCGGCCCGTCGGCGTACCGGCCATCGTCGTGGACGACGTGGTCGCCGCGCTCGGCGCCCTCGCCCGCGCCGTCGTCGAACGGCTCGGCGCCCGCGTCGTCGGCCTCACCGGCTCGGCGGGCAAGACCAGTACCAAGGACCTGATCGCGCAGCTGCTTGAGCGTGTCGGCCCGACCGTGTGGACGCCCGGCTCGTTCAACAACGAGATCGGCATGCCGATCACCGCCTTGCGCGCCGACGACACCACACGGCACCTGGTGCTGGAGATGGGTGCGCGCGGCATCGGCCACATCCGCTACCTCGCCGAGCTCACCCCGCCCGGCATCGGCGTGGTCCTCAACGTCGGCACCGCGCACATCGGCGAGTTCGGCGGCCGCGAGCAGATCGCCGAGGCCAAGGGCGAACTCGTGGAGGTCCTGCCGTCCGCCGAAGCGGGCGGAATCGCCGTGCTCAACGCTGACGACCCGTTCGTACGGGCCATGGCATCCCGCACCACGGCGCGCGTGCTGCTGTTCGGCGAGGCCGCTGACGCGGACGTACGCGCCGAGAATGTCCGGCTTACCGACCAAGGTCAGCCCGCCTTTACCCTTCACACACCCACCGGGTGCGGTGACGTGACCATGCGCCTGTACGGTGAGCACCACGTGTCGAACGCGCTCGCCGCGGCCGCCGTCGCTCACGCGTTGGGCATGCCCGCAGACGAGATCGCGAAGGCGCTCTCCGAGGCGGGACAGCTCTCCCGCTGGCGGATGGAGGTCACCGAGCGCGCGGACGGCGTGACGATCGTCAACGACGCCTACAACGCGAACCCCGACTCCATGCGAGCAGCGCTGCGCGCGCTCGTCGCGATGGGCTCAGCCACCAAGGCACAAGGGGGGCGCACGTGGGCGGTGCTCGGTCAGATGGCCGAACTCGGCGAGGAGTCACTCGCCGAGCACGACGCGGTCGGACGGCTGGCCGTCCGGCTCAACGTCAGCAAGCTCGTGGCAGTCGGTGGCCAGGAGGCCGCCTGGCTCGACATGGGCGCCAAGAACGAGGGTTCGTGGGGTGAGGAGTCGGTGCACGTGTCCGACGCGCGGGCGGCGGTCGATCTATTGCGCAGAGAGTTGCGCCCGGGAGACATCGCACTGGTGAAGGCTTCCAGGTCGGTCGGCCTGGAGCAGGTCGCGCAGGAACTGCTGAGGGAACCGGGCGCTGGGGCTGCCGAGGGCGAGGTCGCTGGCTGATGAAGCAGATCCTCTTCTCCGGAGTGATCGGACTCTTCCTGACCTTGGTCGGCACCCCCCTGCTGATCAAGCTGCTGGCCAAGAAGGGTTACGGCCAGTTCATCCGTGACGATGGCCCGCGCGGCCACCACGGCAAGCGCGGTACGCCCACCATGGGCGGCATCGCGTTCATCCTGGCCACGCTCATCGCGTACGGCCTGACGAAGGTCATCACCTCCAGCGAGCCGACGTTCTCCGGCGTGCTGGTGCTCTTCCTGTTCACGGGCATGGGCCTGGTCGGCTTCCTCGACGACTACATCAAGATCGTCAAGCAGCGCAGCCTGGGTCTTCGCGCCAAGGCCAAGATGGCCGGCCAGCTCATCGTCGGCATCGGCTTCGCGATCCTCTCGCTCAACTTCGCCGACGCCAGGGGCCAGACCCCGGCTTCCGACCGGCTGTCCTTCACACAGGACTTCGGCTGGGAGATCGGCCCGGTGATCTTCGTGATCTGGGCCCTGTTCATGATCCTGGCGATGTCCAACGGCGTGAACCTCACCGACGGCCTCGACGGCCTCGCCACCGGCGCCTCGGTGATGGTCTTCGGCGCGTACACCTTCATCGGTGTCTGGCAGTACCAGGAGTCCTGCGCCAACATGCCGACCGCGGGCTCCGCCTGCTACGAGGTGCGCGACCCGCTCGACCTGGCGATCGTGGCCTCCGCGCTGATGGGCGCCTGCTTCGGCTTCCTGTGGTGGAACACCTCCCCGGCGAAGATCTTCATGGGAGACACCGGCTCGCTCGCACTCGGCGGCGCGCTCGCCGGGCTCGCGATCTGCTCCCGCACCGAGATGCTGCTGGCCCTGCTCGGCGGCCTGTTCGTGCTCATCACGATGTCCGTCGTCATCCAGGTCGGCTCCTTCCGGATGACCGGGAAGCGCGTCTTCCGCATGGCGCCACTCCAGCATCACTTCGAGCTGAAAGGCTGGAGCGAAGTGCTGGTGGTGGTCAGATTCTGGATCATCCAGGGCATGTGCGTGATCGTCGGACTCGGTGTCTTCTACGCGGGCTGGGCGGCAACGAAGTGACAGACGCGTACGCCGGACGGCACATCACCGTCGCCGGTCTCGGCGTCTCAGGGGTCCCCGCGGCACGCGTGCTGCGGGGCCTCGGGGCCACCGTGACCGTCGTCAACGGCAGCGACGGCGAGCGGCAGCGCGCCGAGGCCGCCGAACTGGAGGCCCTGGGCGTCACGGTCCGCCTCGGCGACGGTGACACCCTCCCCGAGGGCACCGAACTCGTCGTCACCACGCCCGGCTGGAAGCCGGACAGCCCGCTGTTCGCGGCCGCGGCCGCGGCGGGCGTCGAGGTCGTCGGAGACGTGGAGATCGCCTGGCGGCTCCGGGGCGAGAACGCGGCGCCCTGGCTCGCCGTCACCGGCACCAACGGCAAGACCACGACGGTCCGGATGCTCGCCGCGATCCTTGAGGCCGCCGGGTTGCGCACCGCCGCCGTCGGCAACATCGGCGTCTCGCTCTTCGACGTCGTCCTCGGCGAGGAGCCGTACGACGTCCTCGCCGTCGAACTCTCCAGCTACCAGCTGCACTGGGCGCCTTCGCTGCGCGCCCACTCCGCCACCGTGCTCAACCTCGCCCCCGACCACCTCGACTGGCACGGCTCGATGGAGGCGTACGCCGCCGACAAGGGCCGGATCTACCAGGGCAACCAGGTCGCCTGCGTCTACAACGTGGCCGACCCGGCGACCGAGGCGCTGGTACGGGAGGCGGACGTCGAGGAGGGCTGCCGCGCCATCGGCTTCACCCTCGGCCCTCCCGGGCCCTCCCAGCTCGGCGTGGTCGACGGCATCCTCGTCGACCGTGCCTTCGTGGAGAACCGGCAGCGCCAGGCCCAGGAGCTCGCCGAGGTCGCCGACCTCGCGCCGCCGTCGGGCCAGGCCGCCCCGCACAACGTCGCCAACGCGCTCGCCGCCGCCGGGCTCGCCCGCGCCTTCGGCGTCCCGGCCGCGGCCGTACGCGACGGGCTGCGCGCCTTCCGGCCCGAGCCGCACCGCATCGAGCACATCGCGGCTGTGCGCCAGGTGGCGTACGTCGATGACTCCAAGGCGACCAACACCCACGCCGCGCAGGCGTCGTTGGCGTCCTATCAGCACATCGTGTGGATCGCGGGCGGCCTCGCCAAGGGCGCCACGTTCGACGAGCTGGTCGCCGCCTCGGCGGGTCGGCTGCGCGGCGTCGTCCTGATCGGCGCCGACCGGGAGCTGATCAGGGAAGCGCTGACGCGACACGCCCCGCAGGTCCCTGTCGTGGACCTCGAACGGACGGACACTGGGGCGATGTCGGCGGCGGTCCAGGAGGCCGCGCGGCTCGCCGGACCGGGGGACACCGTACTGCTGGCCCCCGCCTGCGCCTCGATGGATATGTTCACCAACTACATCAAGCGCGGTGAGGCCTTCGCCGAGGCGGTACGTGAGCTGGCCGCTGGCCGAGCCGCCAACGACTAGCCGCAGGTCCCCGCGCCACGGACCACGGCGCAGCACACAGTGGAGGGGACACCGAGATGATGGCCGACGACCCCGCGCGCCCCGCCGCCCGTGGGCCCCTGCGCGCCGGACGGCCTCGCGCGGGCGCGGCCACCGCGCGCCCGACGCCCTCCCGGGCCCCGGGCGACCGCGCCCCTCGCGGCTCCGCGCCCGCCCCGCGCGGGCGTCCCGCCGCGCGCGCCGCCCGCGTCGGCGAACCGGCGCGCCGTGGCCCCACGGGCCGCGCGCCGCGACCACCGCGCCCGCCGCACGGCAGCCCGCTCGCGGGGCTCGCGCAGCTGCGCGCGCGGGCGCGCCGCGCCTGGGACCGGCCGCTCACCGCGTACTACCTGATCCTCGGCGGCAGCGTGCTGATCACCGTGCTCGGTCTGGTGATGGTCTACTCGGCCTCCCAGATCAAAGCGTTGCAGTCCGGGCTCGCACCGTCCTTCTTCTTCCGCAAGCAGCTGCTCGCCGCCCTCATCGGCGGGCTGCTGATGTTCGCGGCCGCCCGGATGCCCATCAAGCTGCACCGCGCGCTGGCCTACCCGCTGCTGGCCGGTTCCCTGTTCCTGATGTGCCTGGTCCAGGTGCCGGGGATAGGAGTGGCGGTCAACGGCAACCAGAACTGGATCGCGCTCGGAGGCCCGTTCCAGCTTCAGCCCAGTGAGTTCGGCAAGCTGGCGCTCGTGCTGTGGGGCGCCGACCTGCTGGCCCGCAAGGACGACAAGAAACTTCTCACCCAGTGGAAACACCTGCTGGTGCCGCTGGTCCCCGCCGCCTTCGTGCTGCTCGGCCTGATCATGCTCGGCGGCGACATGGGGACGGCGATCATCCTCACAGCGGTGCTTTTCGGCCTGCTGTGGCTGGCCGGTGCGCCGACCCGGCTGTTCGCCGGGGTACTCGCCTTCGCGGGCGTCATCGGCCTCATCCTCATCAGGACCAGCCCCAACCGCATGTCGCGGCTGGCCTGCATCGGAGCCACCGATCCCGGCACGGACGACCAGTGCTGGCAGGCGGTCCACGGCATCTACGCCCTTGCCAACGGCGGATGGTTCGGTTCCGGACTCGGCGCCAGTATGGAAAAATGGGGTGAACTCCCCGAGCCGCACACGGACTTCATCTTCGCCATCACCGGCGAGGAACTCGGTCTGGCGGGGACACTGTCAGTGCTCGCCCTCTTCGCGGCTCTAGGCTATGCGGGTATCCGCGTGGCCGGACGCACGGAGGACCCCTTCGTGAGGTTTGCCGCGGGAGGTGTGACCACCTGGATCACGGCTCAGGCCGTGATCAATATCGGTGCGGTGCTCGGTCTGCTGCCGATCGCCGGAGTCCCCCTGCCGCTGTTCTCCTACGGAGGTTCAGCTCTGCTGCCGACCATGTTCGCCATCGGCCTGCTGATCGCCTTCGCGCGTGCGGAACCCGGTGCCCGAGCGGCGTTGGCCATGCGGCAGCCTGGGGTGAGATGGAAGACGATGAGACGGCGCGTCAAGAAGCGTCCGTCCGGAGAGCGGTGAATTTCGGTGCATGTCGTACTCGCCGGTGGGGGGACCGCCGGCCACATCGAGCCCGCGCTCGCCCTCGCGGACGCCCTGCGCAGGCAGGACCCGACCGTAGGGATCACAGCGCTCGGAACGGAGAAGGGCCTGGAAACCCGGCTCGTGCCCGAGCGGGGCTACGAACTGGGGCTCATCCCGGCCGTGCCGCTGCCTCGCAAGCCCACACCAGAACTGATCACCGTCCCGGGACGGCTGCGCGGCACCATCAAGGCGGCCGAGCAGATCCTGGAACGCACCAAGGCGGACTGCGTCGTGGGCTTCGGCGGCTACGTCGCCCTGCCCGGCTACCTCGCGGCCAAGCGCCTCGGTGTGCCGATCATCGTCCACGAGGCCAACGCGCGACCCGGCCTCGCCAACAAGATCGGATCGCGGTACGCCAAGTTCGTCGCTGTCAGCACGCCGGACAGCAAGCTGCGCAACGCGCACTACGTGGGCATCCCGCTGCGCCGCTCCATCGCGACCCTGGACCGGGCCCGGGTGCGGCCCGAGGCCCGCGCCGCCTTCGGCCTCGACCCCAACCTGCCGACGCTGCTCGTCTCGGGCGGATCGCAGGGAGCGCGCAGGCTGAACGAGGTCGTCCAGGCCGTCGCGCCGTTCCTGCAGCGCGCGGGAATCCAGATCCTGCACGCGGTCGGCCCGAAGAACGAAATGCCGCGCGTGGACAACATGCCGGGTATGCCGCCCTACATCCCGGTACCGTACGTGGACCGGATGGACCTCGCGTACGCGGCGGCCGACATGATGCTCTGCCGCGCGGGTGCCATGACCGTCGCCGAGCTCTCCGCTGTGGGGCTGCCGGCCGTGTTCGTTCCGCTGCCGATCGGCAACGGTGAACAGCGGCTCAACGCCCAGCCGCTGGTGAAGGCGGGCGGCGGACTGCTCATCGACGACGCCGAGCTGACGCCCGAGTGGGTCCAGGGCAATGTGCTGCCCGTGCTCGGCGACCCGCACCGGCTGTACGAGATGTCCCGGGCGGCCGCCGAGTTCGGCCGCAGGGACGCCGACGAACTCCTCGTCGGCATGGTGTACGAGGCGATCGCCGCCCGCAGGGCCGGGTAGCGGCCCCAGAGCAGGAGGCGAGAGGGAGCGTGGCCGGACCGACGACCGCCCAGCGCGGCAGCGAGCGCCGTGAGAACCGTTCGACGTCGTCCGGCCCGCCCCCTCAGCGGGCGCGGCGCAGGCTGCGGCGCCCCAGGCGCCGCACGCTGGTGGTGGCCGCCCTCGTGGCCGCACTGCTCGGCGGAGGCGGCGCCTGGCTGCTCTACGGCTCCACTTGGCTGCGCGTCGAGCGGGTGAAAATCTCGGGCACCGGAGAGCTGGAAGCGGAGGAGGTACGCACCGCCGCGGCGGTGCCCCTCGACTCCCCGCTGATCTCGGTGGACACCGACGGGATCGAGAAGCGGCTCCGTGACCGGCTGCCCCGGATCGCTTCCGTGGACGTCGAGCGGTCCTGGCCGGACACCATCAGTCTGAAAGTGACTGAGCGTCAGCCGGAACTTCTGCTGAAAGAGGGCGGAAAGTTCATCGAAATGGACATTGAGGGTGTGCGTTTCGCCACCGTTCCCCGCCCGCCCAAGGGGATTCCCCTGCTGGAAATGGAAGCGGAACGCTCGCCGAGTTTGCGGCGATTCGGTGCGGACCGGCTTCGTGAGGAAGCGGTCGAAGTGGCGGCACGCCTTCCGGCCAGGGTGCGGGCGGAGACCCGTGTGGTCCGCGTACGCTCCTATGACTCCATCACCCTTGAGCTGACCGGCGGGCGAACGGTCATGTGGGGCAGCTCGGAACTGGGGCAGACGAAGGCCAGGGCGCTCACCGCGCTGATGAAAGCGGAGCGCGGGGCGGAGCGCTTCGACGTGAGTGCGCCGAGTGCCCCGGCTGTGTCGGGCGAAAGACCGGGATTTGAGACGGGTTGACGCCAAGGGGGCCAGGCCAACCCCCTGGCTGGCTACGGCCATGGGTGATCACATAGGGTGAAAAGAAAAACGGGAGGTTCGGCGTGTTCGTTGAACGCGCCCCACTTGTCGACTTAGTGTCCTGTTCCGAAGACTCCAGAGAACAGAGGCACTGGTAACCCTAAACTTCAGCGTTAGGGTTCGGGTCGGCAATGAGGACCGCCCCATCGGCATCCGTCGACGCTCCGCTGCAACAGCGGGCGGCGACACGTAAATCGAGGCGAGAGGCCTTCGACGTGGCAGCACCGCAGAACTACCTCGCAGTCATCAAGGTCGTCGGCATCGGCGGCGGTGGCGTGAACGCCATCAACCGGATGATCGAGGTCGGGCTCAAGGGCGTCGAGTTCATCGCGATCAACACCGATGCGCAGGCCCTGCTGATGAGCGACGCCGACGTCAAGCTCGACGTCGGCCGTGAACTCACCCGTGGCCTCGGCGCGGGCGCCAACCCTGACGTCGGCCGCAAGGCGGCGGAGGACCACCGCGAGGAGATCGAGGAGGTCCTCAAGGGGGCCGACATGGTCTTCGTCACCGCGGGCGAGGGCGGCGGCACCGGCACCGGTGGCGCCCCCGTGGTCGCCAACATCGCCCGGTCGCTCGGGGCCCTGACGATCGGTGTGGTCACCCGCCCGTTCACCTTCGAGGGCCGCCGCCGCGCCAACCAGGCGGAAGACGGCATCGCGGGCCTGCGGGAGAACGTCGACACCCTCATCGTCATCCCGAACGACCGGCTGCTGTCCATCTCGGACCGCCAGGTGAGTGTGCTTGACGCGTTCAAGTCCGCCGACCAGGTGCTGCTGTCCGGTGTTCAGGGCATCACCGACCTCATCACCACCCCCGGCCTGATCAACCTGGACTTCGCGGACGTGAAGTCCGTGATGTCCGAGGCGGGTTCGGCGCTCATGGGCATCGGCTCGGCCCGCGGCGACGACCGCGCGGTGGCCGCCGCCGAGATGGCGATCTCCTCGCCGCTCCTTGAGGCGTCCATCGACGGCGCCAGGGGCGTGCTGCTGTCCATCTCGGGCGGCTCCGACCTCGGCCTCTTCGAGATCAACGAGGCCGCGCAGCTCGTGAGCGAGGCCGCGCACCCGGAGGCCAACATCATCTTCGGCGCGGTCATCGACGACGCGCTCGGTGACGAGGTCAGGGTCACCGTCATCGCCGCCGGTTTCGACGGGGGCCAGCCCCCGGCCAAGGGCAGCCGGGACAAGGTGCTCGGCTCCTACAACCGCGACGAGAGCGCTCCGCCCGCGAGTCCGGCCAGTCGCCCCGCCGCCCCGGCGGAGCCCCGGCCGAGCTTCGGTGGCCTCGGCAGTGTCACCCCGCGTGAGGACGAGCCGATCGAGACCGACCCGTCGCCCGTCGCCGAGGTCCCGCCGCCGCCCGCCGGTTCGCCGCAGGTGCCCCCGGCCCGTCCGTACCAGGACAGCCAGGCCGAAGAGCTCGACGTGCCCGACTTCTTGAAGTAGCCGACACCTATGAGCACGACTGAAGCGAACGACACACAGTGATAGGACAGCGCGACCACGCGAGCGGCGCCCACTTCGCCTTCACCGACCGGTGGGGCGGGGTGAGCGCCGCTCCGTATGACCGGCTCAACCTGGGAGGGGCCGTCGGCGACGACCCGGCGGCGGTAGCCGCCAACCGGGAGCGCACAGCCGCCGCTCTGGGGCTTGACGCGGGCCAGGTCGTCTGGATGCGACAGGTCCACGGCCGCGAGGTGGCCGTCGTCGACGGGCCCTGGGGCGAGCGGGAGGTCCCCGCCACCGACGGCGTGGTGACGGCCCGCCAGGGCCTCGCGCTCGCCGTGCTCACCGCGGACTGCACCCCGGTCCTGTTCGCCGACCCGGTCGCGGGTGTGGCGGGAGCGGCGCACGCGGGACGTCCCGGACTGGTCGCTGGGGTCGTTCCGGCGACCGTCGAGGCGATGGTGGCACTCGGCGCCGAACCGGCCCGCATCCTGGCGCGCGTGGGCCCCTCGGTCTGCGGCCGCTGCTACGAGGTGCCCGAGGCGATGCGCTCCGAGGTCGCCGCCGTGGTGCCCGAGGCGTGGTCGACCACCAGCTGGGGCACTCCGGCGGTCGATGTGACCGAGGGGGTACGCGCCCAACTGGCCCGGCTCGGCGTCCGTATGGCGGCGCCTTCCGCCGTCTGCACGCTGGAGTCGGCGGATCACTTCTCGTACCGTCGCGAGCGTACGACAGGACGCCTCGCGAGCTATGTCTGGCTTGGCGGCACCCCCGCCGCAGGTGGGGAGAGCGCGTCATGACGGACCGCAGGACGGAACTGGCGGACAACCTCGCCCGCGTGGAGGAGCGCATCGCCGCCGCCTGCGCGGCCGCGGGGCGGAAGCGGTCGGAGGTGACGCTCATCGTGGTCACCAAGACCTACCCCGCGAGCGATGTCCGGCTGCTGTGCGAGCTCGGCGTACGCGAGGTCGCGGAGAACCGTGACCAGGATGCCGCACCCAAGGTGGCGGATTGCGCGGATCTGCCGCTCAAATGGCACTTCGTGGGACAATTGCAAACGAACAAGGTTCGTTCTGTGGCCAGTTACGCTGACCTCGTGCAGTCAGTTGACCGGAAACGATTGGTTGACGCGCTCTCGACCGCCGTGGTCCGCGCCGGACGTGAGCTTGACTGCCTGCTGCAAGTGGCTCTTGACGCCGAGTCGGGGGACACGGGCGGCAGGGGCGGTGTGGCTCCGGCCGACGTCGCCGAGCTGGCCGACGCGGTGGCCGCTGCCGAAGGGCTGCGACTGCGCGGGCTGATGACGGTGGCTCCGCTCGCGGGCCCCTACGCGGCGAGCAGGCGAGCGGCTTTCGAGCGGCTGATGGAAATCTCATCCAGCCTGCGCGTGGCCCATCCGGCTGCCAACATGGTCTCCGCAGGGATGAGCTCGGACCTTGAAGAGGCTGTGGCCGCAGGGGCGACACATGTACGCGTCGGCACTGCGGTACTCGGAGTCCGACCCCGGCTCGGGTAACGTCGCCAAACAAGTCGGACCACAGTAGAAAATATGGTCAATCCCACCAAGAGGTGGGCAGGCCACGTGGATTCAAGGCATCTGGTGGCGGAACCGATCCACCACAGAGCGGAGGACGCAGAGAATGGCCGGCGCTATGCGCAAGATGGCGGTCTACCTCGGCCTCGTGGAGGACGATGGGTACGACGGCCGGGGATTCGACCCCGACGATGACTTCGAGCCCGAGCCGGAGCCGGAGCGTGCCCGGCGGCAACACCAGCCACCGACCGAACCACGGCCAGAGCGGGACGAATCGGTGCGAGTTGTCCACCCGCCCGCACAGCGTGAACCCGCTCCGCTCGTAGCGGAAACCGGACGACCCGCGCGAATCGCACCCGTGGCGTCTATCACACCCGAACGTCAGAGCCTGGAGAAGAACTCACCGGTGATCATGCCCAAGGTCGTGTCCGAGCGGGAGCCGTACCGCATCACCACGCTGCACCCTCGCACCTACAACGAGGCCCGTACCATCGGGGAACACTTCCGCGAGGGCACTCCCGTGATCATGAACCTCACTGAGATGGATGACACTGACGCGAAGCGACTTGTCGACTTCGCCGCCGGTCTAGTCTTCGGTCTGCACGGAAGTATTGAACGGGTGACTCAGAAGGTGTTCCTGTTGTCGCCTGCTAACGTCGATGTCACGGCGGAGGACAAGGCCCGTATCGCAGAGGGCGGGTTCTTCAACCAGAGCTGAGACGCAACACCAGGCAATTGACGGCCGCGAGGCCGAGTATGAGCAAGGGGAGAGGGACGCGCGGGGATGAGCATCGCACTGGACGTGATCCACGTCGCGCTGTTGGTTTTCCTGGTCGTACTGATCTTCCGGCTGGTGATGGACTACGTCTTCCAGTTCGCCCGCTCATGGCAACCCGGCAAGGCGATGGTGGTGGTCCTGGAGGCCACCTACACTGTCACTGATCCGCCACTCAAGCTTCTGCGGCGGTTCATTCCGCCGCTGCGTCTCGGGGGCGTGGCGCTCGACCTGTCCTTCTTCGTACTGATGATCATCGTCTACATCCTGATCACCGTCGTGAGCCAGCTGTGAACGATACGGTCTTGCCGATTGCCGACGACTACGTTGAGGTGAAGAAGAGATGCCGTTGACCCCCGAGGACGTGCGGAACAAGCAGTTCACGACCGTCCGCCTCCGAGAAGGCTATGACGAGGACGAGGTCGATGCCTTCCTCGATGAGGTCGAAGCGGAACTGACCCGTCTGCTCCGCGAGAACGAGGACCTGCGCGCCAAGCTGGCCGCCGCCACGCGTGCCGCCGCGCAGAACCAGCAGCAGCAGGGCATGCGCAAGCAGGAGCCGCAGGATCGGCCCGGGGCGCCGGTGCCCGCTGCCATATCAGGACCGCAGCCGGTCCCGCCGCAGCAGCAACAGATGGGCGGACCGCCCCAGTTGCCCGGCGGCGCGCCGCAGCTGCCTGCCGGCCCCGGCGGACACGGCCAGCAGGGCCCGCACGGCCCCGGCCCGATGGGCCAGAACGGTCCGGGTCCGATGGGACAGAACGGACCGATGGGTCAGAACGGTCCCGGCCCGATGGGGCAGAACGGACCGATGGGGCAAAACGGCCCCATGGGTGGTCCGATGGGCGGCCCGATGGGTGGCCCCGGCCCCCAGCTGCCGCAGCAGGGTCAGGGACCCGGCGGCGACAGCGCGGCCCGTGTGCTCTCGCTCGCGCAGCAGACCGCCGACCAGGCGATCGCTGAGGCCCGCTCCGAGGCCAACAAGATCGTCGGCGAGGCCCGCAGCCGCGCCGAGGGTCTGGAGCGCGACGCCCGAGCCAAGGCCGACGCCCTGGAGCGGGACGCGCAGGAGAAGCACCGCGTAGCGATGGGCTCGCTGGAGTCCGCCCGCGCCACGCTGGAGCGCAAGGTCGAGGACCTGCGCGGCTTCGAGCGCGAGTACCGCACCCGGTTGAAGTCGTACCTGGAGAGCCAGCTGCGCCAGCTGGAGAACCAGGCCGACGACTCGCTGGCCCCGCCGCGCACCCCGGCGACCGCTTCGCTGCCCGCTTCCCCCTCGATGAGCGGTTCGATGGCTTCGGCCGGTGCGAGCGCCATGGGCGGCGGCGGTCACACCATGGGCGGAAACCAGGGCATGGGCGGCCACAGCCAGGGCGGCAACGCGCCGTCCTACGGTGGCCAGCAGCAGATGTCCCCGGCGATGACCCAGCCGATGGCACCGGTGCGGCCCCAGGGCCCGCAGCCGATGCAGCAGGCGCCGAGCCCGATGCGCGGGTTCCTCATCGACGAGGACGACAACTAAGCGCGGCGCGAGTCGTCGGCGGTATCACGGGCCGGGCCCCTGGGATTTCCCAGGGGCCCGGCCCGTTGTCGTACGCGCGGGCAGGCGCGAGCCGCCGGGCGCCGGGCGCCGGTGCGCGCCGGGCAGGCGGGCGCCCGCCCGGCGCACACCGGCTGGCCGTCGCCTCTCACCCGGCGCCCCGGCGCGTACGCCTGCGCAGACGCCCGCCCGCACCTCAGAGCGGCGACCCGTCCGCGTCCCAGAGCGAAGACGCCCGCCCGCGTCCCCGAGCGACGACGCCGCCCGCCCGGAACAACGAAGCCCGCCCTCGTCCCGGAACACCGGGGCGAGGGCGGGCGAACTGTCCTTCGGGCGTTACGCCTTACGGAGCTGGAACGTCAGTCCCAGGCCCTCGTCCGAGAAGGGTGAGCCGTAGGTGTCCTCGGCCGCGCCCTGAGCGAAGTCCGTGGCCAGCACCTCATCGGCGATCAGCCCCGCGTGCTCCTCCACCGCCTCGGCCGTCTCGGCGTCCGACGCGGTCCAGCGCACCGCGATCCGGTCGGCGACATCGAGGCCGCTGTTCTTACGGGCCTCCTGGATCAGCCGGATCGCGTCCCTGGCCAGACCCGCGCGGCGCAGTTCCGGGGTGATCTCCAGGTCGAGAGCGACGGTCGCGCCCGCGTCGGAGGCGACCGACCAGCCCTCACGTGGCGTCTCGGTGATGATCACCTCGTCGGGGGAGAGGGTCACCCGCTCGCCGTCGACCTCCACCGAAGCGGTGCCGTGGCGCAGGGCGAGGGAGAGCTCGGCGGCGTCGGCGTCGGCGACGGCCTTGGCCACGGCCTGGGTGCCCTTGCCGAACCGCTTGCCGAGCGCCCGGAAGTTGGCCTTCGCCGAGGTGTCCACCAGCGAGCCGCCGATCTCGGACAGCGACGCCAGCTCCGTCACGTTCAGCTCTTCGGTGATCTGCGCCCGCAGCTCGGGGGAGAGCTGGTCGAAGCCGGTCACCGCGATCAGCGCGCGGGACAGCGGCTGCCGGGTCTTGACGCCGGACTCCGCGCGGGTCGCGCGGCCCAGCTCGACCAGTCGGCGCACCAGCAGCATCCGCTCCGAGAGGGCCGGGTCGATCAGGGCCGGGTCGGCCTCGGGCCAGGCGGCGAGGTGCACGGAGTCGGGGGCGCCCGGGGTGACCGGGACGACCAGGTCCTGCCAGACGCGCTCGGTGATGAAGGGGACGAGCGGGGCGAGCAGCCGGGTCACGGTCTCCACCGCGTCGTGCAACGTGCGCAGCGCGGCGGTGTCGCCCTGCCAGAAGCGGCGGCGGGAGCGGCGTACGTACCAGTTGGACAGGTCATCGACGAAAGCCGACAGCAGCTTTCCGGCGCGCTGCGTGTCGTAGGCCTCCATGGCGTCGGTGACCTGGTCGGTGAGCTCGTGCAGCTCGCTCATCACCCAGCGGTCGAGCAGCGGGCGCTCGGCCGGGGCCGGGTCGGCCGCGCTCGGGGCCCAGCCGCAGGTGCGGGCGTACAGGGCCTGGAAGGCGACCGTGTTCCAGTAGGTGAGCAGCGTCTTGCGCACGACCTCCTGGATCGTGTTGTGGCCGACGCGGCGCGCCGCCCACGGGGAGCCGCCGGCGGCCATGAACCACCGCACGGCGTCCGCCCCGTGCTCGTCCATCAGCGGGATCGGCTGCAGGATGTTGCCCAGGTGCTTGGACATCTTGCGGCCGTCCTCGGCGAGGATGTGGCCCAGGCAGACCACGTTCTCGTAGGAGGACTTGTCGAAGACCAGGGTGCCGATGGCCATCAGGGTGTAGAACCAGCCGCGGGTCTGGTCGATGGCCTCCGAGATGAACTGCGCCGGATAGCGCTTCTCGAAGATCTCCTTGTTCTTGTACGGGTAGCCCCACTGCGCGAACGGCATCGAACCCGAGTCGTACCAGGCGTCGATGACCTCGGGGACCCGGACGGCCTCCAGCGCGCAGCCGTCGGCGGTGCAGGTGAAGGTGACGGCGTCGATGAACGGGCGGTGCGGGTCGAGGCCGCGCTGGTCGGTGCCGGTCAGCTCGGACAGCTCGGACAGCGACCCGACGCAGGTCTGATGGCCCTCGGCGCAGCGCCAGATGGGCAGCGGGGTGCCCCAGTAGCGGTTGCGGGACAGCGCCCAGTCGATGTTGTTGTTGAGCCAGTCGCCGAAGCGGCCGTGCTTGACCGAGCCGGGGAACCAGTTGGTGTTCTCGTTCTCCCGCAGCAGGGCGTCCTTGACCTGCGTGGTGCGGATGTACCAGGACGGCTGGGCGTAGTAGAGCAGCGCGGTGTGGCAGCGCCAGCAGTGCGGGTAGCTGTGCTCGTACGGCACGTGCCGGAACAGCAGTCCGCGCGCGGCGAGGTCGGCAGTCAGCGCCTCGTCCGCCTTCTTGAAGAACTGGCCGCCGACGAGGTCGAGGTCTCCCTCGAAGGTGCCGTCGGGACGGACCGGGTTGACCACCGGCAGCCCGTAGCCGCGGCAGGTCTTGAGGTCGTCCTCACCGAAGGCGGGCGCCTGGTGGACCAGGCCGGTGCCGTCCTCGGTCGTCACGTAGTCGGCGTTGACGATGAAGTGGGCGTCGTCGATGGCGACGAGGGAGAAGGGACGCTCGTACGTCCAGCGCTCCATCTCCCGGCCGGTGAAGGTCTGCCCCGTGGGCTCCCAGCCCTCGCCGAGGGCCTTGCTCACCAGCGGCTGCGCGACGACGAGCTTCTCCTCGCCGTTGGTCGCGACGACGTAGGTGACGTCGGGGTGGGCGGCGACGGCCGTGTTCGACACCAGCGTCCACGGCGTCGTCGTCCACACCAGCAGCGCCGCCTCGCCCGCCAGCGGCCCCGAGGTCAGCGGGAAGCGGACGAAGACCGAGGGGTCCACGACCGTCTCGTAACCCTGCGCCAGCTCATGGTCGGACAGGCCGGTGCCGCAGCGCGGGCACCAGGGCGCGACGCGGTAGTCCTCGACGAGCAGGCCCTTGCCGTGGATCTCCTTGAGGGACCACCACACGGACTCCACGTACTCCGGGTCCATGGTGCGGTACGCCTCGTCGAGGTCGACCCAGTAGCCCATGCGCCTGGTCAGCTCGGCGAAGGCGTCCGTGTGCCGGGTCACCGACTCGCGGCACTTGGCGTTGAACTCGGCGATGCCGAACGCCTCGATGTCCTGCTTGCCGTTGAAGCCGAGCTCTTTCTCGACGGCGAGCTCGACCGGGAGGCCGTGGCAGTCCCAGCCCGCCTTGCGGGAGACGTGGTAGCCGCGCATGGTGCGGAAGCGCGGGAAGACGTCCTTGAAGACGCGCGCCTCGATGTGGTGGGCGCCCGGCATGCCGTTGGCGGTGGGCGGGCCCTCGTAGAAGACCCACTCGGGGCGGCCCGCGGACTCATCGAGGGAGCGGGCGAAGACCTTGTTCTCGCGCCAGAAGTCGAGCACGGCGTGCTCAAGCGCGGGCAGGTCGACCTGGGCGGGCACCTGGCGGTACTGCGGGGTCTGCGCGGTCATTGAGGTGTCTCTTCCTCCGGCGGAACGGCTTGCGTGGTCCGTCGGAGGGACGAGAGCCGAAATCGCTCCCGCGGTACCACCCTCCTTGGCCGTGAGCACCGCTCCCGGCCCCCTCATTGGGGTCGCGCTGCCAGGTCTACTCGCTCCCGTCCACTCGGGAGCTTTCTTCCGGCGGCTCTGGGGTGATCTTCACGTCGCGCTGACCCCCGGGCTCGCACCGTCCCCGGCTCGCTCATGGTCGCGTACGGCGCTACTCGTCCCCTTCTACGCCTCTCGCTACGCCCAGTGTACGGCGCGTGCGGACGGCGGCCG
Organism: Streptomyces sp. A01; assembly: GCF_059026195.1. Taxonomy (NCBI): domain Bacteria; kingdom Bacillati; phylum Actinomycetota; class Actinomycetes; order Kitasatosporales; family Streptomycetaceae; genus Streptomyces; species Streptomyces sp. A01. The sequence goes on along the minus strand of NZ_JBWLKN010000010.1, from coordinate 192,436 downwards.
ACCGTATTTCCGGGCTCGTGCGCGCTGGGGCATCCGGTCCCCGGGGCTGAGCCGAATGCCCGGCGGCCGGGCGCCGGGCCGCCACAGGGCGCGGCGCGGGCTCCCTCGTGGGACGGATTACCCGGCGTGCGGTGGGGCACAACGGATGAGACGGCCTGCCAGGCAGAACGCCGGAAACCGCGTCTTCCCGCGGGGGAGTCCCCCCGGGCATCCGGGGGACGGCGTGCCCTGTTGCCGCGTGCTGGGAGTCGTTTTATCGTTCCGGCACGATTCGCGCACAAGATCACAGTATGTGAAGGGGTCGCGGCCATGGTGGCGAAGAAGACCGCCGTGAACCAGTCCACGGATTCGGCGAGGAAGGCCGCACCCGCGAAGAAGAGTGCTCCGGCGAAGAAGAAGGCCCCCGCGAGGAAACCGGCGTCAGAGACGGCTTCCGCGAAGGAACCGGCGTCAGCGGAGAACGCCGCGTCGGCCGACGAGACATCAGCGAACGAGGCCGCTCCGGCCCGGAAGACACCTGCGGAGAAGACCGTGCGGACGACGCGTACGACATCGACGACGGAACAGCCCCCGGCCGGGACCCCGGCACTGGAGGAAGCGCCTGCCGTGCCCGCCGCGCAAGCCGTGGCGGCCCCGGCGAAGAAGAGCACAGCCCACAAGGCCGCACCAGCCAGGACGGCGGTGCCCGCTAAGAAGACGGGAGCCAAGAAGGTGGCTGCGAAGAAGACTCCGGGTGGGGCGTCGACCGGCAAGCTGGCGGGAGCGGGGGCGACGGCTGTGCCGGAAGCCCGCGGGGGCGACCCGCTCGAACCCGGTGACCTGGCCGTACGGCCAGGCGAGGACCCATGGTCGGCGGATGAGGTGGCGCAGGCCCGCGCGGGACTCGCGGAGGAGGCCGAGCGGCTTCGGCACGAGATCCAGGCCGCGGAGGAGGCGCTGAGCGGGCTGATGCGGGACTCCGGTGACGGCGCGGGCGACGACCAGGCCGACACCGGCAGCAAGAACGTCACGCGCGAGCACGAGATGGCCCTGACCACGAATGCCCGGGAGATGCTGCTCCAGACGGAGCGGGCGCTGGGGCGCCTGGAGGCCGGGACGTACGGGTTGTGCGAGAACTGCGGCAAGCCGATCGGAAAGGCGAGGGTGCAGGCGTTCCCCAGGGCGACGCTGTGCGTGGAGTGCAAGCAGCGGCAAGAACGCCGCTGACGGGGCCTTACCGGGCGTGTCGTACCCTCGTGCTCACCAGGCGTGGCTTGGCGCCCGGGGGAGAGCGACGTTGAGGGAATCACGTGACAGAGGCGGAGCAGGCCATCGGAACGCCAGAGCCGGAGAAGGCCGAGCAGGCCGGGGCCACCGCGGAGCCGGGCACGGACGGGGCGCGGGGCAAGCGGCGGATCGCCGTGCTGCTCGCGGTGGCCGCCGTCGCCTATCTGCTCGACCTGGTCACGAAGATCATCGTGGTCGCGAAGCTGGAGAACGAGGGCCCCGTCGAGATCCTGGGCAGCTGGCTTCAGCTTGAGGTGATCCGCAACCGGGGCGCCGCCTTCAGCTTCGGCGAGGCGATGACCATCGTCTTCACCTGTATCGCCGCCATCGTGATCGTCGTGATCGCCCGGATCGCCCGCAAGCTGTACAGCGTGCCGTGGGCGATCTCCCTGGGACTGCTGCTCGGCGGCGCGTTCGGCAACCTGACCGACCGGGTCTTCCGTACGCCGGGCGGGCTTGAGGGCGCGGTGGTCGACTTCATCGCGCCCGCGAACTTCGCGGTCTTCAACCTCGCCGACTCCGCCATCGTCTGCGGCGGCGTCCTCATCGTGATCCTCTCCTTCCGCGGTCTCGACCCGGACGGCACCGTCCACAAGGACTGAGGCCGGGCACCGGACGGCGGCCGGGGCGCCGCGGCCAGGGCGGCCGGGGGCCGTCGCCCGTCCCGGAGAGGTCGGGCGTTCGAGTGCGTCCGCGCGGTCCGGCATACTCGTCGGGTGAGTACGCTTCCCGAGTTCCGCACCCTGCCCGTACCCGATGGTCTTGAAGGCGAGCGCGTCGATGCCGCGCTGGCCCGTATGTTCGGCTTTTCCCGCACGAAGGCGGCCGAGCTGGCAGCGTCCGGGAAGGTCAAGGTGGACGGGGCCGAGGCCGGGAAGTCCGACCGGGTTTCCGGTGGCGCCTGGCTTGAGGTGGAGATGCCGCAGGCCGCGCCACCCGTACGGATCGTCGCCGAGCCCGTCGAGGGCATGGAGATCGTGCACGACGACGAGGACATCGTGGTCGTCGTCAAGCCGGTCGGCGTCGCCGCGCACCCGAGCCCCGGCTGGAGCGGCACCACCGTCATCGGCGGACTGGCCGCCGCCGGTTACCGCGTCTCGACCTCCGGCGCGGCGGAGCGCCAGGGCATCGTGCACCGGCTGGACGTGGGCACCTCGGGGCTGATGGCCGTCGCCAAGTCCGAGCGCGCCTACACCCTGCTCAAGCAGCAGTTCCGGGAGCGTACGGTCGACAAGCGCTACCACGCGCTGGTGCAGGGCCACCCGGACCCGATGAGCGGGACGATCGACGCTCCCATCGGCCGGCACCCCACCGCCGACTACAAGTGGGCGGTGACCGCCGAGGGCAAGCCGAGCGTGACGCATTACGACATCATCGAGGCGTTCCGCGCCGCCAGCCTCCTCGACATCAAGCTGGAGACCGGCCGCACCCACCAGATCCGCGTCCACATGGCCGCACACCGGCACCCCTGCGTCGGCGACCTCACCTACGGCGCCGACCCGACGCTGGCCAAGCGGCTCGGGGTGGGCAGGCAGTGGCTGCACGCGGTCCGGCTCAGCTTCGAGCACCCCGCGGACGGGCGCTGGGTGGAGTTCGAGAGCGCGTATCCGCAGGACCTGCAGGACTCGCTGGACCGGGTGCGGGCGGAGAGCGAGTAGCGACAGCAGCGCCGGGTGGGGCTCATGTCGTATGTCATGGCAGGCTTGATGCCGTGATCGACTGACCCGACGGGAGGACGCGGCCCGTGCACCAGTTCGCCCTGCTGCTCTTCCTGCTGCTGGGGGCCGTCGTCATGGTTCCCGTCGGGCAACGGCTCGGACTGCCGCCACCGGTACTGATGACGCTGTGCGGCATCGTCCTCGCGCTGGTGCCGTTCGTGCCGAACGTCGAGGTGCCTCCCGAGCTGATTCTGCCGCTGGTGCTGCCTCCACTGCTGTACGCGGCCGTGCAGCGCACCTCCTGGCGCCAGTTCGCGGCCAACAGACGAGCGATCTTCCTGCTCGCCGTCGCCCTGGTCTTCGTGACCACCGCGGCCGTGGCCGCCCTCGCGCACGCCATCGTCCCCGGGCTGCCCCTCGCCGCCGCCGTGGCGCTCGGCGCGCTCGTCGCCCCGCCGGACCCGGTCGCCGCCACGGCCGTCGCGGGCAGGCTGGGCCTGCCGCGCCGCATGGTCTCGATCCTGGAGGGCGAAGGGCTCTTCAACGACGTCACCGCGATCGTGCTGTACCACGTGGCCATCGCCGCCGCCGTCAGCGGCAGCTTCTCCCTTCCGAAGGCGGCCGCGGCCCTGCTGCTCTCCGCCGTCGTCGCCGTCGCTGTCGGGCTCGCCCTGGGCTGGGCGGCAGGCAGGCTGATCGGCCTGCTCGGCGACCCGACCCTGCAGATCGGGCTGACGCTGCTGGTGCCCTTCGCCTCCTACGTCCTCGCTGAGGAGTTCGGAGGCTCCGGCGTACTCGCGGTGCTGACCACGGCCCTCTTCCTCTCGGAGCACGCGGTGGACGCCGACGACGTGCTGGGGCGGCTGGCGGGAAACACCTTCTGGGAGATCATCGACACCCTCGTCACCGGTGTCGCCTTCGGCCTGATCGGTCTGGAGCTGCACAACGTCTTCGGCACGGCCTCCGGCCGCTGGCGGGAGATGCTCGGCTCAGGGGCGGCCATCGTCGGGGTCGTCGTGGGCGTACGGCTGCTGTGGCTGCTGCCCGCCGCGTGGCTCGCCAAGCGGCTGCACCGCCGCAGGGACTACGACGAGGACATCCCCATGAGCTGGCGGGAGACCGTCGTCATGTGGTGGGCGGGGATGCGCGGGGTCGCCTCCGTCGCACTGGCCCTCGCCATCCCGTACAGCGTCGACGGCGGTGGCGACTTCCCGGCCCGTGAGGAGATGGTCTTCATCGCCTTCTCCGTCGTGCTCGGCACCCTCATCTTCCAGGGCCTGACCCTTCCCTGGCTGGTCAAGAGGTTGCGGGTGCGCTCCGACAACGGCGCGGAGGAAGCCTTCGAGCGGGAGCTGGCCCTGCGCGTGCTGAAGGTGACCCGGCGCAGGCTCAAGGAGATCGAAGAGGCCGAGGACCTGCCCGACGAACTCCTCGAACAGCTCGCCCGCCGCGCGTACGACCTCGGCGCGCGCATCAGCCCGGACATCGTGGACGAGGACCGGCGGGTGAGCCACGAAAAGCGCGTGGACCGCCTCAGGCGCCTGCAGCGCATCCACGGCGAGCTGTTGTCCGCGGCGCGCCACGAGGTGCTGTCCGCGCGCAGCGAACCAGGCGCCGACCCCGAGGTCGTCGACCGCGTGCTACGGCAGCTCGACGTCCGCAGCCTCCGGACCTGACCGCTGCCCCGCCGACTGGGCCGGGACCTGGCGGGCGCCGGTGTCCGCCCCGGGCGCCGGAGCGGTGAGTATGCGCGGCAGCGCGTACGGATGCTCCTCGCGCAGCCAGGTCAGCATCCGCTCGCGGACCTCGCAGCGCACCGTCCACAGGTCGTCCGCGTTCACGGCGGTGGCCAGCGCGCGCACCTCGATGGTGCTCGGCGTGGTGTCGGTGACCACCAGGTTCCACGCGCGGCCGTCGAAGGCGTCGCAGTCCCGCAGAATGGTGTCCAGCCGCTCACGCATCTTCTCGATCGGCGCCGAGTGATCGAGCTGGAAGAAGACCGTGCCGGTCATCTGCGCCCCGCCGCGCGACCAGTTCTCGAACGGCTTGCTGGTGAAGTACGAGACCGGCATGGTGATCATCCGCTCGTCCCAGGTGCGGACCACGAGGAAGGTGAGAGTGATCTCATCGACCGTGCCCCACTCGCCCTCGACCACCACCGTGTCACCGATGCGGACCGTGTCGCCGAAGGCGATCTGCAAGCCCGCGAAGAGATTGCCGAGCGTCGACTGGGCCGCGATACCGGCGACGACACCCAGCACACCGGCCGAGGCCAGCATCGAGGTGCCGAACGCGCTCATCACGGGGAACTGGAGCAGCACCACCGAAGCGGCGACGACCCCCACCACGGCGGTCACCACGCGCTGGATCAGCGTCAGCTGGGTGCGCACCCGGCGGGCCCGCGCCGGGTCGCGGCGCCCCATCGCGTACCGCGCGTAACTCGACTCGATCACGGCGGCGGCCATCCGGACCGCCACCCAGGCGACCGCGACGATGAGGACCAGGGTGAGGACAAGGCCGACCGCGTTCCAGTGCTTGTCCTTGTCGAGCAGGTGCGTCTCGCGGTACGAGCCGTGGACCAGCCCCGTGCACAGCACGACCTGGAGAGGTATCCGGCATCGCCGCAGCAGCCCCCACAGCGGCGTCTCCGGATGCCGTTCGTCGGTCTTGACCAGCAGACGGTCGACCAGCCAGCCGACGATGACGGTGAGCGTGAAGGACCCGCCGATCACGATCAGCGGTCGCAGCACGTCCTCCATGGACTACTCAGCTCCTCTTTGGGTGGACAACCGTCTGCCACCGTAACTGGCACGATGGGGAACGTACGATCCAGCGACAGGATGTGACTGCAGTGGCACCGCCATCGACGATTGTCCTCTTCCACTCGGCTTACGGGTTGCGCCCGGCCGTCCACGCGGCCGCTGAGCGGTTCCGCACGGCCGGCCATGAGGTGCACGTGCCCGACCTGTACGACGGCCGAACCTCCGAGACCGTGGAAGACGGCATGGCCATCAAGGACGAGATCGGCAAGGACGAGCTGCTGCGCCGGGCCGTACGCGCCGTCGCCCCGCTCTCCGACCGCGGCATCGTCTACGCGGGCTTCTCCCTCGGCGGCTCCATCGCGCAGAACCTGGCCCTCGCCGACACCAAGGCGCGCGGCCTGCTTCTGCTGCACGGCACCTCAGACATCGCCGACGACACGGCCACCGACGAGCTGCCCGTCCAGCTGCACGTCGCCGACCCCGACCCGTTCGAGCCGCACGACTGGCTGAACGCCTGGTACCTGCGGATGGGCCGGGTGGGCGCCGACATCGAGGTCTACCGCTACCCCGGCGCCGGCCACCTCTTCACCGACCCGGACCTCCCCGACTACGACGAGGAGGCGGCGGAGGCCACCTGGAAGGTCGCGCTGGGGTTCCTGGGGGAGGTGTAGGGCCGCGGGGGCGGGGTGCCCGCTGCGGGAGGGTCAGCGCACCGGCCGGTCGGCGCGTTCGACTCGCTGTGTGCCCGACAGGGTCCGGTAGGAACGCGTCCACGCCGTGGTGGCGTTCTGGGCGGTCTTGTCGGAGACGGTGAAGTAGTCCATCTGCGCCCGCTCGGCGGTGACGTCCAGCACGCCGTAGCCGTGTGAGTCCATGTCCACCCACTTCACGTGCCGGTTGGCGGCCTTGATCGCGCCCGCGGCGACCAGGGACACCGTCTGCGGCGGGACGCGCAGCAGGTCGTCGATGTTGTCGGAGGTGACCGAGGTCACCACGAACTCGGTCGCCGCCGACGGCGAGGCGGGGTACGTGGCGGCCTTCACCGGTACGTCGTTGGCCCACGCCATGTGGATGTCGCCGGTGAGGAAGACGGTGTTGCCGATGCCCCGGTCCCGCAGGTGGGCCAGCAGCTCGCGGCGGTCGTCGGTGTAGCCGTCCCACTGATCGGCGTTGACGGCGAGCCCCTCCTTCGGCAGCCCGAGCAGCTCCGCCAGCGGCTTCAGCAGGTAGGCCGGGATCGAGCCGAAGGCGAAGGGCGAGATCATCACCGACGTGCCGACCAGCTTCCACGCCGCGCCGGACGCCGCGAGCCCGGACTTCAGCCAGTCGAGCTGGGCGCGGCCGGTGAGCGTACGGTCCGGGTCGTCCACGTCGCCGCCGCCCGCCTTCGCCTGCTGGGAGCGGAACGACCGCAGGTCCAGCAGGTGCAGATCGGCCAGCGAACCGAAGCGCAGCCTGCGGTACGTGGTCCCCTCGGTGGAGGGCCGCACCGGCATCCACTCGAAGTACGCCTGCTTCGCCGCGGCCACCCGGCGCGCCCACTCGCCCTCGGTGCCCGGGGTGTGGTTCTCCGCGCCGCCCGACCACGCGTCGTTGGCGAACTCGTGGTCGTCCCAGATCGCTATCACCGGGTGCGCCGCGTGCAGCGCCAGCAGATCGGCGTCCGTCCTGTACGTGCCGTGCCGGGTGCGGTAATCGGCGAGCGTGACGATCTCGTGGGTGGGGGAGTGCCTGCGTACGGCGTACTTCGGCTCCGGGTACGCGCCCGCGGGGTACTCGTAGAGGTAGTCACCGAGGTGCAGCACCGCGTCCAGGTCCTTGCGGGCCGCCAGGTGCCGGTACGCCGAGAAGTAGCCGGATTCCCAGTTCGCGCAGGAGACCACGCCGAACCGTACGCCGCTCACCGCCGACGCGTGCGCCGGGGCGGTACGGGTGCGTCCCACCGGTGACGTCGCGTCCCCCGCCGTGAAGCGGTAGTGGTACGCGGTGCCGGGGCGCAGGCCGCGCACGTCCGCCTTGACGGTGTGGTCGGCGGTGGCGGTCGTCTTGAGGCTGCCGCGCGCGACGACCGTGGCGAAGTCCTTGTCCTCGGCGACCTGCCAGCCGACCTCGACGGCGGCGCCGAGGCCGGAGCCGGGCACGGCGTCAGGGCTGGGCGTGACCCGGGTCCACAGCAGCACCCCGTCGGGGAGCGGGTCGCCGGAGGCGACGCCATGGAGGAAGGCCGGTCCCTCGGCGGCGGCGTGCGCCGGGGAGAGGGAGGCGAGGGGCAGCAGCGCGGCGGTCGCGGCGGCGGCCGTGACGGCGGTGCGGCGGGATATCGGTTCCTGAGAGGTCACGGCCGATGACCATACTGGCCGGTAGCCCCGCTGATAAGAGCAGCGGCCGGACAAACACGAAGAGTTCGTCCGCCCGCTGCTCTCAGGTCGCCATGGCGCTGATTACTTCTTCGGGAACCGCTTGTCCATGACCGCCTCGTACTGCTCGGGGGCCATCGGCGTGTTCTTGCCGTCAACGGTGATCTTGTCACCGTCGTGCATCAGGGCGGGCGTGCCACTGATGTTGTTCTTCTTGAACAGCTTGCCCATCTCCAGCGCCCACTTGTCGTAGGTGCCGTTCTTCACAGCCTTGTCGAACGCCTTGTTGTCCTTCAGCGCGGGCACCTGCTGCGCGATGTCGATGAGCTTCTTGTCATCCGAGTAGGCGTCGTCGCGCTCGTCGGGGTGGTTCTTCTCGGAGAACAGCGCCTTCTTGTACTCAAGGAAGGCGTCCGGGCTGACGTTCAGCGCGGCACCGAGCGCGCTGACGGTGTTCTTCGAGCCGCTGCCCGTGGCCATGTCATCGATGAAGTTGACCATGACGAAGCGGACCTTGTACCGGCCGTCCTTCACATGCTGGTCCAGCACCTGGCCGGCGCCCTGCTCGAAGGACGCGCAGGCCGGGCAGCGCGGGTCCTCGTACAGGTCGACGGTCTCCTTGGCCTTCTTGTCGCCGATGACGATCGCCGTGCCCTTGTCACCGGTCGTGTTGGCGGGCTTGGCGAACGTCGTCTTCGCGGCGGCGGCGTTCCACTCCTTGCTGCTCATCTTGCTGTTCTCGCTGCCGCCACCCATGTTCGACACGGCGACCCCGATGCCGCCCGCGACAGCGAGAACCGCCACGATCGAGCCGCCGACGATCAGTTGGCGGCGCACCTTCTCCTTCTTCGCCTGCTTCTCGCGCTCGGCGCGCAGCCGCTCACGGGCGGCCTGCTTGTTCTGCTGGTTGTTTCGGTTGCTCATGACTGTGCCTTCTCCGTCGTCGTAGGTCAGAGGTGACCGCGAGCCGTCGGCGGTGTACGCCGGTGCGGCGGTGGTGCGGCGCTGTGCTCAGGCGAATGCCGGGCTCGGCGGAGGGCCGCGTCTGACGACGGAGTGCAGGAGGAGGGGGAGGGCGCGTGCCGTCAGCGGACGGTACGCGGAGCGTGCGGCGGAACGGGGCGGCCGGTCCGTCGTGACCGCGGCCACCGCCACCAGCAGGGGGCGGAAGGCCAGCGCGGTGACGGCCCGCAGCAGCTGGCCGAGTGCGGCCTCGCCGCGGCGCAGCCAGGCGGCGCCGATCAGGCCGACCGCGATGTGCGCGGCGAGCAGCAGCCAGGGGGCCGCCGAGTTGGCGTTGGCCGAGACGGCGGCCGCGGTGCCGCCGCCGTTCGCGGTCAGGTGGGCCAGCGGGGTGCCGACGTCGCCGCCCCGGCACAGCAGGTCGACGCCCATGGTGCGCAGCGGTCCGGCGACGGGCCCGCCGGCCTGTCCGTAACAGGCGTGCTGGCCGGTAGTGAAGACGGTGTCGGCCGCCAGCTCCAGCGGTATCAGCAGGGCCGCTATGTGCCCGTAGCCGCGCTCGCGCCCCGCCAGCGCGTAGGCGATGCCGAAGACGGCCACGCACAGCAGCGCGACGGTCGGCAGGGGGAGCGGGGCCCGGGAGAGCAGCACGTGGGAAGCGGCGGACAGCGTCACGCACAGCGCTGTGAACAGCGCCGCGCGTACCGCTCGCAGTCGTGCCGCCGATATGTCCATCGCGGGAGAGTGTGCCACGGTTGGCTGTAAGCGTCGTGTCAAGATTGTGCATCACTGCGGCAGCACGGCTGCCGGGCTGGTGGGACGGGTCGCGGCGACGTTTTTCGCGGCCCCGGCCGGAGCCTGTACGGCGGCCGCGGGCGGCCCCGTTGACGCCGTCCCGCGACCTCCGGCGCGCACGGTGCCGCAGCCGGTGAACCGGCGGCCGCCGCGCGGCCGGGCCGCGCGGCGGTGACCGTCGCCTACAGCCGGCTGTCCACCGCCGCCGTGAACTCCTCGGCGGTCGCCGGGGTGGTCAGCTGCTCGCCGTTGAGCTTGAGGGTCGGCGTGCTCGGCACCCCGCTCTCGTTGAAGGCGTCGGACATCTTCTTCGCCCACGCGTCATACGTCCCGGCGCGCACGTCGCTCTGGAACTTCGCGTCGCCCTTGAGCGCGGGGACCTGCCCGGCGATCTTCAGCAGGTAGGAGTCCTCGGCGAAGGAGTCGGCGTGCTCCGCCGGGTGGTTGCCCTTGGCGTAGAGCGCCTTCTTGTAGTCGACGAAGGCGTCGGGGCTGACGTTCAGTGCGGCGCCGAGCGCGCTGAGCGCGTTCTTCGAGCCGCTGCCGCCGAAGGACGTGTCGAGGAAGGTGGCCAGGTGGAAGGACGCCTTGTACTTGCCCGACTTGATGTCCTTCACGATGGTCCCGCCGACGTTCTGCTCGAAGTTCGAGCAGGGCGGGCACCGCAGGTCCTCGTAGATGTCGAGGGTGTCCTTGGCGCCCGGCTTGCCGACGACGACCGTGGTGCCGGCCACGCCGGAGCTGTTCGCGGGCTGCACCACGTCACCGGCCGGGGCGTCGCCCCCCGAGCCGCCGGTGCCACCCGTGCTGCCCGCGCCTCCGGGGTCGCCGTCGACCGGCTCGTCCGCCTTGCCACCCGGCGCCTCCGGTGCGCCGATGGGCGGCTTGGCCCCGTCCTTCGCGCTGTCCTTGCCGCTGTCGTCGCCACCACCACCCAGCACGAGGACGCCGCCGACCACAGCGGCGATGGCGACCGCCGCCACGGCGGCCACGATGGCCGTCTGGCGCTTCTTGTCCTGCGGAGGCTGCGGCGGCTGCGGCCCGCCGGGCGAGCCGGGGGTGTTCCACTGCGGGGCGCCCTGCCCGGGCTGCGGGGGCGGCCCCGGCTGTTGCGGGTACGCGCCGGGCTGCTGGGCAGCCGGAGGGGGGCCCGGAGGCTGGAGAGGAGGCGTGGGCGGGGACGGCGGGCTGGTGGGGTGCTGGCCCTGCGGGTTCCGCTCTCCCCCGGGCTGCTGCTGACCTGGCTGCATGGCGAGCAACACTAGCCGCGGTCGGCGGCGGCCGGGGCACCTGGGAGCCGGCTGGTCCCGGATGCCCCGGCGGCGTCACACGCCGGGGATGGCGCCGTTGCGGAACAGGTCGACGAAGGTCTGGTGGTCGGCCCGCGCCCGGGCGCCGTAGGAGTGCGCGAAGTCCACCAGCAGCTCGGCGAAACCGCCCTCGTCGGCGGCGATGGCCGCGTCGATGGCGCGCTCGGTGGAGAACGGGACCAGCGAGTGGCCGCTCTCGTCGTCGGCCGCCGCGTGCATCGTCGCCGTGGCGCGCCCCAGGTCGGCGATGACCTGGGTGATCTCGTCCAGGTCGTCGAGGTCGGACCAGTCGAGGTCCACCGCGTACGGCGAGACCTCGGCGACGAGCTGGCCGGAGCCGTCCAGCTCCGTCCAGCCCAGCCACGGGTCGGCGTGCGCCTGGAGGGCACGCTGCGAGATGACCGTGCGATGGCCCTCGTGCTGGAAGTAGCCGCGCACCCGCTCGTCGGTGATGTGCCGGGAGACCGCGGGGGTCTGCGCCTGCTTCATGTAGATGACGACATCGTTCTCCAGGGCGTCGCTGTTGCCTTCGAGGAGGATGTTGTACGAGGGCAGCCCCGCGCTGCCGATGCCGATGCCACGGCGGCCGACGACGTCCTTGACGCGGTAGGAGTCGGGGTGGTCCAGGCTCGACTCGGGCAGCGTCTCCAGATAGCCGTCGAAGGCGGCGAGGACCTTGTACCGGGTGGCGGCGTCCAGCTCGATGGCCCCGCCGCCCGAGGTGAACCGGCGCTCGAAGTCGCGGATCTCGGTCATCGAGTCGAGCAGCCCGAAACGGGTCAGCGCGCGGGCGTCCCGCAGCGCGCCGAGCAGCGGCCCGTCGGCGGTGTCCAGGGTGAACGGCGGCACCTCGTCGTCCTTGGCGCCGGAGGCCAGCGCCGAGATCCGCTCGCGGTAGGCGGCGGCGTAGGTGCGCACCAGGGTGCTGATCGTCTCGTCGCTCAGCGCCTTGGTGTAGCCGATCAGCGCGACGGAGGCGGCGAAGCGCTTGAGGTCCCAGGTGAAGGGGCCGACGTACGCCTCGTCGAAATCGTTGACGTTGAAGATCAGACGGCCGTTGGCGTCCATGTACGTGCCGAAGTTCTCGGCGTGCAGGTCACCGTGAATCCAGACCCGGCTGGTGCGCTCGTCCAGGTAGGGCCCGTGGTCCCGCTCGGCCTCCAGGTCGCCGTAGAACAGGCTGGCGGTGCCCCGGTAGAAGGCGAAGGCGGAAGCGGCCATCTTCCGGAACTTGACCCGGAAGGCGGCCGGGTCGGCGGCGAGCAGTTCGCCGAAGGCGGTGTCGAAGACGGCGAGAATCTGCTCGCCGCGCTGCGCGGCCTGGGCGTGCTCGATCGCCATCGGTGGTCCTCCTGGGGTGTGTCGCGTGGAACTGGTGTCCCATCGGTGCCAACGCGTGAGGGTACCCACGAGTGCCCGCCGGTTGTCGGTCGTCCGACGTAGACTTCGGAGCCATCTTTCCCTCCTGGCACACCCTGCGGGGAGGAGGGGACCAAAGCCGTCACCCACTGTTCGCCGGAGGTCTTCCACCGTGGCCAAGCCGCCCTTTACGCATCTGCATGTGCACACTCAGTATTCGCTGCTGGATGGTGCGGCGCGGCTGAAGGACATGTTCGAGGCCTGCTCGAATATGGGCATGTCGCATATCGCGATGACCGATCACGGCAACCTGCACGGTGGGTATGACTTCTACCAGCAGGCGACGAAGGCCGGGATCACGCCGATCATCGGGATCGAGGCGTACGTGGCGCCGGAGTCGCGGCGGAACAAGCGGCGTATCCAGTGGGGCCAGCCGCATCAGAAGCGCGATGACGTCTCGGGTTCGGGTGGCTATACGCACAAGACGATCTGGGCGGCGGACAAGACGGGGCTGCACAACCTGTTCCGGTTGTCGTCGGACGCCTACAAGGAGGGGTGGCTGACGAAGTGGCCCCGGATGGACAAGGAAGTGATCGCCCAGCACGCGCAGGGGCTGATCGCCTCGACGGGGTGCCCCTCGGGTGAGGTGCAGACGCGGTTGCGGCTGGGGCATTTCGACGAGGCCCTGAAGGCGGCGGCGGAGTACCAGGACATCTTCGGGAAGGGCCGGTATTTCCTGGAGCTGATGGACCACGGTCTCGATATCGAGAAGCGGGTGCGTGACGGCCTGCTGGAGATCGGGAAGAAGCTGGACATTCCGCCGCTCGTCACGAACGACTCGCATTACACGTACGCGCATGAGGCGTCGGCGCATGACGCGCTGCTGTGCATCCAGACCGGCAAGAACATCTCCGACCCGGACCGGTTCCGGTTCGGCGGCTCGGGTTACTACCTGAAGTCGACCGAGGAGATGTACGCGGTGGACTCCTCCGACGCCTGGCAGCAGGGGTGTGCGAACACGCTGCTGGTGGCGCAGCAGATCGACACCACCGGGTGGTTCGAGAAGCGGGACCTGATGCCGCGCTTCGACGTCCCCGAGGGCTTCACGGAGGTCTCCTGGTTCCAGGAGGAGGTCAAGCGGGGCATGGCCCGCCGGTATCCGAACGGGGTGCCCGAGGACCGGCAGAAGCTCGTCGAGTACGAGATGGACGTCATCATCCAGATGGGCTTCCCCGGGTACTTCCTGGTGGTCGCCGACTTCATCATGTGGGCGAAGAACAACGGAATCGCGGTCGGCCCCGGCCGTGGTTCGGCGGCGGGCTCGATCGTCTCGTACGCGATGGGGATCACCGACCTCGACCCGATCGAGCACGGGCTGATCTTCGAGCGGTTCCTGAACCCCGAGCGCGTCTCGATGCCGGATGTCGACATCGACTTCGACGAGCGCAGGCGCGCGGAAGTCATCCGGTACGTGACCGAGAAGTACGGGGCCGACAAGGTCGCCATGATCGGCACGTACGGCACGATCAAGGCGAAGAACGCGATCAAGGACTCCTCCCGCGTCCTGGGCTACCCGTACGCGATGGGCGACCGCATCACCAAGGCCATGCCCGCCGACGTCCTCGGCAAGGGCATCAACCTCGACGGCATCACGGACCCCTCACACCCGCGCTACAGCGAGGCGGGCGAGGTCCGGGCGATGTACGAGAACGAGCCGGACGTGAAGAAGGTCATCGACACGGCGAAGGGCGTCGAGGGCCTGGTCCGGCAGATGGGCGTGCACGCGGCAGGCGTGATCATGTCCAGTGAGACCATCACGGACCACGTCCCGGTCTGGGTGCGGCATTCCGACGGGGTGACGATCACCCAGTGGGACTACCCCACCTGTGAAGACCTCGGCCTGCTGAAGATGGACTTCCTGGGCCTGCGCAACCTGACGATCATGGATGACGCGGTCAAGCTCATCAAGCGCAACAAGGGCGTCGACATCGAGCTGCTGTCGCTGCCGCTCGATGACCCGAAGACCTATGAGCTGCTGTGCCGCGGCGACACCCTGGGCGTCTTCCAGTTCGACGGCGGCCCGATGCGCTCGCTGCTGCGGCTGATGAAGCCCGACAACTTCGAGGACATTTCCGCCGTCTCCGCGCTGTACCGGCCGGGCCCGATGGGCATGAACTCGCACACGAACTACGCGCTGCGCAAGAACGGCCAGCAGGAGATCACCCCGATCCACCCGGAGCTTGAGGAGCCCCTGAAGGAGGTCCTCGGCATCACCTACGGCCTCATCGTGTACCAGGAGCAGGTACAGAAGGCCGCCCAGGTCCTCGCCGGGTACTCCCTCGGCCAGGCCGACCTGCTGCGCCGCGCGATGGGCAAGAAGAAGCAGGAAGTCCTCGACAAGGAGTTCGTGCCCTTCCGGCAGGGCTGCCGTGACCGCGGCTACTCCGACGAGGCGATCCAGGCCGTGTGGGACGTGCTGGTCCCCTTCGCCGGTTACGCGTTCAACAAGGCCCACTCCTCCGCGTACGGCCTCGTCACGTACTGGACGGCGTACCTCAAGGCGAACTACCCCGCCGAGTACATGTCGGCGCTGCTCACCTCGGTGCGCGACGACAAGGACAAGTCCGCGATCTACCTCAACGAGTGCCGCCGGATGGGCATCAGGGTGCTGCCGCCGAACGTCAATGAGTCCGAGGCGAACTTCGCGGCGCAAGGCGACGACGTGATCCTCTTCGGGCTCACCGCCGTCCGCAACGTCGGCCAGAACGTCGTCGAGTCGATCATCCGCAGTCGGAAGGCGAAGGGGAAGTACGGCTCCTTCCCCGACTACCTCGACAAAGTCGAGGCGGCGGCCTGCAACAAGCGCACCACCGAGTCACTGATCAAGGCGGGCGCCTTCGACGAGATGGGCCACACCCGCAAGGGGCTCATCGCGCACTACGAGACCATGATCGACAATGTGGTCGCGGTGAAACGCAAGGAGGCCGAGGGCCAGTTCGACCTCTTCGGCGGCATGGGAGACGAGGGCGGAGCCGACGAAGGACCCGGCTTCGGGCTCGATGTGGAGTTCTCCGACATCGAGTGGGACAAGGCGTATCTGCTCGCCCAGGAGCGCGAGATGCTCGGGCTCTACGTCTCCGACCACCCGCTGTTCGGCATCGAGCACGTCCTGAACGACAAGGCCGACGCGGCCATCGCGCAGCTCACCGGCGGCGAGCACGCGGACGGCGCGATCGTCACCATCGGCGGCATCATCTCCGGCCTCCAGCGCAAGATGACCAAGCAGGGCAACGCCTGGGCCATCGCGACCGTGGAGGACCTGGCGGGCTCCATCGACTGCATGTTCTTCCCCGCCACCTACCAGCTCGTCTCCACCCAACTCGTCGAGGACACCGTCGTCTTCGTCAAGGGGCGTCTTGACAAGCGCGAGGACGTCCCCCGGCTCGTCGCGATGGAGCTGATGGTCCCCGACCTGTCCGAGGCGTCCGCCGACGCGCCGGTCACCATCACCATCCCGACCGTGAAGGTCACCCCGCCGCTGGTGGAGAAGCTGGGTGAGGTGCTGACCCACCACCGGGGCGCCACCGAGGTGCGGATCAAGCTCCAGGGCGCGCGGAAGACCACCGTGCTGCGGCTCGACCGGCACCGGGTCACCGCCGACCCGGCCCTCTTCGGCGACCTGAAGGTGCTGCTCGGGCCGTCCTGCCTGGGGGCGTAGGCCGTGTCCGGCTCAACGCGCGGGGGAGGGGAGCGGGGGCTCCTGTCTGTCCGTCTGCCCGTGCGTCTGCCCGCGCGTCGCTGAGTGCGGACGCGTCGTGGCTGGTCGCGCGGTTCCCCGCGCCCCTGACGGGGCACACCGCCGCGCTGTGTCAGGGCCCTTCGCTCGGGCCTGGCGGTCCGGGTCCGCCCGTGCGCCGGTCCCGCGTACGGTCGGCCCGCGTACGGCAAGCGGAAGGGGCGCGCCTCGGCGCGCCCCTTCGGCGTTGACCGCCCAGCCGATGACGCGACCGGTCCGGCCCGCCGCGCTCAGCCGGTGCGCCGCCGGACGCCCGCGACGGGCGGCGGCGCGACGACGGGGCCCGGACGGGACCGGTGGCCGGTCAGTTGTGGCCGAACCGGCGCTGATGCTTGCGGGCCACGTCCGCCGGGCTGCCCTGGGCGTGGGTCTGCGGCTGAGTCTGGGCCTCCATGGCCGAGTTCTGCGCCCGCTCCTGCCCCTGCTCGGCTTTACTGCGGTCCCGCTGCTGATTCCGATCGCGCTTGTGCTTGCCCATCGTTGTGCCTCCAGTGAGAGGGTTGCCCCCCAGAAGTCACCCTGGCACGAGTCTCAGAACGCTGCATTTCGGGCAATTACCGTGCGTGAGGCGCGGGATGGGCGCGGCCCTTCCGTATCCGCCACGCCGATGATCGAGTTCGGACTGATAACCCCCGTACGGTCGGGCAGACTCAAAGGAAAGCCGAAGCAAAATGCCGAAGCACGGCTGTGCCGGGGGGCTGCCGCACACTGGACTGTGACGAAAGAGGGTGGAACGTGGACCGCTGCGTCGTCCTGGTGGACGCCGGGTATCTGCTGGGCGCCGCCGCGAGCCTGCTCGCGGGCGAACCCGCCCGGTCCCGCATCACCGTCGATCACGCCGCCCTCATCAAGGGCCTGCGCGACCGCGCCGAGGCCGATACCGAACGCGCCTTGCTGCGCATCTACTGGTTCGACGGCGCCCCCGACCGCGTTCCGCAGCCCGAGCACCGGCGGTTGCGCGTGATGCCCCGTGTCACGGTCCGGCTCGGCGCGCTGACCCGCAGCGACGGCCGCTGGGCGCAAAAAGGCGTGGACGCCGCCATGCACGCGGAGCTGACCGAGCTCGCCCGCAATCGCGCCTGCTCCGACATCGTCCTCGTCACCGGCGACGGCGACCTGCTCCCCGGCCTGATGTCCGCCAAGGAACACGGCGTCGCCGTCCACCTCTGGGCCGTCCAAGCCGCCGACGGCGACTACAACCAGTCCGAGGACCTGGTGGCCGAGGCGGATGAGCGGCGCGTCCTGGACCGGGAGTGGATCACGCAGGCGGTACGCGCCAAGGAGCTCAGCGGTGTCTGCGCGCCCAGCTCCGTGCCCCGCCCGGAGATCGCCGCGATCCTCTCGGCGCCGCTGCCGGAGACGGCTGCCGCCGCGGCCGCTGCCGCCGCCGGGCCCCAGGCCGGGCGCGCGCCCAGCCACAACGGCGCGGGCCGGCCACCGGCCGGGCACGGCCCCGCCCCCCACACGGCCCCCGACGACCTCCCCGAGCCGCCCCCCGGCGAGACCGACGACGAAGCCGCCGCACGGGCCACGGCCAAGGGCGTTCCCACCCCGAAGGACCTCGCCGGACTCGGCCGCCCCGGCGCCCTGGTGGGTCCCGCGGCCGCCGCGCATCCCGCGCCCAGCGCCACCCTGCGCTGGTCCTCCGACAAGGGCTGGGTCGAGCGCGGCGCCTCGGCGACCGGCGAGCCGCCCGAGACGGCCTCGCTGCCGATGCTCGCCCAGCTCACCACCGCCGAGCAGCGCTGGGCCGACCGGGAGGAGGACATCACCGCCGTCAGCGGCGACCCCTTCGAGGTGGGTCAGGTCTTCGCCCGGCGCTGGATGGGGCGGCTCTCGGACAACGCCCACGTGCAGCAGCTGTCGACGGAGTACCCGCGGATTCCGCACCGCATCGACGGGGAGCTGCTGCGCTACGCGGCGCGTTTCGGACTGCTCGCGCACAAGGACGACCAGATCGACGAGCACGACCGCTACGCGATCCGTGCGGGCTTCTGGCGGGAGATCGACACCCGGATGGCCGCCGAGCACGCTCCGGCCGGTGATTAGGACCGGCCACTTCGACCGGCCCCGGCGCTCGGCGCGGGGTGCCGGGCGCGTACCCTCGTAGCTCGTGAGGACGGGCGCGGATCAGACGGAGCGCGGCTCCGGGGGCAAGGTGGTGGGCAGCGGCGTGGTGTGCGAGGTGCGCGGCCTGGTCAAGACCTACCCGGCCGCCCGCGCCCGCAGGGGCGCGCCACCGGCGCCCGCCATCCGCGCCAGCGACGGCATCGACCTCGATGTGCGGCGCGGAGAGATCTTCGGCCTGCTCGGCCCCAACGGCGCGGGGAAGTCCACCCTCGTCCGCCAGCTCACCGGCCTCCTCAAGCCGGACGCGGGCAGCGTCGATCTGCTCGGCCACGACCTCGTACGGCACCCGGACCGGGCCTCCCGGCTCATCGGCTACCTCGGCCAGGAATCCAGCGCCCTCGATGAGCTGACCGTCGCGCTCGCCGCCGAGACGACCGGGCGGCTGCGGGGCCTCGACGCCCGCTCGGCGCGCGCCGAGCGGGACGCCGTCCTGGACGAACTGGGCCTCGCCGCGATCGCGGGGCGGCCCATCAGCAAGCTGTCCGGTGGGCAGCGGCGGCTGGCGTGTGTCGCCGCGGCGCTGGTCGGCGAGCGCCCGGTGCTCGTGCTCGACGAGCCCACGACCGGTATGGACCCCATCGCGCGGCGCGCCGTATGGGCGGCCATCGATCGCAGGCGGGCCGAGCGCGGGGCCACCGTGCTGCTGGTCACGCACAACGTCATCGAGGCCGAGACCGTGCTCGACCGGGTCGCCGTGATGGACAGCGGCAAGGTCATCGCCTGCGACACCCCCTCGGGGCTCAAGGCGCTCGTCGCGGGAGAGGTGCGGGTGGATCTCGTGTGGCGGGACCAGCCGCCGCTCGATGTGCCCGAGGTCGCGGCCCTGAAGGACGCCGCCCGCGCCGCCGG
Source organism: Streptomyces sp. A01 (assembly GCF_059026195.1). Lineage (NCBI taxonomy): Bacteria > Bacillati > Actinomycetota > Actinomycetes > Kitasatosporales > Streptomycetaceae > Streptomyces > Streptomyces sp. A01. The sequence continues at coordinate 173,191 of NZ_JBWLKN010000010.1, read as the reverse complement.
ACGCCGCTGGACGCTGCGGCTCGCGCCGGACGAGGCGCGCGCGGTGATCGCCGCGGTGACCGGCGGTCCCGCGTTCGCCGCGCTGGACGACTTCACGCTCACCACGCCCAGCCTGGAGGACGTCTATCTCGCGCTGGGCGGCCGCGCGGAAGGCACGGAAGGACTGGTGAAGGCGTGAGCGGGCACCAGCGAGGACTTCGCGGCACCGGGCCTGGGGTCTCCGGCCGCCCGGTCCGGCCTTCAGCTCGCGCGTACGGGCGGCTGCCGGGCCACGCGTACGGGCCGCGTACGGCTGGGCGCATGACACGCTGCGGGGGACGCCGCAGGAAACCAGGCCGCTGGGCAGCACATCGTGCTGTGGTCGGCCAGGTCGTAGCGAAGAGGAGCAGCACAACGTGAGTGCCGTGTCCGCGGAGGCTGTGCCCACCCGTGCCACGACGGGGCCAGGCGACGACGCCAGGCCCCGGCCTGGCGTGCGCGAGGCCGCCCCGCTCGCGGCGCGGGCGCGGCTGCTGCCCGCGCTCGCCGCCGTGTACCGGGCCCAGCTGTCGCGGGCGCGGGTCGCCCGCATCCCGCTGCTGTTCGTGGCGACCTTCCAGTCCATCGGCATCATGGTCCTGATGCGCGGGGTCGTCGACGGCGGGAGCGAGGCGCGGGCCGTGGTCGCCGGGTCCAGCGTGCTCGTCGTCGCCTTCGTCGCGCTCAACCTGCTCGCCCAGTACTTCGGGCAGCTCCGGGCGAGCGGCGGGCTCGACCACTACGCGACGCTGCCCGTGCCGCCCGCCGCCGTCGTGCTCGGCGCGGCCGGGGCGTACGCCTCGTTCACCGTCCCGGGGACGGTGATCACGGCTGTCGTCGGCAGCGTGCTGTTCCAGCTCCCCATGACCCACCTGTGGGTGCTGATCGCGGTGATCCCGCTGGCGGGAGCGGCCCTCGCCGGGCTCGGCGCGGCACTCGGCCTGCTCGCGCCCCGCCCTGAACTCGCCACGCTCTGCGGCCAGCTGGGCATGTCCGCCGCGCTGCTGCTCGGCGTGCTGCCCGCCGAACGGATGCCCGCTCCGGTGGAGTACGCGCGTGATCTCCTGCCGTCCACCTACGGGGTGGAGGCGCTGGCCCGCTCCTTCGACGCCCGGCCCGACTGGCTCGCCGTCTGTGTTGACCTGGGGATCTGCGCGGCCGTCGGTGTCGTGTCGCTGGCCGCCGCCACGTGGGCGTACCGCCGTGCGGCGGTGCGGTGACGCGCCGCGACGGGCCTGCCGACCAGCGCACGCCGCCGACCTGGCACGATGACGGAGTGAACGCACCGTTGACGCCCTCCGAACCGAACCCGCCGCACCAGCCCCCCTCCGGCGACCCCTGGCGGAAGCCGTCCGCCGGGTCCGGGGCGGACCACGGGGCGCCGCAGGACGCGCGGCCGGGGCCGGAGCACTCCGCCGAAGCGCACGACCCGGCGCGGCCCGGCGCCCAGCCGTATCCGGCGTATCCCGCCACTTCCCACGGCGCGACGCCGCCCGACCAGGGGCCCGGTCTGGCGGTGGAGATGCGCGAGGCGGCCGTGGTCGCCGCCGCCGTCACCGCCGCCGGGGTGATCCTCGGCCTGCTGTGGCTGTGGCTGGCGCCGCGCGTGTCGCTGATCGCCAACGGCAATGTCGTCTACCTCAAGAACTCCGAGGGCGAGGAGGCGATCGGCGGCGACGGAACGTTCGTCCTGCTGGCGCTCGGAATGGGCGCGCTGTCAGCGGCCGTCGTCTTCCTGCTCCGCCGCTCCGGCGGCATCCTCCTGGTCCTCGCCCTCGCCGTCGGCGGCATCCTCGGCTCGGTGCTCGCCTGGCGGCTCGGTGTCTGGCTCGGCCCGGACACCGACCTCGCGGCGAGTGCCCGGGAGGCGGGCGACCGCGTCCCGTTCGACGGCCCGCTGAAGCTGGAGGCCAAGGGCGCGCTGCTGGCCTGGCCGGTGGCCGCGATGGTGGTACAGCTGGCCCTCACCGGCCTGTTCGGCCCGCGCGACCCGGAGCCGGAACTGCCGCCGCACCCGGCACGGCGCGACGCGCAGGCCCCGACGGGCGGCGGCGCGTAGCGCTGCCGGCCGGGGCCGTGGGCGCTCGCGGATGAGCGGCGCGCCCATGGGCGGACGGGTGGCTGAATGCGCTCCCACGGAGGGAACACCGGGGGAGCGGACCCGCGAGAACCTGGCACGCGCGGACGCATCGCGGCCCTGCCGCTCCGCCGCCACCGCGACCCGACGTTCCCGGCCCCTCCCCCTCTTCCCCGGGGTCCGGTGGGACCGGCCGACCGGCCACAGCTGCCGGTGCCGCCGTGGCGGCACCGGCGCGGGCACCGCTAGGAGTGTGTCCCGGGGGAGCACACGTGCCCGGCATCGGGCTGGGCACTCATGGGCGCGGGGAACTGCGCGACCGGCCACCACGCACCCGCGGTCCGCGACGCACGGACAGGGGCTGCCCAGCTCCCCCTCCCCAGCACGATCTCCCGGACCAGACCTAGGCGGGACCTAGGCGGGACCTAGGCGGGACGCCTTCCGTGGTTGGCCTTGCCCTTCTTCAGACGCCAGCGGCGCTTGCGGGTCTTCTTGGACATGGGACGCCCTCCCCGGCGCGGAACGCGCGCGCGGCGTCCGCCCCTTCGTCGTACCGGAGGGCGCGGCGGACGTCGAGGGGCTGGTTCAGCCGTGTCCGGGTCGTATGTGAGGGGGCTCAGCCGCGGGCGGCGGGGCGGATCACGCGCGTGCGATGGAAGCGATCACCGCGTCCGTGAGGGCGGCGAGGTCGGCGGGGGAGAGCTCGACCTCAAGGCCGCGCCGTCCCGCCGAGACACACACCGTGGCATGGCCGGAAGCGGACGCGTCCAGGGCGGTGCGCAGGCGCTTGCGCTGGCCGAGCGGTGAGATGCCACCGCGTACGTACCCGGTGGCGCGCTCGGCTGCCGCCGGGTCGGCCATCGTGGCCCGCTTGCCGCCGACCGCGGAGGCCAGTGCCTTCAGGTCGAGCGAACCCGAGACGGGGACGACGGCGACCGTCAGAGTGCCGTCCACGTCGGCGACGAGGGTCTTGAAGACCTGGCCGGGATCGACGCCCAGCGCGCGGGCGGCCTCCTCGCCGTACGAGGTGTACGCGGGGTCGGCGGGGTCGTGGGCGTAGCTGTGCAGCGTGAAGTCCGTACCGGCCTCGGTGAGGACGACGGTCGCCGGGGTGGCGCCGGGCGGCTGCTTGTTCGCCTTCGACCGCTGCTGTGACTTCTTTCCCACCTGGTGTCCCCCTGGTGCTCCGCCTGACGTCCCGCCTGACGTCCCGCCTGATGTCTCCCCTGGCGTCCGCCTGAGCTGTCGCCCCGGTCAGTTGGGGCTGGTCGGCCGCCGGGTCAGGTCGACCATGGGGAGGGACGGGAGCTTACCGATGACCGCTGCCTCGGTGCGCAGCAATTTCAGTTCCTCGGCGAGGCGGCTGGCCGTGTCGGGCGCCTGGAGCAGCCGCTGCTTGGCCGGTACGTCGAGCACGGCGGCGGCGGCGACCAGATACGAGAGCACGGACGGCTCGCCCGGCAGGTCCTGCTCGGTGGTCACGGACCGTTCGCGGGCCCCGGCGAGCCGCTTCTGGTAGGTGCGGAACGCCCGTACGACACCGGAGGCCAGCGCCCCCGCGCCGTCGCCGGGCTCCTCCTCCAGCGTTTCGATCTCGGCGGTCAGATAGGGGCCGGAGGCGTCGACGGAGAGCAGCTTGAAGCGTGTGGTGCCCGTCGCGACCGCCTCGAAGGAACCGTCCTCCTGCTCCCTGATGGTGGCCGCGTCGGCGACGCAGCCCACCGTGTGGAAGGCCCTTATCGGGTCGTCGCCGAACCCGGCGGTCGCGCCACGCTCGGGCTCGGCGGTCGGGTCGGGCATGCCGGGGGCGGTCGTCGCGACCTCGCGGCCGTCACGGATGGCGACCACGGCGAAGTTGCGTGGTTCGTCCTCGGGCAGCGCCGACAGGTCGCGCATCAGGGCGCGGTACCGCTGTTCGAAGATGTTCAAGGGCAGCACAAGCCCGGGGAACAGCACCGTGTTCAGCGGGAAGAGTGGCAGGCGCGCGGCAGTCACGACGGGTAAGCCTAATGGCCCGCTCCGCTTATGCCGCCCGCGCAGTCCGTCCCGGTGGCCCCAGTGGCTTCGCGCGGGTGCCTGACACCGCCGTCAGGCGGCCGGTTCGCGCCCCCGGCGGGGCCGCGACCTCCCGGCGCGCGGGGGCGGTCGCGGGCCCTGCCGAGGACCGCCCCCGCCGGGCCGCGGGCGCGTCGCGGCGGCGGCTGGCCCTCCCCTTGGCCTCCCAGCCGCCAGACCCAGGGGAAGCAGCCCTGGCCCACCGCAGGGTGCGCCCGTCAGGGGCACGGGGAACGGCGCGACCAGCCACCACGCACCCGCGGTCCGCGACGCACGGACAGGGATTCTCCCCAGCACGATCCGCCGGACGCGGCGTGGTGGGCGGCAGATCAGCAGCAGCGCGCGTGCGTGCCCGGCTCGGATCGCGCATGGAGGCCTCCCAGGCCCCACCAGGGGGCTCAGGGGAGTCAGCCCTGCCACGGCGAAGGTGGGTGCCCCGTCAGGGGCGCGGGGAACGGCGCGACCAGCCACCACCCACCCGCGGCCCGCGACGCACGGACAGGGAACTCTCCCCGCCATCCCGCGTGATCCGCCGGACACGGCTAATTGCGTCGCAGCAGCCGGGACGCCCCCGCCGCGACCGTGGTGGCCAGCACCCAGCCGAGCAGCACCATCACCGACGTCGCCCACTGCGCCGCCCCCGTCGGTGTCCAGTAGCCGGCCTGGCCCAGATCGATGACGGGTAGCAGCACGTCGAGCGCGTACAACGCGGGATTCCAGTGCGGGCCCTCGCCGCTCTTGATCGGGTCCGGCCGGTGCTGGGAGAAGAAGACGGCCCCGATCGCCCACAGCACGGCCATCCACACCGCCGCCCGGCCCGGCCGGTAGCCGTACGCCACCGTCCAGTCCTGGAGGTAGCCCCACAGCTTCCCGGCCAGCGGCAGGGTCTCCCTGCGGCGCCGCTGCTTGGCCAGCAGCACCTCGCGGGCGTCGGTGTCCTCGCCGCTGCCGCGCAGGGCGGTGGCCAGCTTCTCGTACGGCTCCGGCGCGTACTCGGGGGTCGCGGCCGCGATCCAGTCCAGCCGTCGGGTCAGCGGGAAGTGACCGCGCGGGATCAGCGTCTCGTAGGAGAATCCGGCCATCGCCAGGCCGCCCGGGCCCGGCCAGCTCGTGGACTTGTCGACCAGGTTGACGACCTTCGCGCCGGAGAGCACCACCCGCCCGCTGTGCTGTCGCTCACACAGGAACCGCAGCTCGGGGGTCTGGACGCGGCGCAGCGACAGCTCCTGGTCGGGCTCCATGGTGAAGCGGGCCTGGTCGAAGTCGATCGCGTCCCCGAACCGCCCGTCGTCGAGCCTGACGCCGCCCTCGCACTCGAAGCGCTGGGTGCGGATGCCGCGCGCGGGGGTGACGGGCGTGCCGTAGGGCGGGGTGGTGCCGGTGGAGAAGGGGGAGCCGGTGAGACCAGCGGCCGTCAGATACAGCGTGCGTTCCACGCTCAGCTGCGGGGCGTTGAAGGCCCGGCGGCCGTACGGATTGCGCAGCTTGCTGCCGCGCAGGCTGAACGAGACGCCTATCTGCGCGCCGCGCATGGTCAGCTCGCCGTAGGACTCGATCAGTTCGGCCTGTAAGTCCTGGACGACGTTGAGGCCGTCGGCCGCGATGGATCTGCCGTACCGGTCCTTGCGCACCACCAGCTGGTTGAGCAGCAGGTCTGTTCCGATGTGCGCGTCCGTGAGGCGGATGCCGCGGTCGACGGTGCAGCGCGGGAGGTGCAGATCGCCCTCGGTGTGCAGCCGGGCCGCCTCGATCCTCGGGATCGCGCAGCCGACCATCCGCAGGGTCGTGAACCGGCTCTCGGGGAGCAGGACCTCCTGCTCGAACCGGCAGTTGCGCAGCTCGACATACGGGCTGATGGTGCCGCCCGCGAGCTTCAGGGTGCCCGTGATGTGCGCGCCGTTGAGCTTGAGCGCGGTCACGCGGCCGGGCTGCGCGGGCGGCGGCTCCAGCAGCAGCACCGCGAGCACCCGGGCCCGCACGCTGCGCTCAAGCCCCCAGGGGTGCGGCCCGGTGGGGTCGTTGCGGTGGGTGTTGGGGGAGCGTAGGTCGAAGGTGCTGCCAGTACGGAAGGCCTGCCACATACCCCACTCGGCGGGTGTCAGATCCAGCCCCGAGGGCGGGTCCCCGTCATGTGGTTCCGTCACTGCCGCATCTCCTCCTCAATAGCGTGCCTGGTGTTACCTGTGTGTCCGTACGTGTGTACGAGTTTCATGCCCGCTCTGTGACCGGTTGAACACTGCTGGTCAGGATCAACCTGGAGGCGCGGTATCACCGATTGATACGGTGCGCCGGGCCTCGGGACACGTCTGAGACAATTGATCGCGTGATCTCCCGAATCGATCTGCGTGGTGCCGCTGGGGCCGGAGCTTCTCCGGACGCCGACGGCGGCATCGACCGCGACCTGCTGCCCCGTGCCGAGCTCGACGTCGAAGCCGCCCTGGAAAAGGTGCGGCCGATCTGTGACGACGTGCAGCATCGTGGCACCGCCGCGCTGATCGACTACGCCGAGCGCTTCGACGGTGTGCGCATCGACCGGGTCCGCGTGCCCGTCGAGGCGATCAGCGGCGCTCTGGAGACCCTGGACCCCGCCGTGCGGGCCGCGCTGGAGGAGTCCATCCGGCGCGCCCGGCTGGTCCACCGCGAGCAGCGCCGCAGCGATCACACCGTCACGGTCGTCCCCGGCGGCACCGTCACCGAACGCTGGGTGCCCGTTGAGCGTGTAGGTCTGTACGTACCCGGTGGGAACGCCGTCTACCCGTCGTCCGTCGTCATGAACGTCGTGCCCGCACAGGAGGCCGGGGTCTCCTCGCTGGCGGTCTCCTCGCCGCCGCAGGCCGCGTTCGGCGGTCTGCCGCACCCGACGATCCTCGCCGCCTGCGCCCTGCTCGGCGTGGACGAGGTGTACGCGGCGGGCGGCGCCCAGGCCATCGCCATGTTCGCGTACGGCACCGAGGAGTGCCGTCCCACCCAGCTGGTCACAGGCCCCGGCAACATCTGGGTCGCCGCGGCCAAGCGTCTGCTCAAGGGCCGGATCGGCATCGACGCCGAGGCCGGGCCCACCGAGATCGCGATCCTCGCCGACGACAGCGCCGACGCCGGGCACGTGGCCGCCGACCTGATCAGCCAGGCCGAGCACGACACGCTGGCCGCCGCCGTGCTCGTCACCGACTCGGAGGCGCTGGCCGAGGCGGTCGAGGCCGAGCTGGCGACGCGGGTCGCCGCGGCCAAGCACCGGGAGCGGATCACCGAGGCGCTGGCAGGGCGGCAGTCGGGCATCGTGCTCGTCGACGGCCTGGAGCAGGGCCTGGCCGTCGTGAACGCCTACGCCGCCGAGCACCTGGAGATCCAGACCAGGAACGCCGCCCAGGTCGCCGCCCGGGTCCGCAACGCGGGAGCGGTCTTCGTCGGCGCGTACGCGCCGGTCTCCCTCGGGGACTACTGCGCCGGGTCCAACCACGTGCTGCCCACCGGCGGCTGCGCCTGCCACTCGTCCGGCCTGTCCGTGCAGTCCTTCCTGCGCGGCATCCACGTCGTGGACTACTCACGCGACGCGCTCGCCGACGTCACCGGCCACGTGGTGACGCTCGCCGAGGCCGAGGACCTGCCCGCGCACGGCGCCGCGCTGAAGGCCAGGTTCGACGGAAAGGTGCCGCAGCCCGCGGCCGCGGGCGTCGTCAACGACGCCGCCGACTGGAAGGTCCCGCAAGGCAAGTGACCGGTATCGACGATCTCCCCGTCAGGGACGAACTGCGCGGAAAGAGCCCGTACGGTGCGCCGCAGCTCGACGTCCCGGTGCGGCTCAACACCAACGAGAACCCGTACCCGCTGCCCGAGCCGCTCGTGGCCCGGATCGCGGAACGGGTCACCGAGGCCGCCCGCACCCTCAACCGCTACCCGGACCGGGACGCGGTCGAGCTCCGCACGGAGCTGGCCGCCTACCTCTCCCGCACCGCCGGACACCAGGTCGGCACGGCGAACGTGTGGGCCGCCAACGGCTCCAACGAGATCATCCAGCAGCTCCTCCAGACCTTCGGCGGCCCAGGGCGCACGGCGATCGGCTTCGAGCCCTCGTACTCGATGCACGCCCTGATCGCGCGCGGTACCGGCACCGGCTGGATCTCAGGACCCCGCAACGACGACTTCACCATCGACGTCGAAGCGGCCACGGCGGAGATCGCCCGGCTGCGCCCCGACGTGGTCTTCGTCTGCTCGCCGAACAACCCGACCGGCACCGCCGTGGACGCCGGCACCACGTTGGCGCTGTACGAGGCGGCGCAGGCCGCCAGGGCCGGGACCGGCGGCGCGCTGGTGGTCATCGACGAGGCGTACGGCGAGTTCAGCCACCAGCCGTCCCTGCTGCCGCTGATCGCGGGCCGCCGGAACCTGGTGCTCTCCCGCACCATGTCCAAGGCGTTCGGCGCCGCCGGGCTGCGCCTTGGCTACCTCGCCGCGGACCCGGCGGTCGTGGAGGCCGTACAGCTCGTGCGGCTGCCCTACCACCTGTCCGCCGTGACCCAGGCCACCGCGCTCGCCGCGCTCGAACACACCGCTACCCTGCTCGGGTACGTCGAACAGCTCAAGGCCGAGCGGGACCGGCTGGTCCACGAGCTGCGCGCCATGGGCTGCGAGGTCACCGACTCCGACGCGAACTTCGTCCAGTTCGGTCGCTTCGCCGACTCCCACGCCACCTGGCGGGCGATCCTCGACCACGGCGTGCTGGTCAGGGACAACGGCGTACCCGGGTGGCTGCGGGTCACCGCGGGCACCCCGGCGGAGAACGACGCGTTCTTGGACGCGGTTCGCGCAGTACTGAAAGAGAGCAAGCGATGACCCGCGCAGGACGAGTGGAACGCACCACCAAGGAGACGTCTGTCCTGGTCGAAATCGACCTCGACGGCACCGGTAGAACCGAGATCTCCACCGGGGTCGGCTTCTACGACCACATGCTCGACCAGCTCGGCCGCCACGGACTCTTCGACCTCACCGTCAAGACCGAGGGCGACCTGCACATCGACACCCACCACACCATCGAGGACACCGCCCTCGCACTCGGCGCCGCCTTCAAGCAGGCGCTCGGCGACAAGGTGGGGATCTACCGATTCGGCAACTGCACCGTGCCGCTGGACGAGTCGCTGGCCCAGGTCACCGTGGACCTGTCGGGCCGCCCGTACCTGGTGCACACCGAGCCCGAGAACATCGCCCCGATGATCGGCTCGTACGACACGACGATGACCCGCCACATACTGGAGTCCTTCGTCGCGCAGGCGCAGATCGCCCTGCACGTCCACGTCCCGTACGGGCGCAACGCGCACCACATCGTGGAGTGCCAGTTCAAGGCCCTCGCCCGCGCCCTGCGCTACGCGAGCGAACGGGACCCGCGCGCCGCAGGGATACTTCCCTCCACGAAGGGTGCCCTGTGAGCGTCTCCGCCGCCCTGGGCTACGAAGAGATCGGAAGAATGACACAGTGACCGGCCTTTCAACTGTCCTGATCGTCGTCGGCCTGTTCCTCCTCGGCGGTGTCTACTCCTTCGCCAAGCAGGGCATGCCCAAGGGCGTCGTCGTGCTGCTCGGACTCAGCGCGGCGATGTGCCTGATCGCGGGCCTGATGCGACTGCAAGGAGTGTGGGGATGACGCGGCGCACACCGAGTGTGGTGGTCTTCGACTACGGCTTCGGCAATGTCCGCTCCGCCGAGCGCGCGCTGGCGCACGTCGGCGCCGACGTCGAGATCACCCGCGACTACGAACGGGCGATGACGGCCGACGGGCTGCTGATCCCCGGCGTCGGAGCGTTCGCCGCCTGCATGAAGGGCTTGCGGGAGGCGCGCGGCGACTGGATCGTGGGCCGCCGCCTGGCCGGTGGCCGCCCGGTGATGGGCATCTGCGTCGGCATGCAGATCCTCTTCGAGCGCGGCATCGAGCACGGCGTGGAGACCGAGGGCCTGGACGAGTGGCCCGGCACGGTCGGGCCGCTGCGCGCGCCCGTCGTCCCGCACATGGGCTGGAACACGGTCAAGGCGCCCGAGGACTCGCAGCTGTTCGACGGCCTCGACGCCGAGGCGCGCTTCTACTTCGTGCACTCCTACGCGGCGCGGGAGTGGACCCTTGAGGTCACCAGCCCCGCCATCCAGCCGCCCAAGGTCACCTGGGCGACGCACGGGGAGCCGTTCGTGGCGGCCGTGGAGAACGGTCCGCTGTGGGCCACCCAGTTCCACCCGGAGAAGTCCGGCGACACCGGGGCCCAGCTGCTGACCAACTGGCTGGCCACGCTCTAGACCGCGCCACCGCACCACCGCGGCACACGGCGGCCAAGCCGCCGAAAGCACGCCACACAACACAAGCCCGGAACCCTCACAGCCGCCGAAGCGTCACAGCGATCTTCACAGCCGCCGAAGCATCACAGCCGTCAATGCCCACCTGAGCACCCGCTAGGACACGCACCGATGACAACGCACCGCCTCGAACTCCTCCCCGCCGTAGACGTCCGCGACGGCCAGGCCGTCCGCCTCGTCCATGGGGAGTCCGGCTCCGAGACGTCGTACGGCGACCCGCTGTCCGCTGCCCTCGCCTGGCAGCAGGCGGGTGCCGAGTGGCTGCATCTGGTGGACCTCGACGCGGCGTTCGGCACCGGTGACAACCGGGACCGGATCGCCGAGGTCACCCGGACGATGGACATCAAGGTCGAGTTGTCCGGCGGCATCCGCGACGACGCCTCCCTCGCCGCCGCGCTGGCCACCGGCTGCACCCGCGTCAACCTGGGCACCGCCGCCCTGGAGTCCCCGGAGTGGGTCGCCAAGGTCATCGCCGAGCACGGCGACCGCGTCGCTGTCGGCCTCGACGTACGCGGCACCACGCTGCGCGGCCGCGGCTGGACCCGCGACGGCGGCGACCTGTACAAGACGCTCGCCCGCCTCGACGCCGAGGGCTGCGCCCGCTACGTCGTCACCGACATCGCCAAGGACGGCACGCTCCAGGGCCCCAACCTCCAGCTGCTGCGTGACGTGTGCGCGGTCACCGACAAGCCCGTCGTCGCCTCCGGCGGCGTCTCCTCCCTTGACGATCTGCGTGAGATCACCAAGCTGGTCCCGGAGGGTGTCGAGGGCGCCATCGTGGGCAAGGCCCTCTACGCCAAGGCGTTCACCTTGGAAGAGGCGTTGGAGGCTGTGTCCGTATGACCACACCCGAGCCCGTCCGGCACGAACCGAAGACCGAGCGGCACCAGAGCGGCAGCCACTGGGAAGAGACGATCGGCTTCGCCAGTGCCGTGGCGGCCGGGGACCGCGTCCTCGTCGCCGGAACGATGCCGATGGTGGGCGGCGTGCTCTACGGCGAGGGCGACCCGTACGAACAGACCCTGGCGGCGCTGCGCAACGCGCTCATCGCCCTGGGCGAATTCGGCCTCGGGGCCGAAGCCGTCATCCGCAGCCGCCTCTACCTCACCCACGCCCGTGACGTGGACGCGGTCGGCCGCGCCCACAAGGAGATCTTCGACGCCGTGCGCCCGGTCGCGACCGTCGTCGTGGTCTCCGGCTTCGTCGACTCCCGGGTGCTGGTCGAGGTGGAACTCGAAGCAGTCCGCGACCCCGCTGCCGCCGCGCCCGAGGCGCCGGCGGCGGGACGCCTCCCGGACGGTACCCCCGAAGGAACAACGCCATGACCCTCGCGGTCCGAGTCATCCCCTGCCTGGACGTGGACAACGGCCGCGTCGTCAAGGGCGTCAACTTCCAGAACCTGCGAGACGCGGGCGACCCCGTCGAGATGGCCAAGCTCTACGGCGACGAGGGCGCCGACGAGCTGACGTTCCTCGACATCACGGCGTCCTCGGGTGACCGCGAGACCACCTACGACGTGGTGCGCCGCACCGCGGAGCAGGTCTTCATCCCGCTCACCGTGGGCGGCGGCGTCCGCACCCCGGACGACGTGGACCGCCTGCTGCGCGCCGGAGCCGACAAGGTCGGCGTCAACACCGCCGCCATCGCCCGCCCGGAGCTGATCCGCGAGATCGCGGAGCGCTTCGGCCGCCAGGTCCTGGTCCTGTCGGTGGACGCGCGCCGCTGCCCGGAGGGCACGGTCACCCCCTCCGGCTACGAGGTCACCACGCACGGCGGCCGCCGTGGCACCGGCATCGACGCCGTGGAATGGGCCCACCGGGCAGCCGAGCTGGGCGCGGGCGAGATCCTGCTCAACTCGATGGACGCGGACGGCACCAAGGACGGCTATGACACCGCGATGATCGCGGCGGTCCGCGCCCAGGTCACCGTCCCGGTCATCGCCAGCGGCGGCGCCGGTGGGCTCGCGCACTTCCCCCCGGCCATCACGGCGGGCGCGGACGCGGTACTAGCCGCCTCCGTCTTCCACTTCGGCGACCTGCGCGTCGGCGAGGTGAAGCAGACCCTGCGGGAGGCGGGACACCCGGTGCGCTAGCGCGCTGGGCGCGCGGCGGGAGGACGACTGCGTGCGGCGGCGGTCGCCGCGGTCGCCGCCGTCCACCGCGGTCAGGCGTCGAAGTCGTATTCGAGGACGTACGAACCGGCGTCGAGCGTCATCTCGTTGACCTCGACGGCCCGGCCGTCTTCGGTGAACGCGGTGCGGCACATGATGATGACCGGGGTTCCGCTGGAAAGCTGAAGGTCGCGAGCCTCTGCGGCCGTGGGCATTCGGGAACGGAGTTCCTCGCGGAAGTGAGTGGGGGCATGGCCAAGCTCAGCAAGTCGGGCGTAGATGCCGCCGGGGCCACTGTCCTTCTCGGCGATGGCTGTACCAGCGACGAGCGAGGCTGAGAGATGCGACGTCGACAGCAACACCGGTTTCCTGTTGACCAAGAAACGGCGGGTTCGGCTCACTACCCGGGCTCCCGAGGCAACCCCTAGTACCTCAGCGAGGCGGCCACTGACCTTCTCTTCGCGCACGGAGAAGTTGTCTACGACCAGTTCATGGTCCGCGTCAAGGTCAGCCTCCCAGACAGAGTGACCTGCCGCCCAGTGCTCGCGGGCCAGCCGCTGGACCCCTCGCCGCCTTCGCAACTGGAACGTACGGACGAACACCCCGGCACCCTTCCGAGCCTCGGCGATCCCCTCGCTGCGCAGCACGCCGAGCGCCTGCCGGGCGGTCATCCGCGCCACCTGGTACGTGGCCATCAGCTCGTTCTCACCCGGCAGCCGGTCACCCGGCCCGTACTCGCCCGTGGCGATCGCCGCTTTGAGCGCGTCGGCGATGCGCTGGTACTTGAGCTGTCCTTCGCCCTGGCCTGCTGTCAACGGTCGTCCTCCGTCCTCTCTGGAGACACCCTAGGTCGCTGCCCGTCGGCGTGAGCGGTGAGGGCAGCCACAGGCCAGTTGACATCTCTAGAGAGGCTTCGCTTCACTAGTCGTCACCCGAATCTCTCTAGAGATGTCTCTCGTGTGGGAGTGGTTCCATGGCGCCTTGCGTTGGTTACCCGGATGATGAGCGGTTCCGCGTTGGCTTGGCGCCATAGTGCTGCGTCCTGTGCCGGAGTCGGTGGCCCGTGCACGCCGGTGGTGGCACAAGCTCGCCGCCCGTCAGGAGTTCGCGCGCTCGATGGACGACTGCGAGTTGATGATCTCGGAACTGGTCACCAACGCGATCCGCTGTGGACGTGCTGACGGACTGTGGCATGTACGCGTGGACTGGTACCGGGCGGGGCGATCGCTCCGGGTCGAAGTCCGCAACCCTGGGATCACGACGGCGATTCAGCCGTGTACACCCGAGCCCGACGCGGAGGAAGGGCGTGGGCTGCTGATCGTGGACGCGCTGGCCGACGAGTGGTGGTGGCGGGCCGACGCCGGCGGCGGGACGCTCGTCGGGTTCGGCGTGCGCGAGGTGTGGAGCGCTCCGGCGGGGCCGGGACGTGGCTGAGGACGGGTCGGGCTCTGTGGGTCCTGGCGGGGCACGGCAGGTCGCGCCGGTCACGGTGGGCGGCGAGGAAGGCCGGGGGCGCGGGGGCCGCCTGCGGCGGCGGGTGGCGCGTGCTTACCCGGCCGCCACTCCCCGCCGTCTCACAGGCCCAGGAACGCGTCCCGCAGGCGGGCCACCGCTTCCTTGTCGCCGTCGGTCTCGACGCGTGCGGCCTCCTTGCGGCCGTAGAGGAAGAGCAGCACCTCGGCTGGTTCGCCGGTGACCGTCACGACCGGGGTGCCCTTGCGGGCCACCGCCGTGCGGCCGTCCGGGAGGCGGACGACGAGGCCGACCGGGCACTTGCGGGCCAGTGTGCGGGCCGAACGCTCGACGCGGCGCCACAGGGTGTCGGAGAAGACCGTGTCGAGTTCGCGTGGCGTCCAGTCGGGCTGGGCGCGGCGGACGTCCTCGGCGTGGACGTAGAACTCGACGATGTTGGCCGCTTCGTCGACCTGTTTCAGGGCGAACGGCGAGAGCCGGGACGGGCCGGTGCGCAGGAGCTGGATCAGTTCCTCGTACGGCTTCGCCGCGAACTCGGCCTGGACCCGGGCGAGCCGGGGCGCCAGCGGCTTCAGCAGGATGCCCGCGGCGACATCACCGCGGCGTTCGCGGACCACCAGGTGGGCCGCCAGATCGCGGGTCGTCCAACCGCCGCACAGGGTCGGGGCCTGCGGACCCGCCGCCTCCAACAAGTCCGCCAGCAGAAGGCGTTCGCGCTTCGCGTAGGTTGACATACGGCCACCCTACGGGCCACCTGGCCCGCCCGGCCACGCCGCCGCGCCCGCGCGCCGGGCACAGGCGTCGGGTCCCGGCCACGGCGCGGGCGCGCACGCTGCCGTCGCCGCGCGCTGGACGCGCGCGGCGACGGCAGCGTCGCCCCGGTCACCCCACCGTGTCGCCCCGCCGACGCGAGCGGAGCGGGCACGCGGCTCAGGTCGGCAGCGGGGCGTGGAGCTTCTTGCCGCCCGGCGTGGCGCTGAGCGTGAGCGAGCAGGAGACCTGGTCCTGGCCTCGGATGGTGTAGGTGGGCTGCGAGGGATACAACGCGTAGTAGTAGTACGTCTTGCCGTCCTGCGGGATGCTCTTCAGGCGCCCGGCGGCGGCCTTCTCGCACAGCGAGAGCGCCTTGGTCTGGATCTCCTTCTCAGTGCTGAAAGAGCCGGTCAGTGTCGCGTTGGAGATCACCTCACCGTCGTGCGCGCTGCTGCACGAGCGCTTCTCGACCTTCGTCACCGACGGGTCGAGGCCCGGGTGGTCGAAGCAGGTGCCGGGCTTCAGCACGACGTAGGGCACGAGGTCGCCGGGCGTGGAGGACGAGGCCGAGGGCGCGGGCGACGTCTCGCCGCCCGGCGAGTCCGTCCCGCCGCCGATCGGAGCGCCCTGGCCGGGCGAACCCGGGGTGGCCGACGGGGCGCTGGGGGTCGCGGACGACCCGGAGGAGGGCGACTGCGAAGAGCTGACCGTCTCGCGCGGCTTGTCCTTCGCCGAGGTGTCGTCATCGTCGTCACCCCCCGCCGCGGCGACGACGACGCCGGCGATCACGGCGACGGCCAGCACCGAACCCACGGCGATGGCGGCTATCTTCCCCGTGTTGCGGCGGGGCGGCGGGGGCGGCGGCATATATCCGCCGAATCCGCCCGGCTGGACGGGCGGCCCGAAGCCCTGGGGCGGCGGTGGCCCGAAACCACCCTGGTTTCCCGGCTGATGAGGGTCGTTCGGAGGCGGCGGATACGTCATATCAGAAGCATGCCGTATGGCTCCGACAACGGCGTAAGCGGGCTGTCGCCTGAGACGTACGGGGCGTGATGTGCGGTCACCGGCGCGCGACAGGCCCGCGCGGGCACCCGGCGCCGTGGCCGCGCGCTCCGGGGCACAATAGGCGCATGCCCAGCCCCGACCCCGCCTCCGGCGCCTCGCCGAGGACGCCCGCCGGTCTCGATCCGGCCATCGCGGACCGCCTCAAGCGCAGCGCCGACGGACTCGTGCCCGCCATCGCCCAGCAGTACGACACCGGTGAGGTGCTCATGCTCGGCTGGATGGACGACGAAGCCCTGCACCGCACCCTCACCACCGGCCGCTGCACCTACTGGAGCCGCAGCCGCCGGGAGTACTGGGTCAAGGGCGACACCTCCGGGCACGTCCAGCACGTGAAGTCCGTCGCGCTGGACTGCGACGCCGACACCGTGCTGGTCAAGGTCGACCAGGTCGGTGCCGCCTGCCACACCGGCGACCGCACCTGCTTCGACGCGGGCACGCTGCCCCTGGGACAGTAGGCTCCGCTGCCATGACGCACCCGGTCGCCGCCACCGCCGCGACCGGGACGCCGAGGGCACGCCTGGACACCGGGGGCGCGCCGCGACGGCGGGCAGGTCAGGCCCACAAGGGCCCACAAGGGCCCACAGGGATCACGCAGAGGATGGGTACGGCGGTCACGACATGACGGGTGATGCGGGTATGACGGACGCGACGGGCACCATGGACCGCGAGACCTTCCGGAAGCTGGCGGCCGACCGCCGTGTCATCCCCGTCAGCCGCAGGCTGCTCGCGGACGGCGACACCCCGGTCGGCCTGTACCGCAAGCTCGCCGCTGAGCGGCCCGGCACCTTCCTGCTCGAATCGGCGGAGAACGGCCGTTCGTGGTCGCGCTACTCCTTCATCGGCGTCCGCAGCGCCGCGACCCTCACCGAACGCGAAGGACGCACCCACTGGCTGGGCACCCCGCCGGTCGGCGTCCCCACCGAAGGCGACCCGCTGGCCGCGCTGCGCGCCACCGTCGAGACCCTGCACACGCCGCGCGACCTCGGCGGTCTGCTGCACCTGCCGCCGTTCACCGGCGGCATGGTCGGCTACCTCGGCTACGACATCGTCCGCCGCCTGGAGAAGATCGGCGACAGCGGCCGGGACGACCTCGGGCTGCCCGAGCTGACCATGCTGCTCACCTCGGACCTGGCCGTGCTCGACCACTGGGACGGCACCGTCCTGCTGATCGCCAACGCGATCAACCACAACGACCTCGACACCGGCGTGGACGAGGCGTACGACGACGCCGTCGCCCGCCTCGACACGATGACCGCCGACCTGGCGCGCGCCGTGCCCACAAGACCGGCCGTCCTGCCGCCCGCCGAACTCCCCGACTTCACCGCCCTGTGGGGCGGCGAGGCGTACATGGAGGTCGTCGCCGACATCAAGGAGCGCATCCACGCGGGCGAGGCGTTCCAGGTCGTGCCGTCGCAGCGGTTCGAGACGCCGTGTGAGGCGTCCGCCCTCGACGTGTACCGGGTGCTCCGGGCCACCAACCCCAGCCCGTACATGTACCTCTTCCGGTTCCCCGGCGCGGACGGCGGCGTCTTCGACGTCGTCGGCTCAAGCCCCGAGGCCCTGGTCAAGGTCGAGGACGGGCACGCCATGGTGCACCCCATCGCGGGCACCCGGCCGCGCGGCGCGACCCCGCAGGAGGACGCCGCCCTCGGCGACGAGCTCCTCGCCGACCCCAAGGAGCGCGCCGAGCACCTGATGCTCGTCGACCTCGGCCGCAACGACCTCGGCCGGGTGTGCGAACCCGGCAGCGTCGAGGTCGTGGACTTCATGTCGATCGAGCGCTACAGCCACGTCATGCACATCGTCTCCACCGTCACCGGCACGCTCGCCCCCGGACGCACCGCCTTCGACGTCCTCACCGCCTGCTTCCCCGCGGGCACCCTGTCCGGCGCCCCCAAGCCCCGGGCCATGCAGATCATCGAGGAACTCGAACCCACCCGGCGCGGCCTGTACGGAGGCTGCGTCGGCTACCTGGACTTCGCGGGGGACTCGGACACGGCCATCGCCATCAGGACCGCGCTGCTCCGCGACGGCAGGGCGTACGTCCAGGCGGGCGCCGGGGTCGTCGCCGACTCCGACCCGGCGGCGGAGAACGCCGAGTGCCGCAACAAGGCGGCGGCCGTCCTCAGGGCCGTCAGCACCGCCGGTCGCCTGGCCGAGGCACGCCCCGGCCGCTGACGGCACCACCGGGCGGCCCGGTCCCGCGCTCCCGCACCACCCTGTGGGAGACGGCACCACCCCGTGGGGGATAGTGGTGAGCGTGAGTACAGCTGCCGTACCCCAGCCACGTGACCAAGCCGAGGGCGCCGCGCGAGCCGAGCGCGGCGGCGCGGCGGGCAAGCGCGCCAAGCTGAGCCTCGCCGTCGCCCTGCTGTTCGCCGCGATCGGCGCCGCCCTGGTGCTGTTGGCGTCCGGCCGCACCTGGGCCGCGGGCAACGCCGCCTTCGCCCAGGGTGACCTGCGGCGAACGGTCAGCGGCCAGGACATCACCGGCCTGCCGGGCGCGCTCGCGATCGTCGGCCTCGCCGCTCTCGTCGCGGTCTTCGCCGTACGCGGCGTCGGCCGCTACGCCGTGGCCGGAGCCCTCGCGCTGTGCGGCGCCGGTACCGCCGTGGGCTCGCTGCTCGCGACCAGCGACAAGTCCGCCCTTGAGGACAAGGCCGCCGAGACGACCGGCATCGCGGGCACCGCCATCCACGGCGTCAGCTACACGCCCTGGCCCTGGGTCGCCTTCGCCGGTGGCGTACTGATCTTCATCGCGGGCGCCCTCGCCCTCGGCTACGGCCGGGCCTGGCCCGCCATGTCCGGCCGGTACGAGCGCGCGGGCGGCGGCCCCGACCGCCCCAGGCCCCGCCGCTCCCGCCCCGCGCCGGACCCCGAGCGCCCCGAGGAACTCTGGAAGGCCCTGGACCGGGGCGAGGACCCGACCGGCGGGGACCGCTGACCCGACCGCCGCCTGTGCGGTCGCCTGTGCGGTCGCCTGTCCGGTCGCCGGCGAGCCGGCCTCCGGCTGCGTCCCCCCGCGGCCGTCCGAGCGGTCCGACCTGTCCACTCGGTCCGCCCAGCTCGTCCCGCTTCACCCGATTCACCCATGTGGCCCACCGGGGTGGCTGACCTGCGCACGCGCCGCCAACGGCCCACCGCGCGCTCGGCCCACCCCAGCTGATCGCGTATCAGCGCGTCAGGGACAATGGCAGCAGCAGCCCCGCGCCCCGATCCTGGGGGCCATCCCCGGTGGCGTCCGGCAGACCGGATCTGGTGGAACGCACCGGGGAGCGACACAGCAAACGAGGAGAACTCATGGCGGGTACCAGTCACGGACACACCCCGGCCGCCTGGACCGGCGTCACCATCGCCTTCATCGGCTTCTGCGTCTCCGGCGCGTTCACCGTGATGGCCAACCCGGTCGGTTTCTGGGCAGGTCTCGTCGTCGTCGCGCTCGGCGGCATCGTGGGCCTGGCGATGCGCGCGGCCGGTCTCGGCCAGCCGAAGCACGAGCCGCACCTGCGGACCACCGCCCAGCCGGAGCACCCGCACGCGCGGACCTGACGCCGCGACCGACGCGCGGCGCGCCCTTCCCCTCCCGGACGGGGCCTCCCGCCGCGCTGTCACGCGACGCACTGGCGTGGCCCACAAGCCCGTACGGCCGTAAGCCGTATGTACGTGGCTTCTGAGCTGCGCCTTCGCGTTTTCCGGCGGACACTCGAAGCTGTGGACCACCTTCGGCTCAGCATTGGCGGCGCCGCCCACGGGTCGGTGCCACGCCGCCTCGCCGCCCCGCTCGGCGTGCTCGCCGGGGCGGCGGGAGCCTTCGCGCTCGTCGCGGTGGTCGATCCGAACGAACCAGGGCACTACCCGGCGTGCCCGATGCTCCGCCACACCGGCGTCCTGTGCCCCGGCTGCGGCGGCCTGCGCAGCGCGCACGCCCTCACCCACGGCGACCTGGCGACCGCGCTGGGCGCCAATGCCCTCGCCGTCGTCGGCTTCGCCGTCCTCGTCGTCGTATGGGTGGCGTGGTGCGCGCGCTCCGTGGGAGCGGGAGCCGCGCGGTCCGCACGGGCCGCGGAGTCCCCGGGGCCTGACGTGGACGCCCGGCTCGCCCAGCCCTCGCGGGCGCGTACGGCGGGTGTCCCCGGCCCCTCGGCCGTCCGCTGGGGCTGGTGGACGCTGGCCGTGCTCGCTCTCGTCTTCTCGCTTGTCCGCAACCTGCCATTCGGGGTCGCTCTTGCCCCTTGACACCTCCAGGACGCCTGGCCGACCGGCCAGGTTATGGCACCGCCGTCAACCGGATGCGGGACCTCAGCCCTGCGACAGATACCATCGGCCATGCCTGTGATGTGGTTTTCCGCCGCACCGGCGCCGACCGCCAAGCTCCACCGGAAGGGGGCCACTCGCGTGAGTGTGCTCGACGAGATCATCGACGGAGTCCGTGCCGACCTCGCCGAACGGCAGGCGCGCGTCAGCCTCGACGAGCTCAAGGAGCGGGCGGCAAGGGCCCCGCAGGCCAAGGACGGGGTCGCCGCGCTCAAGGGCGACAGCGTCAAGGTGATCTGCGAGGTCAAGCGGTCCAGCCCGTCCAAGGGCGCGCTCGCCGCCATCGCCGACCCGGCCGGGCTCGCCGCCGACTACGAGGCGGGTGGCGCCGCCCTCATCAGCGTCCTGACCGAGGAGCGCCGTTTCGGCGGCTCCCTCGCCGACCTTGAGGCCGTCCGTGCCCGGGTGGACATCCCCGTGCTGCGCAAGGACTTCATCGTCACCTCGTACCAGCTGTGGGAGGCGCGCGCCTACGGTGCCGACGTCATCCTGCTGATCGTCTCCGCGCTGGACCAGGACGCCCTGGTCTCGCTGATCGAGCGCTCCCAGTCCATCGGGCTCACCCCGCTCGTCGAGGTGCACGACGAGGACGAGGTCGAGCGGGCGGTGGACGCGGGGGCGCGCATCATCGGCGTCAACGCGCGCAACCTGCGGACGCTTGAGGTGGACCGGGACAACTTCGCCCGCGTCGCCCCCGAGATCCCCTCGCACATCGTGAAGATCGCCGAATCCGGGGTGCGGGGGCCGCACGACCTGATCGCGTACGCCAATGAGGGCGCGGACGCCGTGCTCGTCGGCGAGTCCCTGGTCACCGGCCGCGACCCGCGGTCCGCCGTCGCCGACCTCGTAGCGGCGGGCGCGCATCCCGCGCTGCGCCACGGGCGGGGCTGACCTCCCGCATGACCACGCGCCGCACACGCCACGCAGGGCCGGGCCACCACCCGGCTCCCGTCGGCGTGCCCGCGGCGCCGATGGCGCCTCGCGCCGTCGCCTCAGGCATCGCCCCGGTGCTCCCGCGCGCCTCCGGCGGCGTTTTCCCGGCTGGTGCCCGGGCCGCGTCACCTCTCCTCACCGAAGCGGCCCGCTCGGCACCGGCCGCTGCCGCCGCCTCCTACCTGTCCCTGGCCGGGCGCGAACCGTACGCGTCCGGGGAACCCGACCGCCGCGCGCTGCCTCCGTGGCACCGCGGCTGCCGGGCGCCCGCCCGCCGGGTGCGCGGGCGCCGGGTGCGCTACCACATCGGCTGCGAACCAGGCCAGGTCAACGGGCGTCGATGGCCCGGGGCGTCGCTCGGCCGCTGAGCCGTTCCACGCCCCGCCGAAGCTCCCTCCCTCGATGCCCGCCGCGCGCTGCCCGCTGGCCGCGACCTGCCTTCTGGACCCGCGCGCGGGGCGAGGGGACGGCGGGGTACGGACGCCGGGTGGCGGTCCGCCGGCGGGAACATCGCGTACGGGACTGCCCGGCGCGACGCTCACCTGCCGTGGCCCTCTCCTTCCGCCCTTCACCTACCGTGAGGCTCCGCGGCCTTCCATAGCGCTGTGCAGCCGCCAGGGGCTTCTGCGGCTACCTGTCCTTTCCGCACACGTTTGTTCCGTGTTGCTGAGTTCTCGTGTTTCTGTGTTCCTGTATTTCCGTGTTCTCGCGTGCCGCGTGCGTGATCGCGCGACCTACGTGACGACGTGACATCGCGGGGCGGCCGCCCCGACTGAGGAGTACGCCGGATGACTTCTGATTTCTTCATTCCGGACCCGCAGGGTCAGATCCCCAGCGCCGAGGGATATTTCGGCGCGTTCGGCGGCAAGTTCATCCCCGAGGCGCTGGTCGCCGCGGTCGACGAGGTCGCCGTCGAGTACGAGAAGGCCAAGGCGGACCCGGCGTTCGCCGCCGAGCTCGGTGAGCTGATGGTCAACTACACGGGCCGACCGAGCGCCCTGACCGAGGTACCGAGGTTCGCCGAGCACGCGGGCGGGGCCCGGATCTTCCTGAAGCGGGAAGACCTCAACCACACCGGCTCGCACAAGATCAACAATGTGCTCGGGCAGGCACTGCTCACCCGGCGCATGGGCAAGACCCGGGTGATCGCCGAGACCGGCGCCGGGCAGCACGGCGTCGCCACCGCCACCGCGTGCGCCCTGTTCGGCCTCGAATGCACCATTTACATGGGCGAGGTCGACACCGAGCGGCAAGCGCTGAACGTCGCCCGCATGCGGATGCTGGGCGCCGAGGTCATCGCCGTCACATCCGGCAGCCGCACCCTCAAGGACGCCATCAACGAGGCGTTCCGCGACTGGGTCGCCAACGTGGACCGTACGCACTACCTCTTCGGTACGGTCGCCGGCCCGCACCCCTTCCCCGCGCTGGTGCGCGACTTCCACCGGGTGATCGGCGTCGAGGCGCGCCGCCAGCTGCTGGAGCGCGCCGGCCGGCTGCCCGACGCCGCTGTCGCCTGTGTCGGCGGCGGCTCCAACGCCATCGGCCTCTTCCACGCGTTCATCCCCGACGCGGACGTCCGGCTTGTCGGCGTCGAGCCCGCCGGGCACGGCATCTCCACCGGCGAGCACGCCGCCACACTCAGCGTCGGCGACCCCGGGATTCTGCACGGGTCCCGCTCGTACGTGCTCCAGGACGAGGACGGGCAGATCACCGAGCCGTACTCGATCTCCGCCGGACTCGACTACCCGGGCGTCGGGCCCGAGCACGCCTACCTCAAGGACGTGGGCCGCGCCGAGTACCGCTCGGCCACGGACGACGAGGCCATGCGGGCGCTGCGCCTGCTGTCGCGCACGGAGGGCATCATCCCGGCGATCGAGAGCGCGCACGCGCTGGCCGGAGCGCTGGAGCTCGGCCGGGAGCTGGGGCCCGACGGGCTGCTGCTGGTGAACCTCTCCGGACGCGGTGACAAGGACATGGACACGGCGGCCCGCTACTTCGGGCTGTACGACGGACAGCCAGGCGCCGACGAAACGGCCACGGCCCAGCAGGGCGCCGGCAGCGAAGGCGAGGGGTCGAAGTGAGCGAGAGCGGACAGCGCGGTACGAGCACGGTGGCGGGCGGCACCGGCGATGAGCGGCCCGCAGGCGCGGCCACAGGCGCGGCCACGAGAGCGGGCTCGGGCGCGGGCAATCTGGAACTGCTGAACTCGGTCCTCGCCGCGACGCGCGCGGAGAACCGGGCCGCGCTCGTCGGCTATCTCCCGGCCGGTTTCCCGACCGTCGAGGGCGGCGTCCGCGCCGCCTCCGCGATGATCGAGGGCGGCTGCGACGTCGTGGAGATCGGGCTGCCGCACAGCGACCCGGTCCTCGACGGGCCCGTCATCCAGACCGCCGACGACATCGCGCTGCGCGGCGGCGTGAAGATCATCGACGTGATCCGTACGGTGCGGGACGTGCACGCGGCGACCGGTGCGCCCGTGCTGTGCATGACGTACTGGAACCCGGTCGACCGGTTCGGCATCGAGCGGTTCGCCGCCGAGCTGGCGGCGGCGGGCGGCGCCGGGTGCATCCTCCCCGACCTGCCGGTGCAGGAGTCGGCGGTCTGGCGCGAGGCCGCCGCGCGGCACGGGCTCGCGACCGTCTTCGTCGTCGCGCCGAGCAGCCGGCCCGAGCGGCTCGCGAAGATCACGGCGGCGGGCAGCGGCTTCGTCTACGCGGCCTCGCTGATGGGGGTGACCGGCACTCGCGAGTCGGTCGGCCTCCAGGCGCAGGACCTGGTCACCCGCACCCGGGCCACCACCGAACTGCCGGTGTGCGTGGGGCTCGGCGTCTCGAACCCCGAACAGGCCGCCGAGGTGGCCCAGTTCGCGGACGGGGTGATCGTGGGCTCGGCGTTCGTCAAGCGGCTGCTGGACGCGCCGGAACTGGAGGCGGGCCTGGCCGCGGTGCGCTCGCTCGCGGCGGAACTCGCCAAGGGGGTACGTCAGCGCGCCTGAGGTGCGGCGGCAGGCGGATGTGCGGCGCGGTGCGATCGGCCGGAGGGCCGGTCGCACCGCCTTTTTTTGCTGAATACCGGCGGCGCGGTGGCGCGGTCCGCGGTACGGCGTGCGCGTGACGATCGCTCGATCGGGCGAATACGCCGCCGAGACGCGCAGCGGTGAAGCCCGGCCTCGTTGATCAGGGGCGTGAGTCAGAAGAATCGTGCGGACAAGCGCAGCGCCCGCGAGCGGCTGCGGGAACAACGAGCGAAGGACGAGGCGCGGGACAAGCGGAAGCGCGCTCTGATCGCGGCCGGTGTCGTCGTGGTCGTCCTCGGAGCGGTGGCGGGCATCGGTGCCCTGATCGCCGGGCAAAAAGACGACGACGGCGGCGACGCGAACGGCCCGGTCGCGGCCCCGAAGGGCGTGACAGGCAAGAACCAGGTGGCGATCTCGGCGGGCAAGGCGTCGGCGCGGTCCACCCTGACCGTGTACGAGGACTTCCGCTGCCCCGGCTGCGCGGGGTTCGAGCAGCGCTTCCGCGAGACTGTCAACGAGCTGCGGGAAGCGGGACACCTCAAGGCCGAGTACCACCTGGTCACGCTCATCGACGGCAACATGGGTGGCCGCGGGTCGCTGCGTGCCGCCAGCGCGGCGGCGTGCGCTCAGGACGTCGGGAAGTTCCCCGAGTACCACGACGTGCTCTACCAGAACCAGCCGAGGGAGACCGATGACGCCTTCGCGGACAGGAAGCACCTGATCGAGCTGGCGGGGAAGGTGAAGGGGCTGGACAGCCCGGCCTTCCGCAGCTGCGTGAACAAGGGCACGCATGACAGCTGGGTGAAGAAGGTGGACACCGACTTCGAGAAGTCGGGGCACGACTCGACTCCTACGGTGTTGCTGAACGGCAAGAACGTCTTCAAGGACCAGAGGAACCAGTTGACTCCGGCGAAGCTGAGGAAGGAAGTGGCGGCCAGGCGGTAGCCGTGCCCGGCTGGCTCCGGTGCTTGGGGTGGGTCGCCAGGTCTGTCTGCGGCCTCAAGCGGTTTCCTCGGGCGGTTGTCCTCAAGCCGTCTGTCCTCAAGCCGTTTGTCCTCAAGCGCCGGACGGGCTGGGATGTGCCGGCCCGGCTGGGATGTGCCGGACCGGCGGGCAATGTGCCGGACAGGCTGGGGAGTGTGCCGGGCGGGCTCAGTGCTCTGGGTGGGCTGGGGCCGTTACGTAGCTGTTGTCGTGGGTGGGTTGTCGGGCCAGCCGGCTGGCAGGGTAGCGTCAGGGCTGTCATGGACCTCGCTTATATCCCCAGTCCGTCATCCGGCGTGATCGATCTTGGCCCGATCCCGCTCCGCGGCTACGCGTTCTGCATCATCATCGGTGTCTTCGTCGCGGTCTGGTACAGCGGGCGGCGCTGGGTCGCCCGCGGTGGCCAGGTCGGCACGGTCGCCGACATCGCCGTATGGGCGGTGCCCTTCGGCCTGGTGGGCGGCCGTCTGTACCACGTCATCACCGACTACCAGCTGTACTTCGGTGAGGGCGAGGACTGGGTCGACGCCTTCAAGATCTGGGAGGGCGGCCTCGGCATCTGGGGCGCCATCGCGCTCGGTGCGGTCGGTGCGTGGATCGGCTGCCGCCGCCGGGGCATCCCGCTTCCGGCGTACGCGGACGCCCTCGCGCCCGGTATCGCCATCGCCCAGGCGATCGGCCGCTGGGGCAACTGGTTCAACCAGGAGCTGTTCGGCAAGGCGACCGACGTCCCGTGGGCCCTGAAGATCGACGCCGACCCCGCCACCGGCACCGTCGCCGGGACCTACCACCCGACGTTCCTCTACGAGTCGCTGTGGTGCCTGGGCGTGGCCGCCCTGGTCGTCTGGGCGGACCGGCGGTTCAAGCTCGGGCATGGCCGGGCGTTCGCCGTGTATGTCGCCGCGTACACCGTGGGCCGGTTCTGGATCGAGTACCTGCGGGTCGACGAGGCCCATGAGGTGCTGGGCCTGCGGCTCAACAACTGGACGTCGATCGTCGTCTTCCTCGCGGCGGTGGCGTACATCGTGATCTCGACGAAGCGCCGCCCGGGCCGGGAGCTCGTCGTGGAGCCCGCCGCCGTCGAGGCGGCGGACGACGACGCGGCCAGGACCGGTGACGCGGCCAGGATCGGTGACGCCGAAGACGCCGAGGACGCAGACGACGAGCCCGCGGCGAAGGCGGCGGCTGCCACCGCCTCCGGTCCGAAAAAGCCGCGCGAGCCCCGCAAGCCGCAGCGCAAGGACCAGACCGAAGGCGACGGGTCCACCGGCGCCGAGGCGTCGAAGAAGTCCTGAGCGCGCGACGCGCGCCGCACAGCTGACGACGGAGGCCGTCGGACCCCAGGGTCCGGCGGCCTCCGTCATGTGCGGCCGGCCCGCCCCACAGCGCCCGCCCACGGCGTCGCCTCGGCGTCACAGCACCTCCGCCGCAGAACTTAGTTTGCGCAACCACCTACACGTTTGTGCAGGTCAGCGAGGTAAGTACGGCCTGCCTTGCTGGCGGAGGGGCGGAAATCGAGCGTATCTTCGAAGCGTTGAGAGCGGGCGGAACGCCTGTCTCCGTGGGGAAGGGAACACGTCCGATGTCCGTCTTGCAGAGCACCGAACCACCGCACGTCGCCCACCGTGACAACCACACGCACCGCGACGTCAACGGCGGCTGGCTGCGGCCCGCTGTCTTCGGTGCCATGGACGGCCTGGTCTCCAATCTCGCGCTGATGACCGGCGTCGCCGGTGGCTCCGTCTCGCAGCAGACCATCGTGATCACCGGGCTGGCCGGGCTGGCCGCGGGCGCGTTCTCCATGGCGGCGGGCGAGTACACCTCCGTGGCCTCACAGCGTGAGCTGGTGCTCGCCGAGCTGGAGGTCGAGCGCGCCGAGCTGCGCAAGCACCCGGGGGACGAGCTGCTTGAGCTGGCGGCGCTGTACGAGTCGCGTGGCGTCGAGCCGAAGCTGGCGCGGGAGGTGGCCAGGCAGCTGTCGAAGGACCCCGAGCAGGCGCTGGAGGTGCACGCCCGCGAGGAGCTGGGCGTGGACCCCGACGATCTGCCCTCTCCGATGATCGCCGCGGTGTCGTCCTTCGGCGCGTTCGCCCTCGGCGCGCTGCTGCCGTTGCTGCCTTACCTGCTCGGCGCCTCGGTGCTGTGGCCCGCGGTGCTGCTGGCGCTGGTCGGGCTGTTCGCGTGCGGTGCGGTGGTGGCCCAGGTGACGGCGAGGTCATGGTGGTTCAGCGGGCTGCGCCAGTTGGCTCTCGGTGGGGCGGCGGCGGGTGTGACGTACGTCCTGGGCATCCTGTTCGGGACCGCCGTAGGGTGACGCGGCGCAGACGCTGTATGCGTGCTTCATACGAACGGCCGAATAATATGCAGGTTACTTGGCGGTTTCAGTTCTTTCACTACCGGGCATAAGGCCCAGGCGCTGCGGGCAACGTCGCCCGCGGCCGTTCGTCGCGCAGGTGGGCCGTATCGCCCCCTCGCACCGCCCCACCGCTTTCGTGCGGTGTCCGCATGCTGAAACGCCGTATCCGCTTCTTGAGAAGCGGGCCATCATGTAACCTGCACGAAATTCGCAGAGGGCCAACGTCGTCCCTCGGCACCAGCACTTGCCACCGACGACGACGGGAGAGCCGATGCGTTCCGCGCACCCCCAGCCCGTGCCTTCCGCGACCGGCAGCGGCGCCACCGCTGCCTGGTCGCCGCTGCACGGGCGCCCCGCCCAACAGGGGATGTACGACCCCCGTAACGAGCACGACGCATGCGGCGTCGGCTTTGTCGCGACGCTCACCGGCGAGGCCAGCCACGCGCTGGTCGAACAGGCCCTCACCGTCCTGCGCAACCTGGAACACCGCGGAGCCACCGGCTCCGAGCCGGACTCCGGCGACGGCGCGGGCATCCTTTTGCAGGTGCCGGACGCGTTCCTGCGGGAGAGCGTGAGCTTCCCGTTGCCCGAGGCGGGCGCGTACGCCGTCGGCATCGCCTTCCTCCCCGGCGCGGCTGAGGAAGCCGCCGCCGCGGTCTCACGCATTGAGACGATCGCGACCGAAGAGGGTCTGACCGTCCTGGGCTGGCGTGTCGTCCCCGTCGCCCCCGAGCTGCTCGGCAACGGCGCCCGCGCGACCATGCCGGCCTTCTCCCAGCTCTTCGTCGCCGACGCCGAGGGCACCGCGTCAGGGCTGGAGCTGGACCGTAAGGCGTTCCTGCTGCGCAAGCGCGCCGAGCGGGAGGCCGGGGTGTACTTCCCCTCGCTCTCCGCGCGGACCCTCGTCTACAAGGGCATGCTCACCACCGGGCAGCTGGAGCCGTTCTTCCCCGACCTCTCCGACCGCCGGTTCGCCACCGCCATCGCGCTGGTGCACTCGCGGTTCTCGACCAACACCTTCCCGTCCTGGCCGCTGGCCCACCCGTACCGCTTCGTCGCGCACAACGGCGAGATCAACACGGTCAAGGGCAACCGGAACTGGATGCGGGCCCGCGAGTCACAGCTCGCGAGCGACCTGTTCGGCGCGGACAAGATCGACCGCATCTTCCCCGTCTGTACGCCCGACGCCTCCGACTCCGCCTCCTTCGACGAGGTACTCGAACTGCTGCACCTCGGCGGCCGGTCGCTGCCGCACAGCGTGCTGATGATGATCCCCGAGGCATGGGAGAACCACGCCTCGATGCCGCAGGACCGCCGCGCGTTCTACCAGTACCACTCCACGATGATGGAGCCCTGGGACGGCCCCGCCTGCGTCACCTTCACCGACGGCACCCAGGTCGGCGCCGTGCTCGACCGCAACGGGCTGCGCCCCGGCCGCTACTGGGTCACCGACGACGGCCTCGTCGTGCTCTCCTCCGAGGTCGGCGTCCTGGAGATCGACCCGTCCAAGGTCGTCCGCAAGGGACGCCTCCAGCCCGGCAAGATGTTCCTCGTCGACACCGCCGAGCACCGCATCATCGAGGACGACGAGATCAAGAGCGGCCTCGCCGCCGAGCAGCCGTACGCGGAATGGCTCGCCACCGGCGAGATCGAGCTGGAGGACCTGCCCGAGCGTGAGCACATCGTGCACACCCACGCCTCGGTCACCCGCCGCCAGCAGACCTTCGGCTACACCGAGGAGGAGCTGCGCATCCTCCTCGCGCCGATGGCCAAGGCGGGCGCTGAGCCGATCGGCTCGATGGGCACCGACTCGCCTATCGCCGCGCTCTCCGACCGCCCCCGGCTGCTGTTCGACTACTTCACCCAGCTCTTCGCGCAGGTCACCAACCCGCCGCTGGACGCCATCCGCGAGGAGCTGGTCACCTCGCTGATCTCCTCGCTCGGCCCGCAGGGCAACCTGCTGGAGCCGACCGCGGCCTCCTGTCGCAGCGTGACCCTCCAGTTCCCGGTGATCGACAACGACGAGCTGGCCAAGCTCGTCCACATCAACGCCGACGGCGACCTGCCAGGGCTGAAGGCCGCCACCCTCTCCGGTCTCTACCGCGTCCATGGCGGCGGCGACGCGCTCGCCGCGCGGATCGCCGAGATCTGCGCCGAGGCCGACTCCGCCATCGCGGACGGCGCCCGGCTCATCACGCTCTCCGACCGGCACTCCGACGCCGAGCACGCGCCGATCCCGTCGCTGCTGCTCACCTCGGCCGTCCACCACCACCTCATCCGCACCAAGCAGCGCACCCAGGTGGGGCTGCTCGTGGAGGCGGGCGATGTCCGCGAGGTGCACCACGTCGCGCTGCTCATCGGCTACGGCGCGGCCGCGGTCAACCCGTACCTCGCCATGGAATCGGTCGAGGACCTGGTGCGCGCCGGGACGTTCCTGCCCGGCATCGAGGCCGAGGACGCCATCCGCAACCTCATCAAGGCGCTCGGCAAGGGCGTGCTCAAGGTGATGTCCAAGATGGGCATCTCCACCGTCGCCTCCTACCGCGGCGCGCAGGTCTTCGAGGCCGTCGGCCTGGACGAGGCGTTCGTGGACACGTACTTCCACGGCACCGCCACCAAGATCGGCGGCGCGGGACTCGACGTCGTCGCCAAGGAGGTCGCCGCCCGGCACGCCAAGGCGTACCCGGCCACCGGTGTCCCCTCCGCGCACCGCTCGCTGGACATCGGCGGCGAGTACCAGTGGCGCCGCGAGGGCGAGCCGCACCTGTTCGACCCGGACACCGTCTTCCGGCTCCAGCACTCCACCCGCGCCCGCCGCTACGACATCTTCAAGAAGTACACGGAGCGGGTCAACGAGCAGTCCGAGCGGCTGATGACGCTACGCGGCCTGTTCGGTCTCAAGAGCGAGCGGCCCTCGATCCCGGTCGAGGAGGTCGAGCCCGTCTCGGAGATCGTCGAGCGGTTCTCCACCGGCGCCATGTCGTACGGCTCGATCTCCCGCGAGGCGCACGAGACCCTCGCCATCGCCATGAACCAGCTGGGCGGCAAGTCCAACACCGGTGAGGGCGGCGAGGACGCGGACCGGCTGTACGACCCGGCGCGGCGCTCGTCCATCAAGCAGGTCGCCTCCGGGCGGTTCGGCGTGACCAGTGAGTACCTGGTCAACTCCGACGACATCCAGATCAAGATGGCGCAGGGCGCCAAGCCCGGCGAGGGCGGCCAGCTGCCCGGCCACAAGGTCTACCCGTGGGTCGCCAAGACCCGGCACTCCACCCCCGGCGTCGGCCTCATCTCGCCGCCTCCGCACCACGACATCTACTCCATCGAGGACCTCGCCCAGCTGATCCACGACCTGAAGAACGCCAACCCCAAGGCGCGTATTCACGTCAAGCTGGTCAGCGAGGTCGGCGTGGGCACCGTCGCCGCCGGTGTCTCCAAGGCGCACGCGGACGTCGTGCTGATCTCCGGCCACGACGGCGGCACCGGCGCCTCCCCGCTGACGAGCCTGAAGCACGCGGGCGGCCCCTGGGAACTCGGCCTCGCCGAGACCCAGCAGACCCTGCTGCTCAACGGGTTGCGGGACCGTATCGTCGTGCAGACCGACGGCCAGCTGAAGACCGGCCGCGACGTGATCATCGCGGCGTTGCTGGGCGCCGAGGAGTTCGGCTTCGCGACCGCGCCGCTGGTCGTCTCCGGCTGCGTGATGATGCGCGTCTGCCACCTGGACACCTGCCCCGTCGGCATCGCCACCCAGAACCCGATCCTGCGCGAGCGGTTCACCGGCAAGGCCGAGTACATCGTCAACTTCTTCAACTTCATCGCGGAGGAGGTCCGGGAGATCCTCGCCGAGCTGGGCTTCCGGACGCTGGAGGAGGCCGTCGGCCACGCGGAGCTGCTGGACACCTCCCGCGCCGTGGACCACTGGAAGGCCAAGGGCCTGGACCTGGAGCCGCTGCTGCACGTCCCGGAGCTGCCGGACGGCGCCGTACGGCACCAGGTCACCGAGCAGGACCACGGTCTGGCGAAGGCACTCGACAACGAGCTGATCAAGCTGGCGGCCGACGCGCTGGCCGCGCCCGACGCCGAGGCCGCGCAGCCGGTCCGCGCCCAGGTCGCGATCCGCAACATCAACCGGACCGTCGGCACCATGCTGGGCCACGAGGTGACGAAGAAGTTCGGCGGCGCCGGACTGCCCGACGACACCATCGACATCACCTTCACCGGGTCGGCGGGCCAGTCGTTCGGCGCGTTCGTGCCGCGCGGCATCACCCTGCGCCTCGAAGGCGACGCCAACGACTACGTCGGCAAGGGCCTGTCCGGCGGCCGGGTCATCGTGCGCCCCGACCGGGGCGCCGACCACCTCGCCGAGTTCTCGACCATCGCGGGCAACACCATCGGCTACGGCGCCACCGGCGGCGAGATGTTCCTGCGCGGGCGGGTCGGCGAGCGGTTCTGTGTGCGTAACTCCGGCGCCACCGTCGTCTCCGAGGGCGTGGGCGACCACGGCTGCGAGTACATGACGGGCGGCAAGGCCGTCGTCCTCGGCGAGACGGGGCGCAACTTCGCGGCCGGTATGTCGGGCGGCGTCGCGTACGTCATCGACCTCAGCCCGGCCAACGTCAACAAGGAACTCACCGGTGCCGTCGAGCCGTTGGACGACGCCGACACTCAGTGGCTGCACGACGTGGTGCGCCGTCACCAGGAGGAGACCGGCTCGACGGTGGCCGCCAAGCTCCTCGCCGACTGGGACACGGCCAAGACCCGCTTCAGCAAGGTCCTGCCCGCCACCTACAAGGCAGTGCTCGCGGCCAAGGACGCCGCCGAGCTAGCCGGGCTCTCCGAGTCCGAGACCACCGAGAAGATGATGGAGGCGGCGACCAATGGCTGACCCCAAGGGCTTTTTGACCACTGGCCGCGAGGTCGCCAAGACCCGCCCGGTGGACGAACGTGTGAAGGACTGGAACGAGGTCTACGTTCCCGGTTCCCTGCTGCCGGTCATCAGCAAGCAGGCCGGCCGCTGCATGGACTGCGGCATCCCGTTCTGCCACGACGGCTGCCCGCTGGGCAACCTCATCCCCGAGTGGAACGACTACGCCTACCGAGGCGACTGGTCCGAGGCCAGCGAGCGGCTGCACGCGACGAACAACTTCCCGGAGTTCACCGGGCGGCTGTGCCCCGCGCCCTGCGAGTCCGCCTGTGTGCTCGGCATCAACCAGCAGCCGGTGACCATCAAGAACGTCGAGGTCACCATCATCGACAAGGCGTGGGAGTCCGGTGACGTGACCCCGCAGCCGCCCGAGCGGCTGTCCGGCAAGACCGTCGCCGTCATCGGCTCGGGACCGGCCGGTCTCGCCGCCGCCCAGCAGCTCACCCGCGCCGGGCACACGGTCGCCGTCTACGAGCGCGCCGACCGCATCGGCGGGCTGCTGCGCTACGGCATCCCCGAGTTCAAGATGGAGAAGCGGCACATCAACCGCCGCATCGAGCAGATGCGCGCGGAAGGCACCAAGTTCCGCACCGAGGTGGAGATCGGCCGCGACGTCGACGCGGCCAAGCTCCGCAGGCGCTACGACGCGGTCGTCATCGCCGCCGGAGCCACCGTCTCCCGCGACCTGGTGGTGCCCGGCCGCGAACTGAACGGCATTTACGCCGCGATGGAGTACCTGCCGCTCGCCAACAAGGTGCAGGAGGGCGACTTCGTCGCTCCTCCCATCACCGCCGAGGGCAAGCACGTCGTCGTCATCGGCGGCGGTGACACCGGCGCGGACTGCGTCGGCACCGCCCACCGGCAGGGCGCGGCCTCCGTCACCCAGCTGGAGATCATGCCCCGGCCGAGCGAGGAGCGCCCCGGCCACCAGCCGTGGCCGACGTTCCCCATGACGTACAAGGTCACCTCCGCGCACGAGGAGGGCGGCGAGCGCGTGTACGCGGTGTCCACCACCCACTTCGAGGGCGACGAGGACGGGAACGTGCAGTTCCTGCACCTGGTCGAGGTCGAGTTCAAGGACGGCAAGTTCGAGCAGAAGCCCGGCACCGAGCGGAAGATCCCGGCCCAGCTGGTCACCCTCGCGATGGGCTTCACCGGCACGGACCAGAGCAACGGCCTCGTCGAGCAGTTCGGCCTGGAGCTGGACGCGCGCGGCAACGTCGCGCGGGACGCGGACTTCGCCACCAACGTGGACGGCGTGTACGTCGCGGGTGACGCGGGCCGTGGCCAGTCGCTGATCGTCTGGGCCATCGCCGAGGGGCGCTCGGCGGCCCGCGCCGTGGACCACTACCTGACCGGTGTGAGCGCCCTGCCCGCGCCGATCAGGCCCACCGACCGTGCGCTGACGGTCTAGCGCCCGGCCGGGAACACCGCCGAGCACTGCCGACAGCGCTGGAGGTGTCCCGTACAGCGCCGTACGGAACAAGCGGCGCCTGCCCATCCCCGACCGGAGGCAGGCGCCGCACTCTCGTTCCCGCCCCCTTTCCGCAGCCTTTCCCCGCTGCCGGCAGCCTGGGCCGATCAGTCAGGTGGAGCGCGGGGGCGGGCAGCTGACACGGAGCCTGAGCAGAGCGGGGCTGACGTCCGCCGTCATCGCCGTGGCCCTCGCCCTGCGGCGGGGTGCTCGGGCGGCAGGGGGGATTCCGCTGCCGACGCCACGCCCACCAGGGAGAACGCCGCGCGGATACGGGGGATCACCCTCCCGGCGTGGAACGCCCACGACTACGACAGCCCCCGGGCGCGGGACTACCTGCGGCGGATCGCCGCCACCGGAGCGCGCTGGGTCACCTTCACCCCCACTTGGTACCAGCGCCACCGCCACGACTCCCGGCCGCACACCACGGCCGAGACCGCGAGCGACACGAGCCCGCGCCGCATCGTGAAGCTGGCGCACGCCGACCCGCACCGCCACCGCCGACACCCGCGAACTCCGCGCGGCATGGCGGCCGATCGCCGCCGAACTCGCCACGTTCGCCGAGCGGAAGAACCGGAAGATCCTGTTCACCGAGGCCGGAGACGTCAGCCGGCACGGCGCCACCACCGTCCCCTACTCATGGTCTGTCAGCGACCGTGAGGCGACGGCCGAGCAGGCCGCCTACGACGCGCTGCTCAGCCTCGTTCGACGGCGCGGACTGGTGGGCCGGAGCGTGCTGGTGGATGTGGGACGACTGGCCGGACAGCGGCGAGACGCCGCCACGGCTCGCCTACAGCCCGCACGGCAAGCCTGCGGAACGGGTGCTGCGGCGCTGGTGGGCGAAGGGCTGAGAGCGCCCGGCCGACCGGCGCGCGCGGCGTGTCACTCCTCGCCGACGTGCGTGATCCGGTCGTCCCCGAGCCGTTGCTGCACGTCGCGCAGCAGGATGCGCAGCAGCTCCGTCAGCTGCTCCTGCTGCTGGGCGGTGAGGCCCGTCAGCAGGTCGGCCTCGCGGGTGAGGACGCGGTCCACGGTGTCCTCCACGAGGGCGTGGCCGGCTTCGGTCAGCTCGACCAGCACCGTGCGGGGGCGGCCCTCGCCTGGGCGGCGGATGACGAGGCCCTCTCGTTCGGCGCGGGCCACGCGCTGCGAGATCGCGCCCGCTGTCACCAGTGAGCGCCTGCTCAGTTCGCGGGTGTTGAGCGTGTACGGGGGGCCGCCGCGCCGCAGGACGCTGAGCAGGTCGAGGGTGGCGGCATCGACCCCCGCCCGGTTCAGCACCCGGCGCCGGTCATCGCCCAGCAGCTTCGCGAGCCGCCACAGCGGCGTGACGATGCCGATGGAGGAGACCGGGGTGCCCGGCCGCTCCCGCTCCCAGGCGGCGGCGATGTCGGCGACCGGGTAGTGCGTCGCCTGGTCGATGGGGTAGCCGGCGCCGCCGTCCGAGGGGCGCTCCGGCTGGTCAGCTCTTGTCACGGGTCCTCCGGAGGGTGTTACGTTTAGATCTGAATTTAGGTCTGAACGAAAGCTCGGAGGTCACTCTATGCCACGCCAGATCCTGGTCACCGGCGGCGGAACCGGCATCGGCCGTGCCATCGCCCGGCACTTCACCCGGCAGGGCGACGCCGTCACGATCACCGGCCGCCGCCCCGGGCCACTGGCCGGGACCGCCGACGAGACAGGCGCCCGCCCGCTCGTCTGCGACCACACCGACCCGGCCCAGCTGGCCGCGCTCGTAGCGGAGCTCCCCGGCAGCGTGGACGTCCTCGTCAACAACGCGGGCGGTAATACCGACATCACCGGACAGGCGCCGGGCGGCGCGCCGGAGGAGGACCCGGAGGGCGCGCCGGGACTGGCCGCCTACGCGGCGCGGTTCCGGGCCAACCTCGAAGCGAACCTGCTGAGCGTCGCGCTCACCACGCGCGCCGTCACCGACCGGCTGGCGGCCGGGGGAGCGGTGGTCCACATCGGCTCCATCGCCGCCGACCAGGCCGCAGGCTCCTATGGTGCGGCCAAGGCGGGGCTCACCGGCTGGAACCTCGACCTGGCGGCGACGCTCGGCCCCCGGGACATCACCGCCAACATCGTCTCGCCCGGCTACATCGCCGACACCGAGTTCTTCCGCGACGCCCTCACCGCCGAGCGCCGCGAGCAGCTGGTGGCCGCCACGGCCGTGGGCCGCCCGGGATCGCCCGAGGACATCGCGGGGACGGTCGCCTTCCTGTGCTCCCCGGCCGCCCGGCACATCACCGGCCAGGTGCTGAACGTGAACGGAGGCGCCCGCATGGTCCGTTGAGCGCGGATGGCGGGCGGGTGTGAGGCCGAAGCGCCCGCGCCCACCCCGGCTCGACCCGTCACACACCACCCACCCGCTCCGGCCCGCCGCGCGGCGTACGCCCTCCCAGCAGGGCGTACGCCGCGCGGCTTCGTTCTGCCTTGACAGCGGCGGCGAGGCTGCACCATCATTCCACTAACTGATTAGTGAAAGGGTGGTGCGGGTGGTCGAGTACCGCATCGACCGGCGCAGCGGCGTCGCCACCTATCTGCAGATCGTCCAGCAGACGAAACAGGCGCTGCGCCTTGGGCTGTTGCAGCCGGGAGACCGGCTGCCCACGGCCAAAGCGGTCGTCGCGGCCACCGCGATCAACCCGAACACCGTCCTGAAGGCGTACCGCGAGCTGGAACGCGAGGGTCTGGTCGAACCCCGGCCGGGGCTTGGCACCTTCGTACGGCGGTCGTTGGCGCGGCCCGAAGCAGCCGCCGACTCGCCGCTGCGGGCGGAGTTGGCGGCCTGGATGGACCGGGCCCGTGCGGCCGGACTCGGCCGCGAGGATGTGGCGGCGCTGCTCGCCTCGGTCCTCGAAGATCGCTTCGCGGGCTCGGCCGACGCCGACGCGGGGCCGATGGGGACGAACGAATGACAACGGTGAACGGGGGATGACGGGTGACGACCGACCGGGTGACGACCGACGATGCGGGGGCCACGGGCGCGGCGGCTGTGGAGGTGTGGGGCCTGGGCAAGAGATACCGGCGCGGCTGGGCGTTGCGTGACGTCACCTTCCGGCTGCCCGCCGGACGCGTCTGCGCCCTGGTCGGCCCCAACGGCTCCGGTAAGAGCACGTTCCTCGCGCTGGCGGCCGGCCTGCTGGCTCCCGGCGCGGGCAGCCTGCGCCTCTTCGGCGAGGCCCCCGCGACCCGGGCCAGCCGACGGCGTACCGCCTTCGTCGGCCAGGACAAGCCGCTCTACCCGCGCTTCACCGTCGCCGAGACCCTGCGCCTGGGCCGCGAACTCAACCCGGGCTGGAGCCAGTCGGCCGCAGAGCAGGTCGTACGCGAGGCGGACGTGCCGCTGTCCGCCCGCGTCTCCACGCTGTCCGGCGGGCAGCGCACC
This sequence comes from Streptomyces sp. A01, assembly GCF_059026195.1. Lineage (NCBI taxonomy): Bacteria > Bacillati > Actinomycetota > Actinomycetes > Kitasatosporales > Streptomycetaceae > Streptomyces > Streptomyces sp. A01. The sequence continues at coordinate 135,913 of NZ_JBWLKN010000010.1, read as the reverse complement.
TGCGTGGCGCTCGCCCTCGCCCTCGGCAAGCGCGCCGACCTGCTGCTGCTCGACGAACCGATGTCCGACCAGGACCCGCTGCGCCGCCGCCGGATGATGGGCGCTCTGATGGCCGAGGCCGCCGAGCACGGCACCACCGTGGTGATCTCCACGCACGTCCTCGCGGAACTCGACGGCGTCAGCGACTACCTGTTGCTGTTCGGCGACGGCAGACTCCGGCTCGCGGGCGAGACCGACGCCATCCAGGCCGCGCACACCCACGTGACAGGCGCCCACAAGGGCGAAGGCCCGCCCGCCGAGTTCGGTGAGCACACCGTCGTGGAGTCCCGTACGACGGGCCGCCAGCTCTCCGCCCTGATACGCCCCGGCGCGGCCTCGCTGCCCGGCGACTGGATCACGGCGGAACCGTCCGTCGAGGAAATCCTGCTGAGCTATCTGCGCTCACCGGACGCCCCGCCGTTGCTCACGCGCACCGCCCGCGCGCACACCTCGGAGACGGCCGCGTGAAGGGCCTGACGTGGGTGGTCTGGCGTCAGCAGCGGGCGGTGCTGTGGACGGGTTCCTTGCTGCTGGTCGTGGTCGCCGGCTATCTCGTGTACGGGCGACTCGACCTGGTCGGCTTCCAGCAGGACCACGGCATCGAAGGCTGCCACGCCTTCATGGAAACCTGCCACGGGAAGGTCATAGCAGGCCAAGACAGCCCTGACGGCCCGCCGGTCTTCCGGAAGCTCGACGAGGTGTACCGGGGCCGGCTTCTCGAAGCCGGTCGGCTGCTGCTCTTCCTGCCCCTGCTGATCGGCACCTTCGTAGGCGCCCCGCTGTTCGCACGCGAGGTGGAGAGCGGTACGCACCGACTGGCCCTGTCCCAGTCGGTCGGCCCCTGGCGCTGGCTCGCCGCCAAGCTGGCCATGGCCGCCGCGTTCACCCTGCTCGTCTCCGGCACCCTGACCGCCCTGTACGGGTGGTGGTGGCATTCCACGTACAGCGACTTCGGGAATCTCGTCTGGGAGACGCCCGTGCCCTTCCTCGTGGCGGGCCCCGCGGCCGTCGCGGTGGCGCTGCTCGCGCTGGTCCTCGGCGCGGCGATCGGCCTGGTCGTCCGCAGGACCCTGCCCGCCATGGTGCTCTCTCTGGCCGCATCGGTCAGCATGATGTCCCTGCTCAAGATCCGTGGCCTGGCCTTCGACCTGTGGTCCCCGGTCACCGCGAAGGCGGCTCCCGACTCCGCCGCCTATACGCCCAGGGACTCGCGGAGCGTGTTCTATGGCTATCTCACCGAGCACGGAGAGAAGCTGCGGCTCTTGGAATGCGGCGGTACCGACCGCGAGATGCGGCGGCGCTGCCTCGACCAGCACGACGTGGTCAGCTCGATCACCGAATACCACCCCGCGAGTCACTTCTGGCCCATGCAGTGGGTTCTGACGGCGGTGCTCCTGGCCGCTGCCGTCGCGCTCGTCGCGTTCTGCCTGTGGTGGGTCCGCCGCCGACCGGCCTGAACCCCGCCCGCGTGCCGCGCCCTTCACCGTGATCCTCGAACGGAGTCGCTGTCCCATGGTTCCCTCACCGCCGCGCGCCATGGTCGCCGACGTGCGCTCCGCCCGGACCACCCGCCCCCCGTCCACCACGCGCCCCGAACCCCTCACCCGCCCTACGCCCCGGCGGCCCGGCGGCCCGCGCGTCGGCCGGGCGGTCGTCGCCTTAGCCCCCGTCGTGCTGACGCTCGTCCTCGGGTTGTGGGACATCCGCCGCGAGAACTCCCTGTGGCTCGACGAGTCGACGACGTACCAGATCACGCATCGCGATCTCGCCGACATCTGGCACCTGCTGGGCACCGCCGACATCGTGCACGGCCTCTACTACCTGCTGATGCATGGCGTGTTCACCATCTGGGACGGCGGTCTCACAGCCCTGCGGCTCCCCTCCGTGCTCGCCGCGGCAGTCGCCGCCTCCGGCATCGCGCTGATCGGGCGGCGACTGGTGAACGCGCGGGCGGGCCTGGCCGCCGGGCTTGCCTTCCCTCTGTTCTACGAGGTGCAGGAGTACACGCAGGAGGGCCGCTCCTACGCGGTGGTCTGCGCTCTCGTGATGTGGTCGACCTACCTGTTGCTGAGCGCCGTCGCCCGGCCCGGCCCGGGGACGTGGTCCCGCTATGTGGCCGTGCTGACGCTGGCCTGCCTCCTGCACGAGTTCGCGATCCTGGCGATGCTCGCGCACGGGGCCACCCTCGTCCTCGCCCGTGTCACCGGTGATCTGCGCTGGTCCTGGGCCCGGAGCGCGGCCTGCGTCGTGACCCTGATCATGCCGCTCGTCATCGTCAGTCAGCAGCAGGCACGCCTGGTCGGATGGATATCGCCACCCACCATGTCCCAACTGCTTGGCTGCGCCCAGACCGCACTGGTGGGCGTGGTGCTCGCGCTGGCGGCGGCACGCGTCCCCGCGTCAGGACGTGTCGGACTGCCCGCGTTGGCGCTGCCCATGCTCGTGCTGCCCCCGGCGCTGCTCATGGCCGTGTCGTTCGTCCACCCGCTGTACGTCGACCGGTATGTGCTCTACAGCCACCTGGGTCTCGCCCTGCTGGTGGGGGCCGCACTCGACTGGGCCTTGCGCGCGGCGGGCCGCCTGGGTCCCGCTGCTGTCGCCTGCGTCCTGGGTGCGGTGGCGGTGGCCGTCATGGGTGTCGTGCCGGACGCGGTGTATCTCCGTACGGCCGAGAGCCGCCAGAGCAACGAGGTGGCCGCCGCCCAGCTCGTAGGCGAACTCTCCGAGCCCGGCGACGGGGTGCTCTTCCTCCCGGCCAAGCGAGCGGAGTCACTGCTGTCACAACCGGAGGAGTTCCGCGGGCTGCGGAACCTCGCGGAGGCCCAGGACGCGGCCTCGTCCGGCACGCTGCACGGCACCGAACTGCCCGCCGCGCTCATCCGCCGGAACATGTTGTCCGTGGACCGCGTCGTCGCCGTGGCCGACCCGCCCTACAAGACACCGGCCGACACCCCGGAAGAGAACACGAAACGCGCGGTGCTGCGGAAGCACTTCACACAGTGCGAGCAGCGGGCGCTGAAGGGGATGCGGGTCATCGTGTACGCCCGTCCGGGGAAGTGCTGAGGGCCGCCTCGCTGATGTCAGCCACCAGCTCGACCGTGTCAGGCCCGTACGCCTCGGAGTTGACGACCTTCAGGAGCAGGCAGAACGTTCCCGTCTCACCATGGACCCGGGTGAGCCGCGGGTACTCCCGGGCCAGGTAGCGGGTCGTCGCCTGGTTGGCGACCGACCGCTGCCCGCAGATCAGGAACAGCGGCGCGTGGCCCGGGCCCGGTGCGACCCGGGCGAGAAGGGCGTACTCGCGGCGCCCGCGCTCCATGCGGTACGTGACGCCGCCCACCGTGTAGTCTCCCTGCCCGCTGACCCGGAAACCGGGCAGCGACGCCGACAGATGCGCGGCCATCCGGCGATTGGCACCCGGGCCGCCGACACAGAACTCGGGCCTGGCGCCGGTCCCGAGCCGCGCCTCGTCGTGCGCGATGACCTCGAACTCCGCCTGGCACTCCTTGATCAGGGCGGCGAGTTCGATGAGCGCGTACGTGTCGTACCGGGCCACGCTGTCAGCCGGGCCGCCGAAGTCGCGGCTGACGACGAGCAGGCACCCGGCTCCACCAGGGAGCCCGAAGAAGCGCTGCTTGCGGCGGAGTGCGCGGCGGAGCAGAAACGTCCGGGAGAACCAGCCGAACCCGGTGCCGATGCCCGCCGTGGCCAAGCCCAGTACGAGGTTCAGCAGTATCTCGTCCATGGGGGCCGAGCGTAGTTCAGACCTGATCATCGCGATGGGGCGGGAGGAGCCGTCCCCGTAAGGCGGCCGGGAGAGCCAACAGGCCGCGCACGCAGGGCGGGCGGACGGCGCCGGAGTCCGGATGGCAGACGGCGCCCGTAACGGCCCCGGCCCGTAAGGATAGGTTGATCAGGCCAGCCGGTGGTGGCGATGACGCCGCTGTCACTGGCGTCCCTTGAGGTGAGCCGTCGGACCGGCGGGTCAGCGGGACGGCTCGGAGACAGGATCGCCGGGCGCCGCCCAGCGGCCGGTCGCGACCGACAGGGACCGCGTCAAGCCAGACCGCCACGGACGGGAGAGGGGCCACAGCATGCGGCTGCACACGAGGGAGTGGGGAACGGGCGACCGGCTCGCGCTGCTCATCCACGGGATCATGTCGGACCACCGCACCTGGCGGCGGGTGGGCCCGGCGCTGGCGGCGGACGGATACCGGGTGCTCGCCGTCGATCTGCGCGGACACGGGGAGAGCGACCGCGCGGACGAGTACAGCGTGGAGCTGTTCGCCGAGGACCTTGCGGAGAACCTGCCGGTCGGTGCCGACCTGGCGATCGGGCATTCGCTCGGCGGCCTCTCGCTGTCGCTCGTCGTGGACCGGCTGCGGCCCGCGCGCGCCGTCTACAGCGACCCGGCGTGGGCGCTCGGCAGCGGCGAACGCCCGCTGGAGCCCAAGATGTTCGTCCAGTTGCGGAAGGCCAGCCGCAACATGATCGCGTCCTTCAACCCGCACTGGGAGGAGGGCGACATCGACGCGGAACTCGCCGGGATCGCCGCCTGGGACCCGGCGTCGGCGCACGCCGTGGGTGGTGAGAACGCCGTCGACCGCATACCCGCCCGGCCCGTGGTCCCCTCGCTGGTGCAGGTGGCCGACCCCAGCTACCTGGTCGCCGAGGAACTGAAGGACGAGCTGCGTGACCGCGGCTTCGACGTGCGGACCATCAAGGGCGCCGGGCACTCCATCCACCGGGACGACTTCGACGGTTTCATGGACTCCGTGCGCGACTGGCTCTGACCGGCGGGCGGATCACGGAAGCGACCGGCGGCCGCCGCCAGCCTCAGATGTCGCCGGCCTCAGGTGTCGCAGTCGAGCACCGTCCGGCACAGCCCGCAGCGGGCGCGCAGCCGTCCTCGTACCGGCACGCGGATGCGCTGGTGGCAGACCGGGCAGGGGAAGCGGACCTGGAGGGGGCGATGGCCCTCGAAGGTGTAGTCGCCGGTCGGTGCGGTCGCGCGGGCAGAGCCGGCGGCCGGACCGCGCAGCAGGTCCAGGGCGTGGCGGCGATCCTTGGCGTACCGTCGGCGGCCCGGCCATCCGCTGGCGGCGAGGGGCGGCTGCCGTTCGTCTCGACGGGCCTGCGCCAGCCCCTTGGTGTACGCGTCGTACGCCTGCGGGCTGGTGAACCAGGGGGCGAGGTCCTCGCCGAACACCAGCGCCCGCTTGGCGAGTACGTAGCCGAACTCCTCCGGGGTCAGGTAGCCGAGCTTCTGACTGGAGACAGAGCTTTCGCGGTAGGCGTCGAGCAGCAGCCACCCCGCGCCGAGATAGGCGGCCGCGGTGTCCGTGAGGATCTCGTTGTCGCGGGTGCCGGGGAAGGCCAGGTCGAGGCGGTGCAGATAGACGTGCATCACCTCGTGGGCGAGCGCGGCCCCGATGTCACGCCGGTGGGACGTGAAGCGCGCGTTGAGCTCGATGAAGTACTCGGGCCCGGCCGCGAGTTCCACGTTGCCCGCGTGCTCCATCTCCCGGAAGCTGACGATCATGCGGGCGTCGGGCAGCCGCAGGTGCCTGACCATGACGCGGGCGAGGCGCTGTACCCCGAGGTAGAGGTCGTCGTCATCGGGGAACGCGACGTCGGCGGGCGGCACGCTGAGCGGGAACATGCGCACGGTGTCGGGTGAAAGACGCTTGTACAGCGCGGTGATCGAGGCGCGCACCGTCTCCAGATGCGGAAATCCGTGCTGGATCTCGCTGCCCGCTGTCGTCACACCGCACCCCCGTACGCCCGGTCCCGCTGACCTGCCTCAACTGTACGGACGGCCACGGTCCGCGTCAGTGCCGCGGGGGTCGCGTGGGGTGGCGCGCCCTCAACTGGCTGATAAGAAGCCCTTGTCACCGGGTTCTGTTTTTCCACATAATCACAGAGCGCTTTGCGGGCTCACCCCACGGGGTCCGGACGCTTTACGGCTTGTCGCCAGGTCTGCACCTTTATTCTCCGGCGGCGGTCTCCGGATGACTTCTTGGCATGGGCCCGCCAATCGCGGCTACCCCCCACGAGAGGAAATCCGTTGTCCAAGTTCTCGAAGACCGTCAAAAGAAGTGCCGCGTTCGGTGCCGTCGCCCTCGCCGCCTTCAGCCTGACGCCGGGCACCGCCTTCGCGCAGAGCGACCCGAGCGGTCCGAGCACCAAGATCGTCGGTGGTACCCCGGCCGAGCAGGGCGAATTCCCGTTCATGGTCCGCCTGTCGATGGGTTGCGGCGGTGCGCTGTACGCCCAGGACGTCGTACTGACCGCCGCCCACTGTGTGGACGGCAGCGGCCCGAACACCGACATCGAGGTCACCGGCGGCGTCGTCGACCTCGACGACCCGGCCGCGAAGAAGGCCAAGTCGACCGAGGTGCTTCAGGCCCCCGGTTACGACGGCAAGGGCAAGGACTGGGCTCTGATCAAGCTGGACAAGCCGATCGACCAGCCGACCCTGAAGATCGCCGAGTCGGACGCGCTCAACAACGGCGACTTCGACATCGCTGGTTGGGGTGCCGACAAGGAGGGCGGCAACCAGCAGCAGAAGCTGCTCAAGGCGAAGGTGCCCTTCATCGACGACGCCACCTGCAAGGCCGCGGGCGGCTCGTACGGAGACCTGGTGGACGCCGAGGAGCTGTGCGCCGGTGTCGAAGCGGGTGGCGTGGACACCTGCCAGGGTGACTCCGGTGGCCCCATGTTCCGCAAGGACGACGCCGGTGAGTGGATTCAGGTCGGCATCGTCAGCTGGGGCGAGGGCTGCGCGCGGCCCGGCAAGCCCGGCGTGTACACCGAGGTGAGCCACTTCGCCGCGGACATCAAGAAGGGCGCGGAGCAGCTCGCGGGCTGATCCACGACCGGCTGGCCGCCGAGCCGCAGGGAACGCGGAGCGCGTCCTGAGGGCAGCTGGTGCTGAGGACGGCCGGTACTGAAGGCGGCCGGTCCTGAGTGAGGACAGCCGGTACTGAAGACAGCCGTTACTGAAGACAGGGAAACAGGGAAGGCCGTGCGGGCCCGGTGGCGACACCGACCCGCACGGCCTTCCTTCGCCTGTCCGCGAACGTACGGTCGTGGCGCGGTTTTTCGGGTTGTCCGGAAAATCGTCTGCCATGTCCGGAACTCGGCCCTTGTCACCGGGTCCGCGCGCTCCACATAATTCGAGCGTCACTTTCTCGGCCCCACACCGCTGAGTCCGGATGTTGTGCGGTCTGCCGTCCCGTTTCCACGGATGTTCTACGGCGGAGACGTCCGGCTCTCTGGTTGTCATGATTCTGCCAATTGTGCACTTCCACCCCACGAGAGGACATCCGGTGAACAAACTTATGAAGCACCTCAAGAGATGTGTGGCGGTCGGCGCGGTCACCCTCGCCGCCGTCAGCCTCACGCCCACCAGCGCGATAGCGCAGGACAAGGGCCCCGAGCCCGGCCCCAGTGTCGTCGGCGGCACCCGGGCGGCGCAGGGCGAGTTCCCGTTCATGGTGCGGCTGTCCATGGGCTGCGGCGGCGCGCTGTACACCCAGACGATCGTGCTGACCGCCGCGCACTGTGTGAACGGCAGCGGTGCCAACACCAGCATCACCGCGACCGCGGGCGTCGTGGACCTGCAGAGCTCCAGCGCCATCAAGGTCAAGTCCACCCGCGTCCTGCAGGCCCCCGGCTACAACGGCACGGGCAAGGACTGGGCCCTCATCAAGCTGGCCAAGCCCATCAACCTGCCGACGCTGAACATCGCCACGACCTCGGCGTACAACAACGGCACCTTCGACATCGCGGGCTGGGGCGCCGCCCGTGAGGGCGGCGCGCAGCAGCGCTACCTCCTCAAGGCCAAGGTCCCCTTCGTCAGCGACGCCACCTGCAAGGCGTCAGGCGGTTCGTACTCCGGCCTGGTCGCCGCCGAAGAGATGTGCGCCGGTCTCCCGCAGGGCGGCGTGGACACCTGCCAGGGCGACTCCGGTGGCCCCATGTTCCGCAAGGACAACGCGGGTCAGTGGATTCAGGTCGGCATCGTCAGCTGGGGCGAGGGCTGCGCGCGGCCCGGCAAGCCCGGCGTCTACACCGAGGTGAGCCACTTCGCCTCGGCCATCAAGACCGCCGCGGGCCAGCTCGGCTGACCCCACCCGGCCGCCCCTCCCCGCCCCTGAGCGGCGCCAGCCGCCGCCCATCCCGCCCATCCCCAGCCCCACTGCTCTCCGCTGGGGCATGACGCGTGACGCCCGGCCGGACGAACGACCGGGCGACGGCGGGGCATATCAGGCCAGACAGCACGGGCCGCGTCTGCGGACGCGGCCCGTGCCGTCGTCGGGCCCCGGCCCACCGAGGCCACGGGGGCGAGCGGCCCCCTCGGGAGACGTCCATCCCGCGTCCTTTACGCGCATGAGCCGCGTGCGCGCGTGCACAGCTGTCGGACCCTTCGAACCGTCATCCGGGATGGGCCATACGGTAGGCGTAGGGAAAACCGGCAGGCCCGGTCATCGACAACCCTGGACGCCCCCCCCATGACGGACACCACCTATAACGGACACCGCCTATGACCGAGCAGGAACGGGAGCTGGCGGTCCCTGTAGTCCGCCAGGGAAACAGGGAGACCTGGCGTGTACGCGCTACCGGAACGCCTCGCTGCTCGCTGTCGCTGGATTCTCCGGACGGTCGACGGTACGAGTCCAGTAGCCCGGACCTGTGCGTCCGTGCCGCCAGGCTGATCCGTAAGCTCGCCTCTTGCGCATCGGCGTGAAGCGCTCGTAATCGGGCTCCCTTCGCCGAGCATGCTCAACTTGACCGAGGACGAACCGGCATAGCGACGCCCTGCGCGTCAGCGCCGGTCGGTATCGCCGGTCAGGGGATGTCAGTCTCCAGGGCCGCGCGGACGGCCGAGGCGCCGGAGAAGTCGGTGGGCAGGGCGTCCATGATCAGCTCGTCGACGGGCTGGCCGAGCCAGAAGCCGGACTGCCGCAGCCGTCCGGAGGGGCGGAAGCCGGCCTTCTCGTATGCGGCGATGCCGGACTGATTGGGTTCGAGGACCTTCAGCCAGATCATGCGCAGGGCGCCGAGGTGGAAGCCCCAGTCGAGGGTGAGGCGGGCGGCCTCGGCCGCATATCCCTTTCCCCGGGCCTCGGGTGCGAGGAGCATGACGAACTCGGCCGTGCGGACGAACTGGTTGACGCTCAGCACGGTCAGCCCGACCGGCGTCATGTCCTCCAGGCGCACCACCTCGAACTGCGGGTAGTTGTGATTGCCTCGCTGGCCCTCCCAACCCGCGTTGCGGACTTCCCAGGACTGGGGGAACTGGTTGCCGTAGCCGAGGATCGTGCCAGGGTCGTTCTCCCACGTGTGGTACGCGGCCAGCATCTCGTGGCGGGGCTGGCCCAGGGCGAACCGGTCGCCGGACAGGAGGATGCGCGGACTGCTCATGTTGTGTTCCCTTCCGGCCGCTGCCGGTGGTCGGGGCCGGGGCCGTCTGGTGTGCAGGTCGGGGTGTAGAGGGCGGTGTCGTCCGGTTCCTCGACCGGGCGTCCTGCCGAGTCGGCGATCCAGGCATGCAGTCGTACCGGGTCGGTGGCGACGCCGTGCCGCCACTCGGCCCGCCGCCCGGCCAGGGTGAGCAGAACCGCTGCGGCGGTCGACTGTTCCAGGCAGGCCCAGCGGGCAGGGATCACCGCGGCGGCCCGGCGCATAGCCCGCACCGCATACGCCGCCTGCTGATCGCTGGCCAGCGGGAGGGACCGTCCCACGCGGGCGAGCCGCACCATGCGGGCGAAGCGGCCTCGCCGGGGGCCGATCGCCACGGCGGCGGCGGTCACCACCACGGCGGGCACGGCCCCTAGCCGCCACCGCAATGGGGCCGGGCTGGGTGCGGGGAGGACCGCGGAGACTTCGAGCGTCCCCCAGGAGAGGACCGAGCCGTCATGCCGCACCACGCTACCGGCCGGGGCAGGGTCCGAGCCCGCTGTGCGGGGCCGCAACTGGGTGCAGCCAGTGCGGTAGTCGATCGTGATACACGCGTTCGGAGTGATCACCGACACTGCGTTCGCATCGTTCACGTCACGGCCTCCTTTGCCGGTCCCCAGGCGATGGACGGTGCCTCCTCCACGGCTGCGAGCCACATCTCGGCGCTCATGACCGTCAGCAGCGAGGGCCAGATCGTGTCCGCCCCCAGGGCCACACCGTGCACCGCGGCTCGCAGGGGGGCAGGGTCGATCAGCCCCATGCCCGCCAGGCGGGCGTCGGTCAGTGCGAGGACGCGTGAGAGGTTGGCCCGCACCCCCTGGTGGAAGTCAGCGGCGAACACGCCCTTGGTGGCACGCTGACGGTGGGCCTCCGGCAGCAGAACGCCGACCGAGTCGACCAGCATGGGTTTGTAGCGGCGGACGGAGAACCGCCTCCAGGAGGGCGCGGATACGACCGCGTCCAGCAGGGCGCCGTCGAAATACGGGTTGTGCAGCTCGACGCCGAGCGAGTCGGTGAGCTGGACGTCCGCGCAGGCGAGGCGCGCGGCTCCGCGGACGTCGGCCACGAGTACAGCGTCCGCATCCCCGTCCGCCTCACTGTTCTCGGCGTCGGCCGCAGTCGCGGTGACCCATGGCGGCCGGACCAGCCAGGGGCGGGCCAGGCGGGGCGCGTCCCCGCGCAGGGCCGACCTCAGGACCGGCCAGGGGCTGATCTTCCGTAAGCGGGCCCATGCCTGGGCGTCGGTGGCCATCCGCAGCAGACGGCCCCGTCGGGCGAGATCGGCGAGGTGGGTGGGCGGCGCCAGGAACAGGTTGTCACCGCCGTCCCCGGTCAGATGACACACGGACCCGGCCTGGCGAGCTGTCCGCAGCTGTGCGGAGAGCATCGCCCAGACGATGGCCGACGGTGCAGGCTCGTCCGTTGGCGGGAGCCGGTCGGCGGCGGGGGTGAAGGGGAGGTGTTCGGCCCGTAGCGGGAACAGGGCCAGACGAAGGCCCGGTGTGGTCAGCGCGCGGGCATAGGACATGTCGCCGCCTTCGGTGATGCCTTCGGGGTGCACGGTGATGCCCGTGACCGGCCCGTACTGGGCGGCGATCACCGTGAGAGTGGTGGAGTCCATCCCGGCCAGGTCCGTCGAGACCGCTGTCGCTGTCTCGACCCGGGCCCGAACCCCTGCGGTCAGCGCGCGGTATACCAACGGCAGCGCGTCCTCGTGCGCCCGCGAGCCCGGTGCCCACCACCCCGATACGGACGCCGAACCGTCGGCGCCCATCGACAGGCGGTGTCCAGGCGGGACCGGCACCACACCCGCCCAGGCACTGCGGTTCTTGTGGGGCGCTTGTCGGTCCAGCAGGTACGAGGTCAACCACTCGGCATCCACGCGGCCACCGTTCAGGGTGGACAGGGCTCGTGAGCTTGACCCCCACACCATCCCGCCGGGTGTTTGGACTGTGTAGATGGGGCAGGCGGAGGCCGCGTCAGTGATCACCTCCACCAAACCGGCCGTATTGAGCCGGACGGCGGTGTACGAACCGGCCCAGGCGCCGCTGACGGAGGCGAAGTCGTGGGCGGTCAGGGCTGCGGCGAACTCATCTTCGCTGGCCGAGCAGGAGCCGAACACAGCGAGCCGCCCGCCGTGGCCGTCACGCGTGTGTGCCAGCCGCTCGGGCCATGGGCCTGCCGTCCACAGCGGCGGATCATGCCACACCATCTGGGCGCCTGCTGGGACCACCGGCCGCCCGCCTGCCGTGCACCCACCGAACCAGCGCATCCCCAAACCCCAACCTGTCGCTGCTGTTCAGACAGTGAGGTGGCGGCCCCCGGCAGGAGGCCACCACCGTTGTGCGTCAGCTGTACGGTGTCTGCTTGGCCTCCACGCTCTGACTGGAACTGCCCTTCGTCAGGGTGGCCGCGTCGCCGAGCACGATCACTGCGGGGGGTGTGAGGTCTTCCTCGCGCTCCCGCCGGATCGTCTCGTCACTCTGGGGTGCCATCTGCTTCCCTCCCCTCTGCCAGCTCGGTGGAGTGGAACAACTGCTCGCACTTGTGGACGTGCGCATCCGCCCCGTATGAGGGCTGACTCCTCGCCGTACCAGCCGGGCCGAGAGACCACTGGCACGGTGTGGGTGGCGCCGGGCACCGCGTGGTGCTGCGGCACCATGTCCGCCGTAATACTCGCAATCAGGCGGACGTTGATACCGAACTTCCTGCTGCCGATGGACACTCGCCGACTGATGACGCCGGACGGACGGATCACGACCGGCGGCAGGGCCGGGGTCTGATGAAGGCGGGCTGTATCAAGCCCCATCCGGGGCGGTGCCTTGCGAGGGTGCGCCGCGCAGCAGTGTATCCAGCGGGATAGTTCTCGTGGAGTTGGCCAGTGAGCCAACTGCGGTCTCCAGCCGGGCTGGGGTGACCCCCAGGTGCTGCACGGCTGCGCTGGCCAGTTGGTCGGACAGGCGGGTCTGCAGGAATGCCTCATGGCGGTGTTCGGCGATTGCGATCGCCAGATCCTCCAGAGTGGGGATGACCTTGCGTCGCGTGGTCTGCTGCGGTGGGACGCCGTGCGTTGTCCACACCACGACCTCCTGCTTGGCGGTGTCGAACACGACGCTGAACGGCAACTGTTGCGGAAGCGGCTCAGGCATTTCTCCTCCTGGTGTAAGTCCAGTGGCAGTGGATCTGCCGATCAGAATGAGTCGAGTCCTGGGGGCGGCCCCGCCGCAGACTCTGAGGCCGGGCGGGACCGCCGACGGCGCCGCGGGGAGGAGGCGGCGTCCGCCGCACACCCTGTGTTAGGGGTGCGGCTCGGCGGGCAGCGACGCCACGGGGGAACATGCCGCTGTCAGCCGAAGTGTCGGTAGGGGCAGCAGGACCGTGACGGTTTTGCCGAGCCCGTCAGTGTCCATGGGCGTGTGGACACGCCCGCCCGCTTCGGCGGTGAGGGCTTCGACCAGCCGGAGCCCCCAGCCGCCACTGCCATCCAGGTGCGGTACCTCTACCGCCTGGGGCAGCTGCGGGTCCCGGTCGTGCACGGCCACCGATAGCTCTCCGCCGCCCAAGGCGAGGGTCACGTCCGCCGTTGGCGACGCATCGGCGGCGTGCTGGACGAAGTTGGTGACCAGCTCGCTCACCGCGAGCAAGGCCGTGTCCACCACAGCCGATCCGCGCGTAAGCCCCCACATCGCCAGATGGGCGGCGACCTCGTAGCGAGCGACGGGCACGGACGCCTCGACCGCCTCGACCGTGAAGGACAGATGCCGGTCGCACACCACGGCGGCCATTATTGGGTCCGCTTCGATCCCGTCCGTCCACCGCTCGCGTGTCTGGTCTGGCACCGCTCGCATCGCTAGGGGCTCCTTCCGTTCGGACGGCATCCGCACGCCCAGCCGCAAACGATCAGCGACGGTGGCACTACGGATCGTGAAGCATCCCCAGAATGAAGGAACGAACTTCCCTCACGCAAGTGCGTGAGGGAAATGGCATATTCACTTTCTGCGGTCCGGGGGGATGCGAACATGTGGGCGGCAGCGCCGAGAGCAGGCAGTGCGGCAGACTTGCGCTGGGCAACACCGTCCGCACGTTGTTGTGAGGAGGGGCGATGAGTCCTGGGAACGGCCCAACGGTCCGCAAGCGCCAGCTCGGTGCCGAGCTGCGACGGCTGCGGGAGAAGGCTGGCAAGAGGATCGAGGACGTGGCCGAGCATCTGGAATGCTCCATGTCCAAGGTCAGCCGGGTGGAGACGGGGCAGGCCCCGATTAAGGCCCGAGACGTGCGCGACCTGCTGACCTGGTACGACGTGGACGACACGGCCCATGTGGAGGCAGTCATGCAGATCCACAAGGACGCCCAGCAGCAAGGCTGGTGGGCCCAGTTCGATGACGTGCTGCCCTCGGGGATGAGCACGTACGCGGGACTGGAGTCCGACGCGATGACCCTGCGGTCCTTCGAGCCGTTCGTCATTCACGGTCTCCTGCAGACCGAGGCGTACATCAGAGCGCTGATGGCGGCGGGGAACCCGATGGACCAGACCGACATCGAGCAGCTGGTGAAGTTCCGGCTACGGCGCCAGCAGATGCTGGAAAAGGCATCTGGTCCGCTGGAGTTGTGGGTGGTGCTGGAGGAGACGGTGCTGCGACGGCCGGTCGGCGGCAAGGAGGTGATGCTGGAACAACTCGACCACCTGATCGACAAGGCCGCCCTGCCGAACGTGACTGTCCAGGTCATGCCGTTGGCCAAGGGAGCCCACCCCGCGATGGTCGGGTCTTTCACGCTGCTGGAGTTCGGCCAGATGACGCCCACCGTCATCTACGTCGAGTCCGCAGCCGGGAACATCTACCTGGAAAAGGAACGCGACGTCCGCAGATTCACCCAGAGCTTCGACCTGCTGCGGGCGGCGGCCCCCGACCCACAAGAGACAACAGCGCTGCTGAAAGGCATCGCGAGGGAGATGCAAAAGACATGAACACCCAGGCCGGGCGCCCGACGCCCCAGGTGGACCTGAATGGTGCGGTGTGGCGTAAGAGCACCCGCAGTGCCCAAAACGGAGCGTGCGTGGAAGTCGCCTTCATCGATGGTGCCGTGGCCATGCGCGACTCGAAGAACCCGGACGGCTCCGTCCTGCTGTTCTGGCCGGATGAGTGGGACGCTTTCCTCGACGGCGCCCAAGGCGGGGAGTTCAACTGCCTCTGACCTCGCAGTCATCTCACTAACCGCAGGCCGCACACCGAGCCTAGGAGTGCGACTTGGGCCGGTCCGAACGAACCCCAGTCGCCCGGGCCGGCCACCAAGTCTCACCCATTCCCGACCCTGTGTACCGGCAACCCCGAGGCCAACCCCGTCCCTGCCTCCGGCATCATGAGGACGCGATGCGCCAGATCTGGGCGAACCAGTCGGCGCGGCGCAGGCACTGGCTCACCATTCGGTCCGCTCAACGCTGACTCCCCGGCGGCGCACTTCGTGGCTGATGTTCGGACTCGATCGTGTCAATGTCCTCCAGAAAGTCCGCCAACTCCCACATCCGGCTCAGCCAACGTACTGCCTTATCAGAGTTATCCTCCAGCCTCTGCAACTCGTTGAGCGTTGCCCATCGCTGTTGTGCGCGGCTCTTGAAGTGCATGTGGTGTGTGAGCGAACCGAGCGCTTTTTGCTGGCCTGTGAACCAGGGGCGCGGGCCACCCGCTAGCTCCTCAACCGCTTGGGTAATCAGGAAAGTCTTCTCGGGAGAGAACCATGACAGTGTCGAAGCGCTTACACGGGGACGAATCTCAGTGCTGAGGAAGTGCCATTGGGCTGACACCATGCCTGCCCATATTGCACCATCTTTCATCGCAGTACCTAGATCGAACAAGTGCCTGCAGTCGTCATGGAACTCGTTCAGCAATGCCGAGAAGCGATTGAGGTCTGCGGCGCCCCTCGCCCTGGGAGTCGGCTGATACGTGCCCCGGAGTGCGGTCGCCTGCCGTCGCACTTCGATCGCCCGGTAGCGGAGCTGGATCAACGCTGGCTTCGGATCACTTCGCACGGAGGTCGTAAACGCGCCCAGGATCATCTGCCGGAACTCTGAGAGGGTCCTGGACGATTGGCGTCGCACGGCGCGACTCTCAATAGCCTCCGCCTGGGCATTCCCTACGTGACTCAGCACGGCGAGGGCTAGAGGGACACCGAACAACAAGCCGGTAAGGCTTGACAGCAAGTTCGTTACATAGCTCTTGTTCTCCCACCACCCGTAACCGTCACCGCACACACCGAAAACAAGGAAGGTGATCCCCGCAGGAATGGAGACGCAGCACAGCCAAAGAATGGGTGCAGGCGTCTCCTGCCAGTAGTCCGTCAACGTCTTCCGAACCGTGGAAATTCCCATGCTCCGGCATATCCCTGTATCGGTGAGACACGAAGGAGACCCGCCTGGCAATGGGCCACTTGGAGTACATCATTACCTGAGAGCATTGGGCTCGAAGACCCTGAAGAAGGCCCCGCGCGGCATGACCTCCGTCACGCCGACGAGCTCTGGAAGCGACACGATGAACTCTCCCAGCGCGACACAGGCCGAGGCGGCACACCGCCTGCAGACCGTGTCCCACCTACGTGGGACACGGTCTCTGTCGACCCAAGTCGGCCAGGAGCGTATACAAATGGACGATCACGGGACGACTTCGGTAGGTGGATGGCCGAAGGCACCACCGGCGCTGTACAGCGAACCGAAGAAGAATGGGCCACCATTGCCGGGCACGTCCGCCAAGCGGCGAACACGATCGGTCCGTCGCTGCCGTTGAGTCTTTCTGGCGAACCCCAGGACTGCGGGCGGAGTGCGCAACAGCATGTGTTGGCGTGGGCTGCCGCGCATCACATCATCCAACAGTCGGCCCCTCAGTCAGGCACGTGCGGAACATGTCGCCGGACCCCTGCACCAACCGTCTGGCTGAGCTGCGAGCCCAAGTTGCTCCCGTGCACGCCTCTACTGACCAGCGCGGCCGCTCTGTGCAGCTCCGTCCGTGCTTTCCCGTAACCCCTGCCCCCCGACCCGAACCCGGCTCAGCCTCCCTGCCCGTAGCACAAGCAGAACGGATGCCCCGCGGGGTCCGTGAAGACGCGGAAGCCCGACGTGCGGCCGCCGCTGTCGTGGAGGAAGGTCGCGCCGAGGGCGATGACCTCCCGCTGGGCCCGCTCCACGTCCTCGATGGTGGCCACCTCAAGGTCCAGGTGGAACTGCTGCGGATAGGCGGGGTCGGGCCAGCGGGGTGGCTGGTGGTCCGCCACCTGCTAGAACGCGAAGCGCTGGCCGGTCTCCGCGGTCAGCCACACCCAGGACGGGTCGCTGTCATCGATCCGCCAGCCCAGGATCTGGCCGTAGAAGGCGGCGAGTGCGGGCGGGTCGGGGCAGTCGATGACGGTGCACTGGAGTTTGGCGATCATGCAGGCAGGGTGCCCGCGGGTCGGCCATTAGTCCAACAGCGGCACCGTCTTTGTCCATAGGCGTGGCGGGGGGCGCCGACTCAGGGTGTCCCCACGAAGACATCGGCAAGGGGACACGAGGAGGGGCAGCACCGTGGAGACGGAGAGCTCGCAGGAGAACGTGACGGGGAGGCCGACCCGGCGGGCGGTCGTCGTCACCACCGCCCTGGCCGGTGTCGGCACCGCTCTCGCGGTCCGCGGTGGCAGCGCGTTCGCCGCGGCGCCGCAGGCCGCTGAGGCCGTCGTGCGCTCGGCTGAACTGGAGGTACGCGTCGACACCGCGTTCCCCAGGATCGTGTCGTACACCGACCGGGGCACCGGCCAGCTGCTGCACGGGCAGGAGGAGGCGGTCGGTTCCGTCGTCATCGACGGCACCGAGCACGAGCCGAAGGTCACCAGCGACACGGCCGAGGACCGGGTCACGTACACCCTGGCCTTCGACGGCGGCACCGAGATCGTCGTCGAGATCAGCGTCAGGGGCTGGCAGGTGGACTGGCGTGTCACCAGGATCTCCGACACCGCCGTGCTCCGCGTCGGCACGCTGCGTATCCCCGCGCTCGCCCTGCTGAGCGTGCGCAGCGACCAGCCAGGCGCGACGCTGTACGCCGCCCGCATCGAGCTCGACAAGGCCAGGAGTGGCGACACCGAGGTCAAGGTCACCGCTGACGCCAAGCCCGACGACGCGGCCATCGGCTGCGCGTACGCCGTCGTCAGTACGGACACGCTCGCCGCCGCCATCGAGACCAACACCGTCTTCGACAAGCCCGCCAGCACCCCCGGTGCCAGCTGGGACAACGGGCGGCTCTGGCGGCAGACGGTCAAGAAGGACGGCTACACCAAGGCGCAGCTGGCGTGCGGCCAGTGGACCCACCGGGCGGCGACCGCCCCGGTCGGCATGACCGAGCCGCTGCCGTACGCCACCGTCATCGTCACCCGAGACCGCAACGGCGACGGCAGGACCGACTGGCAGGACGCGGCCATCGCCCTGCGCGACATCATGGTCAACCCGCTGGGCGCCGACGAACAGCACCTGCGGGTGGTGCCGCACATCCCGTTCAACTTCGCCAGCCAGGCCACCAATCCGTTCCTCATGACGCTCGACAACGTCAAAAGGATCGCGCTGGCGACGGACGGGCTGCGGCAGTACACGCTGCTCAAGGGGTACGCCTCCGAAGGCCACGACTCCGCGCACCCCGACTACGGCGGCAACTACAACAAGCGCGCGGGCGGTCTCGACGACCTCAACACGCTGCTGCGCGAGGGCAAGAAGTGGAACAGCGACTTCGCGGTGCACGTCAACGCGACGGAGTCCTACCCCGTCGCCAACGCCTTCTCCGAGAAGCTGGTCGACAAGACCGACGAGCAGTGGGACTGGCTTGACCAGTCCTACCGCATCGACGCCCGCCGCGACCTGGTCTCCGGTGACATCACCCGCCGCTTCCAGCAGCTGCGCGACGAGACCGACGGCGGCCTGAACACGCTGTACATCGACGTCTTCCGCGAGTCCGGCTGGAACTCCGACCGGCTCCAGCGCGAGCTGCGCGCTCAGGGCTGGCACATCACCACGGAGTGGGGCCACGGTCTTGAACGCTCCTCGCTGTGGTCGCACTGGGCCACCGAGACCGACTACGGCCCTGACACCTCGCGCGGCATCAACTCGCGGCTCATCCGCTTCGTCCGCAACCACCAGAAGGACGTCTTCGCCGACAAGTGGCCGCTGCTCGGCATCCCGCGCACCGGCAACTTCGAGGGCTGGGTCGGCAAGACCGACTGGAACACCTTCTACCAGCAGATCTGGACCGACAGCCTCCCGGCGAAGTACCTCCAGGCGTACCCGATCAAGACCTGGGGCGAGCACGAGATCACCTTCTTCGGGCCGACCGGCACGGTCGTGTCCGACACCGACGGCAAGCGGACGATCACCACCGACGGGCGCGTCGTGCTCAGTGGCGGCGGCTATCTGCTGCCCTGGGAGCCGAAGAAGGCCACCAACCCCGCGAAGCTCTACCACTACAACCCGGACGGCGGGAAGACGACCTGGCGGCTGCCGCGCGGCTGGGCAGGCGCGTCGAAGATCACCGTCTACCGGCTGACCGACCAGGGCCGCGAGCGTGCCGGCACCGTACGCCCCAGTTCCGGCAAGATCACCGTGGACGCCGAGGCCAAGCAGCCGTACGTGCTGTACCGGGGCAGCGCACCGCGCCAGGACGCCCCCGAGTGGGGCGCGCACACCGCGCTGCGCGACCCCGGCTTCAACTCGGGCGGGCTCGGCGAGTGGAGCCACAGCGGCCCAGCGAAGGTCGTACGGAGCGCTCGCGGCGACTACGAGCTGGTCATCGGCGCCGGAGCGGCCGCCGCCGTCGGCCAGCGGCTGACCCGGCTCGCCCCCGGCGACTACGCGGCCTCCGTCCAGGTCGAGGTCGGCGCGAAGGCGGGGGAGAGGCGCAGGGCCACCCTTGAGGTCCGCACCGGCGACGGCGTCACCGCACGCAACTGGACGGAGACCTCCACCGCTGGCAACTACATCGCCGCCGACCACAAGCAGAACACCCGCTTCCAGCGCCTGTTCACCTACTTCACCGTGCCCGAGGGCGGGGGCGCGGTCCAGCTGACGCTGCGCGCGGCTGCGGGCGAGGCGCGGGTGAGGTTCGACAACGTACGGATCGTGGCCGCGCGGCGCACCACCAAGCCGGGCACGCTCCTCTTCGAGGACTTCGAGAACGTGCCGCAGGGCTGGGGCCCGTTCGTCAAGGGCGAGGGAGGCGCACCGACCGACCCGCGCACCCACATCGCGCAACGGCACGCCCCGTTCACCCAGCGCGGCTGGAACGGCAAGGCCATCGACGACGTCATCGACGGCGGCCAGTCCCTGAAGTCACGCGGCGAGGGCAAGGGCGTCGTCTACCGCACGCTGCCGCACACCGTGCGCTTCGCGCCGGGCCGCCGCTACGAGATCGCGTTCTGGTACGAGAACGAGAAGGCGGGCCAGTACGCGTGGGTCACCGCCGTCGATGAGCCGGGCGCGAGGGAGCTGCGACGCGCGGCACTGCCGGTGGCGACCAGTCCGACCGAGTGGACGTACGAGTTCACCGCCCCCGCGACGGGCGAGGCGTGGGTGGGGCTGCGCAAGGTCGGCGACGACGGGAAGGCGGAGTTCACCCTGGACGGGTTCACGGTGCGCGAGGTCGATTGAGCCGTGTCCGGCGGATCGTACCGGGGAGTTCCTGTCTGTGCGCCTGTCCGTGCGCCTGTCTGTGCGACGCGGAGTGCGGGTGCGGGTGCGGGTGCGTCGTGGCTGGTCGCGCAGTTCCCCGCGCCCCTGGCGGTGCACACCCCCGCGCTGTGCCAGGGCTGCTTCCCGCCCGCGCCGTACGGCCGAGCCCCCATGGCGGCCGTACGTATCCGCCATGGTGAGCCCGGGCGACGTTCGGGGGGACGCCGCGCGGGCCCGGTGGCGCGGGTCCCGAAGCCTCGGGGGCCGGTCCCTTGACCAAGGGCCGGCCCCCGAGGCGTTGCCCGCGGGGGGCGTGCGGTCCCGTCACGGACAGGCGCACGGGGCGGCCCGCGTCACCGGGCCGCCCCCGCCCCCCCGCCAGCCGGTGCACCACCCGGTCAGCTCAGCTCAGCAGCGCCACCGGCTCGCCCGCCGTCTCCAGCTCCAGGACCAGCAGTTCATTGCGGCCGGGCCGCAGCGCGGGGCCAGGCACGTACAGCGAGCGCTGCGGCCCGGCCGCCCAGTAGCGGCCGAGGCACCGGCCGTTGACCCACACGAAGCCCCGCACCCAGCCTGGCAGCTCCAGCGTCGCGTCACCGGGGGCTTCCGTCGCGAAGGACCCGGCGTACAAGCCGGGCCCGGCACCGTCCTCCAGCGGCCCGAACGGCACCCGCTCCAGCGCGCCCGGCTCCTCCAGCGCGTCCAGCCGCAGGCCCCGCGCCCGTACGCCGTGCAGATACTGCCGCTCGTGCAGCACGCCGCCCGTGATGCCCTTCGGTTCGGCCAGCCGGGGCCCGTAGTTGACCCTGCCCAGGGACTCCACCCACAGCTCCACGGAAGCGGGCCCGGCGACCTCGCCGATCAGTGCCTCTTCCGCGCTGAGCACGGCCGTGCGCACACCATCCACCCAGGCCAGCGCCAGATCCCGCAGGCCCGTCACCCGCAGCGGGTACGCCTGGCGGGGTCCGGGCACCTCCAGCCGGTAGCGCACCAGACCACGGTCCACGTCCAGTTCCTCGAACGTCGGCGGCGTCGCCGTATGCGTCTCCTCGCCCCCGACGGCGTCAAGCACCGCGTTCAGCGGCGCCCACCGGTCCAGCTCGGCGCGCGACGGTCTCGCGAGCGCCGGGGGAGCGGGCGGAACCTCGGGCAGCGGCCCGTCGGCATACGGCGCGAGCACGTCGCGGAACAGCCAGAACTTCTCCGTCGGCGCCCCGCGTTCATCGACCGGCGCGTCGTAGTCGTAGGAGGTGGTCGTGGGCCGCAGCTCACCGTCGTGGAGAGGGCCGGAGCGGTTGGCGCCCGCCCACCCGGCGAAGTTCGTCCCGCCGTGCGCCATGTAGAGGTTCACGGACGCGCCGCACTCCAGGATCTCGCGCAGCGCCGCCGCCGCTTCGGCCGGATCGCGCGGCACGGGATCGGTACCCCAGTGCGTGAACCAGCCGCACCAGAACTCCATGCACATCAGCGGCCCCAGCGGCTGGTGCCGCCGCAGCGCCGCGAAGGCTTCCCCGGCGCCCGAGCCGAAGTTCGCCGTCGCCAGCACTCCCGGCACCGAACCGCCGGTGAGCATGTGGTCCTCGGGACCGTCGGAGGTGAACAGCGGGACTGTGACGCCGCACCGCACCAGCAGGTCCCGCACCTGCTGGAGATAGACCTGGTCACTGCCGTACGAGCCGTACTCGTTCTCGATCTGCACCATGATCACCGGGCCGCCCCTGTCCACCTGCCGGGCCACGACCTCCGGCAGCAGCCGTGCGAACCAGGCGCTCACCGCTCCCACGAACTCCGGGTCGCGGGTGCGCACCCGTCGGCCCAGCGGACCCGTCACCCAGTGCGGCAGCCCGCCGTTCTCCCACTCGGCGCAGATATACGGGCCGGGGCGCACGATCGCCCACAGCCCGGTAGCGCGGACCGCGTCCAGAAACCGGCCCAGCGCCCCCACATCCCGGAACCGCCCCGGCCGGGGCTCGTGGACGTTCCACGGCACATAGGTCTCCACGCAGTTGAGGCCCATCGCCCGCAGCATCATCAGCCGGTGCTCCCAGTGCCCCTCAGGCACCCGGAAGTAGTGCAGCGCCCCGGACAGCAGCCGCACCGGCCGTCCGTCCAGCTCGAACCGCTCATCCGTGATCACGAACTCCGCCACGCCCCGCCCCCGCCTCTCGCTTCCCTCACACGCAGATCACGATCACCTTCACCCTCTGGCGGGTGGCCGGTCCATGGACAAAGATCGGCGTTCATTGGACGGAGAAGCGCGGAGCAAACGCGGAGAAGGCACAGGGAACAGCACGGGGAAGTACAGAGAAGGCACAGAGAGAGCCCAGAGAAAGCACAGAGAAGGCACAGCGGCGGGCTAAGGAAGGTGCGGGGAAGGCGCGGAGTCGGCCGGCGTACCGTCGTGGACGGTCGGCGATCGGCACGCGGCTCGCAGACGGCCCGACGGCGGTGCCGGGCGGACATCGATGAGGGCGGGGGGCGAACCATGGGAGAGCACGTGTACCAGACCTGGATGCGCTACTTCACACCCAGTCCCACGCATCACCGGCTCGGCCTGGTCTGCCTCGGCGTGGGCCTCCAGCACGGTGCTCTGCCCACGGTCGGACCGCGCACCCTCGACCACCACGTCGCCGTCGTCGTCAGCGCGGGCGGCGGCTGGTTCCAGGCGGCGGACGGTCGCCGCCAGCCGGTCACCGCGCCCGCCCTGATCTGGCTCGTCCCCGGGGTGCCGCACCACTACGCCCCCGACCCGGCCACCGGCTGGGACGAGAGCTTCGTCGACTTCACCGGGCCCGCCGTCTCCGCGTACACCGAACTGGGCTGTATCGACCGTGACCGGCCCGTCGTACCGCTGACGGACACGGTCACCGCCCGCGCCGCCATCGGCCGCATCACCCGGGCCGCCCGGCACGGCAACCCGCTCCTCGAAGTCGAGACCTCCGCCGCCGTCCACGAACTCCTGGTCGCCCTGCGGCGGGCCCGCGCCGATGCGGGCGGTGACGTGGACCCGGTGCTCCAGGCGCTGGCACGGGACGCGTTCCAGCCGCTCTCGGTCGCCGAACACGCCGCCCGGCGTGGCATGACCGCCGCCGAACTCCGGGCGGCCGTGCGCCGCGCGGCGGGCTCCAGCCCCAAGGACTACCTGCTCGGCATACGTCTGGGCCGGGCCAAGGAACTCCTCGTCGGCACCGAACTCCCGGTCGCCGCTGTCGCCCGCCGCGTCGGCTACGACGACCCCGCGTACTTCAGCCGCCTGTTCACCCGCCGCGTCGGCACCGCGCCAGGCCGCTTCCGCGAGCAGCAGGGCCGCGCCGCCCCCGGCGACTGGAGCGATCAGATCCCGGACCCCGGCGACCCACCGATGATCAGCCCAGCGACTTCGCAGTCGCAGTCGCAGCCGTCGCCGCAGCCGGTGGAGTCGCAGACCTTGGGTTCGTAGCTGGTGGTCTCACGGCCGGTGGACTCGCAGCGGGCGGAGTCCCCACACCCGTCGCCCCTCCCCGCGCCCGCCGGTACGTCCCCGCGCCCGCTTCGTACGTCCCCGCACCGCGTCGGTCACGTCGCCTGGTCACGCGGAGGGGTGGCCTGGTCCCGACGGCGGCGGCCATGCGGCCAGGCGGCCGAGGAGGGCGTGGCCGGGGCGGGGGGCCGACGGCCTCGCCAGCCCTGTTAGCGTGGCGCATCGCCGCCCGTGACCCGTGTCGGGAGATCCCCTCGATGACAGACCAGCCTGAGCCGCCCGCGCAGCACACGCGCTCCCCCCAGCCCGACCGGTCAGCGCCGCCGGTGCCGCAGGTTCCTGCCGTTCCGGGCACCGACACCTCACACCTGGACGAATCGGCCGTACACGCCGAGCTGGCCCGGCTGCGCGAGAGCATCGACAACATCGACGCCGCCGTCGTGCACATGCTCGCCGAGCGGTTCAAGTGCACCCAGCAGGTCGGCCGCCTCAAGGCCGACCACAAGCTGCCCCCGGCCGACCCCGCGCGCGAGTCCCGGCAGATCACCCGGCTGCGGGAACTCGCCGAGAGCGCGAAGCTCGACCCCGCGTTCGCGGAGAAGCTGCTCAACTTCATCATCGCCGAGGTCATCCGCCACCACGAGACGATCGCCCGCGGCTGACATTCCGGCCCGGCCCGGCACAGCACGGGGCCCTGCCGCCGCCTCATCCCCGTGCCGCCAGGTACCGCGCGCGCCGCTCCGGGTCGGCCGCCAGGGCGATGCCCGCCCAGGCCATCGCCCGCGCGGCCGCGAGCACCGCGTCGTCGGCCGCCTCGCCGCCGGTCCAGTCGGCGAACTCGCGGGTGTGCGGGACGCCTTGTGCGCCCAGGATGCCCAGGTGGGGGTGGATCGAGGGGAGCGCCTGTGTCACGTTCCCCATGTCCGTGGACGCGCCGAGGCGCCTCGGCTCGCCCGTCGGCTCCGGCACCGTGCGCCCCGCCGCCGTCCGCAGCCCGTCCGCGTAGCGTTCCATCAGCCAGGCGTCGTTGCGCAGGTCCAGGTAGTCCGGCTGCGTCGGCCTGAAGGCGACCTCGCAGCCCGTCGCCAGCGCCGCGCCCTCGAAGCACGCCGTCACCCGGCCCCGCAGCTCTGTCAGCTCCTCCGCCGTGGGCGTGCGCACCTCCCACTCCATGACGGTGCGCTCCGGAATGATGTTCGTGCGCTCGCCGCCGTCGCGGACGATCCCCGCCACCCGGTAGCCGTCGGGCAGCTGCTGCCGCAGCTGCCCCACCGCCACCTGTGCCACCACGGCGGCGTCGGCCGCGTTGACGCCGAGATGGGGTGCCAGCGCCGCGTGGGAGGCCCGGCCGGTGAACGTCACCTCGAAACGCGAGACCGCCGTGGTGGACGAGCGCGGATCGACGTCGTCGTACGGGCCGGGGTGCGCCATCATGGCCACCGTCACCTCGTCGAACGCCCCGCGCTCCAGCATCAGCACCTTGCCGCCGCCGTCCTCCTCCGCGGGCGTGCCGAGCAGCAGGACGCGGAAGCCGAGCGCGTCGGCGGCTGCCGCGAGGCCGATCGCCGCGCCCGCGCTCGCCGCGCAGATCACGTTGTGCCCGCAAGCGTGCCCGATGCCGGGCAGCGCGTCGTACTCGGCGCACACCCCGATCGTCAGCGGCCCGCTCCCGTACGAGGCGGTCAGCGCCGTGGGCAGCTCGTACGGCCCGCGCCGCACCGCGAACCCCGCCGCCTCCAGCAGCTCCGCCAGCCGGTCGGCGGCGCGGTGCTCGGCGAACGACAGCTCCGGGTCCGCGTGCAGGCTCCGGCTCAGCTCCCGCAGCCGCCCCGCGAACGCGCCGATCCGGGCCTGCGCGTCCTCGTTCGCCGCGGCGGCCGCGCCACTGAGGCCGGGGGAGTGCCGGGTGCCCGCTTCGGTGCCGGGGGCTGGGCCGCCGCCCGCCGGGGCGTCGGTACCCATGTCGGTCTCGCTGGCGTCGGCGCGCTTCATTGGTTGCTCCCGGAACGTACGGCAGTGGTCATGTCCCACCCTGCCGTACCGGGACGGATCTCGCGTACCCCCGCCCACCTGCGCGGTGACAGTGGCGTGAGGCAGCATGGCGGCATGTCCGTACTGACGCGCGATGAAGCGCAGACCCGTGCCGGCCGTCTCGGCCTCCGCCGTTACACCATCGACCTCGATCTCACGCGGGGCGCCGAGCTGTTCGGCTCCACGACGACCGTCCGCTTCAGCGCGCGGGAGGCGGGAACCGACAGCTTCGTCCAGCTGGAGGCAGCGGCGGTGCGCCGTGTCGTGCTCGACGGGCGGGAGCTGGACACCGCGGCCTTCGCCGACGGCCGCTTCCCGCTCACCGGCCTCGGTGAAGGCGAGCACGACCTGCGCGTCGAAGCGGACATGCGCTACTCGCGCACCGGCGAGGGCATGCACCGCTTCACCGACCCGGCCGACGGCGAGACCTACCTCTACACGATGTGCTGCATGGCGGACGCCCCCAAGGTGTTCGCCTGCTTCGACCAGCCCGATCTCAAGGCCGTTTTCGAGGTCACCGTCACCGCTCCGCCGGAGTGGACCGTCCTCGGCAACGGCATCGCCGAACGCGTCGGCGACACCGCGGACGGCCGCTGGCGGATCGCCGCCACCCAGCCCATCAGCACCTACCTCATGGCTCTCGCCGCAGGCCCCTGGCACTCCGTGCGCACCCAGCACGCCGGGCTGCCCTTCGGGCTGCACGTGCGCCGCTCGCTCGCCGCGCACCTCGACGCCGACGCCGAGGAGATCTTCGACATCACCCGGCGCTGCTACGACCGTTACCACGAGATCTTCGACGAGCCGTACCCCTTCGACTCCTACGACCAGGCTTTCGTCCCCGAGTTCAACTCCGGCGCCATGGAGAACCCCGGCCTGGTCACCTTCCGCGACGAGTTCGTCTTCCGCTCCGCCGTCACCGACGCGGAACGCCAGACCCGCGCCATGGTCATCGCCCACGAGATGGCGCACATGTGGTTCGGCGACCTCGTCACCATGCGCTGGTGGGACGACGTCTGGCTGAACGAGTCCTTCGCGGAGTACATGGGCTTCCAGACACTCACCGAAGCCACCCGCTACACCGACACCTGGGCCGACTTCGGCATCCGCCGCAAGAACTGGGGCTCGGACGCCGACCAGCGGCCCTCCACCCACCCCGTCGCGCCCGCCCCCGAAGGCGTTCCCGACACCGCCGCCGCCCGCCTCAACTTCGACGGTATCTCCTACGCCAAGGGCGCCTCCGCGCTGCGCCAGCTCGTCGCCTGGCTGGGAGAGCGCGACTTCCTCGCGGGCATCAACGACCACTTCACACGGCACCGCTTCGGCAACGCCACCCTCGCCGACTTCATCGACTCCCTCGCCCACGCCTCAGGACGCGACGTCCACGCCTGGGCCGACGCCTGGCTGCGCACCACCGGCGTGGACACCCTCACCCCCGTCGTCCGCGAGTCCGCCGACGGCTGGGGACTGAGCCTGAAGCACGACGGCAGCCGCCCCCACCAGCTCACCATCGGGCTGTACGACAAGGACCCGGCGGTTCCAGGACGCCTCATCCCGCGCGAACCGCTGCGCTGGACCGCCCCCACCGACGACAGCCACACCGGGCAGGGGCCCCGCCCCGACCTGATCCTCGTCAACGACGGCGACCTCACCTACGCCAAGATCGGCTTCGACGCCAGGTCCTGGGACACCCTCGCCGACGCCCTGTCAGGACTGCCCGACGCGTCCTCCCGGGCCGTCGCCTGGAACGCGGCACGCGACCTCGTACGCGACGGGCAGCTGCCGCCGACCGCCTTCCTCGACGCGCTGCGCGCCCACCTCCCGTACGAAACCGAACTCCCCCTCGTACAGGGTGTCCTCGCCTTCGCCCGCACCCAGATCGCCGACCGCTACCTCCCGCCGCACTGCCGCGCCGCCGCCTTGGCCACCCTCGCCGACACCTGCCGCGACCTGATGCGGCGCACCGATGACGGCTCCGATCCGGGCCTGCGGCTGTGCGCCGTACGCACCCTCGCCGACAGCGCCACCGACCCCGCCGAACTCGGTGACTGGCTCGCCGCGGGCACCGTTCCCGGCGGCCCCGTCCTCGACCCGGAGCTGCGCTGGCGACTGCTGCTGCGCCGCTCCGTCCTCGGCGCCGCCACCCCGGCCGACATCGACGCCGCACTCGCCGCCGACTCCAGCGCCACCGGCCAGGAAGGCGCCGCCCGCTGCCGCGCCGCGCTCCCCGACGCGGAAGCCAAGCAGGCCGCCTGGACCGCGCTCTTCGAGCGGGACGAGCTGTCGGCATACCTGGCCACCGCCACTGCCGAGGGCTTCTGGCAGCCCGAACAGCACGACCTGCTCCGGTCCTACCTGCCGCGCTACTTCCCGGCCCTGGTCGACGTGTCGGCCCGGCGCGGCCCCGCCATCGCCCAGGCCGTCGGCCGCTTCGGCTTCCCCCACCACGCGGTGGACGCCGACACGCTGCGCTGGGGCGAGGACTGCCTGCGCGACAGCGAACCCATCCCGGCGCTGCGCCGCCGCCTCGCTGACGAACTGGACGACCTGCGGCGGGCCCTGCGGGTGCGGCAGGGCGCGGAGGGCTCAGCGCGTGGGCCAGTGGGCGGACCAGCCGGGGCGTAGGTCTTACGGCCGACCCATGCCGGTCCTCGCCGACGATCCGGCGGGCGGATGATCCACCTAGGCTCGTTGATCATGAGCTGATCAGGCGAACCGGTCACCGGGCGCCGCGATCGGCCACCAACGAACGGCCAGGCGGCCCACCGCCCGCCGGACAAGGAGCAACCGTGATCGTCGTGACCGGCGCCACCGGCAACGTGGGCCGCGCCCTGGTGTCCCAGCTCACCGCCGAGGGCCACAAGGTACGAGCCCTCACCCGCGACCCGCGGCGGGCCGACACGCCGCCGGGGGCCGAAGCCGTACGGGCCGACCTCGCCGACACCGCCGGGCTGCACGCCCTGTTCAGTGGTGCTACACGGCTGTTCATCAATCTGAGCGCGGTCGGCGACCGCACGGAGGACCTGCTCGCCGCCGCCGTCCCGGCGGGTGTCGAACGGGTCGTGCTGCTCTCCTCCGGCGCCGTCACGGACGAGGCCGACGAGAGCGACCCGCTCGTCGCCCACCACCTGACGCCCGAACGCGCTGTCCGCGCGAGCGGTGTCGCCTGGACGGTCCTGCGGCCCAACTCGTTCGCCACGAACTCCCTCCAGTGGGCGTCGCAGATCCGCGCCGGTGACACCGTGCGCGGCCCGTTCGCCGAGGTGAGCGCCGCGCCGATCCACGAGGCCGACATCGCCGCCGTCGCCGCCCGGGCGCTCGTCGACGACGGCCACAACGGTGCCATCCACCGCCTCACCGGCTCCGACATCCTCACCACGGCCGAGCAGATCCGGATCATCGGCGCGGCCATCGGCAGGGACGTGCGCTTCGAGGAGATCCCGGTGGAAAGCGTCACCCCGGAGATGTACCCGCACGTTGATCCGCACATCCTGCCCACGATCCTCGCCGCCTTCGCCGAAGCGGTCGGCAGCGTTCCCGAAGTCACCACGACGGTGCGGGAGATCACCGGCCGCCCGGCCCTGACCTTCGCCCAGTGGGCCGCGGACCACGCCGCCGACTTCCGCCGGGACGCGCGCTAGCCGCGTCCGCCGCCGCTACCCACCCCGCGGCTCATCCGCACCGTGCCTGGGCCGGGACCTGGACTGTGGTCCAGGGCCCGGCCCTCGGTGCGGATGGAGTGCGGGGTGAGACTGCGGCACCCGTGCCCGATCCCGGCTCAGGGTATGGCCGGGATACTTCTCTAGCAGATACGGCGCGCACACCAGCAACGCCTTACCACGTATGAGTGGTTTTGACCAGAGGGACGTCGTATTCCGCAACGCCGCAAGTAACTTAAGGCGGCCTCATCCCCTGCGACTTCCTTTTGGAGGGCACACCTGTGCCTGTGCCCGCTGCCGACGCCAGCCCCCTCCTCGCGGGCGGAGCCGAAGGCCCCCGCGCGCTGCGCCCGCTGCTCGACACCGCCTTGGCCGCGCTCGCCGCGGGCGCCGCCGACCGCGCGGGCCCGCTGCCGTCCGGCGGGCCCGACGCCGTCGCCCGGCGGGTACGGGAAGCGATCGGCAACCCGATCCCCCTCCACGGCACCGGCGCGCACGAGGCCCTGCGTGCTCTCATCCACGCCGTCGCCGTGGGCGCCGCGGACCCCGCCGACCCGCACTGCGCGGCCCATCTGCACTGCCCGCCCCTCGCCGTCGCCGTGGCCGCCGATCTCGCCGCCAGCGCCCTCAACCCGTCGATGGACTCCTGGGACCAGGCACCCGCGGCCTCCGAACTCGAAGCCCTCGTCAGCAGAGCGCTCGCCGCCCTCGTCTACGAGAACGCGTCCGCCCCCGACGCCCTCGTCACCACCGGCGGCACGGAGTCCAACCAACTCGCCCTGCTGCTCGCCCGCGAAGCGGCCGCGTCCCACGCCGCGACCCACGCGGCAGGCCGAACGGCCCTGCCCGCGCAGCCGACCGGTTCCCCCGAGCCCGGCCGCGCCACCGCCTCCGAGCCGGAGCGTGCTGCCGACCCCGAGCCAGGCGGCGGCGTCGCCCCGGAAGTCGCCTACGCCACCACCCACCCGCAAGCCACCCACCCCCAAGCCACCCGCGCACCACGGGCAGCACGCGTCGCCCCTGCCCTGGCAACCAGGCCCAGCCATGTCCTTCCGCATCAGCGCGCCCGCCATCCTCAGACCCCACGCGCCCTGCGGATCGTCTGCGGCGCCAACGCCCACCACAGCGTGCACCGCGCCGCATGGCTGCTCGGCCTGCCCGAGCCCCTCGTTCTCGCCACCCCGCGCGGCGTCCTCGACCCCGCCACCGTCCACGCCGCTTTAGCCGAACTCCCCGGCCCCGCCCTCGTCATCGCCACCGCGGGCACCACCGACACCGGCGCCATCGACCCGCTGCCCGAGCTCGCCGACATCACCGCCGCGCACGGCGCCCGGCTGCACGTCGACGCGGCCTACGGCGGCCCCCTGCTGTTCAGCGACGCCCAGCGGCACAAGGTCAGCGGTCTTGAGCGCGCCCACAGCGTCACCCTCGACCTGCACAAACTCGGCTGGCAACCGGTCGCGGCGGGGCTGCTCGTCGTCCCCGCCACGTGCGACCTCGCCCCGCTCGGCCACCGCGCCGACTACCTCAACGCCGACGACGACACCGAAGCCGGGCTTCCCGACCTCCTCGGCCGCTCCCCGCGCACCACCCGCCGCCCCGACATCCTGAAGATCGCCGTCACCCTGCGCGCCCTCGGCCGCAGCGGCCTCGCCGGCCTCATCGACCGCACCTGCGCCGCCGCCCAGCGCCTCGCCGACCTCATCGAGAAGCGGCCCGGCCTCGAACTCCACTCGCGGCCCACCATCAGCACCGTTGTGTTCCGCCCCACCGGAGCGGACGCGCCCGCCATCGCCGAGGTCCGCCGCAGGCTCCTCACCGAAGGCCGCGCCGTCCTCGGCCGCGCCACCGGGCCCGACGGCCTGTGGCTCAAGGCCACCCTTCTCAACCCGCACACCCAGCCCAGCGACCTCGAAGCCCTGGTGCAACTCGTGGAAGGCCACCCCACCGCATGAGAACCACCCCCACCACCAGCCCCGACGAGCCCCTCGACCTCGCGGGCGTCGGCATCGGCCCGTGCAACCTCTCCCTCGCCGCACTCGCCCACGGCATCCCCACCCTCCGCACCGCCTTCTACGACGAGCACTCCGCCTTCCGCTGGCACCCCGGCCTCCTCGTCGACGGAGCCACCCTCCAAGTCCCCTTCCTCGCCGACCTGGTCACCCTCGCCAACCCCGGCAGCCCGTGGACGTTCCTGAACTACCTGCACAGCCGCGAACGCCTCTTCCCCTTCTACTTCGCCGAGCGCTTCCACATCCAGCGCGCCGAATACGACGCGTACTGCCGCTGGGTCAGCGAGAACGTCCCCGGACTCCACTTCCGGCATCGCATCGACGCCGTCCGCTGGAACACCGACCTCGAACTCTTCGAACTCGACTTCTCCCAGGTCGGCGAAGAGGGACAGGCCGACGAGCTCGGCCGCGCCTACGCCCGCAACCTCGCCCTCGGCGTCGGCACCACCCCCCACGTCCCCGACCCCTTGCGCCCCCTCGCCGACGCGCCCGGCGTCCCCGTCGTGCACTCCGCCGACTACCTCCACCACCGCGACGTCCTGCTCGCCGCCGACCACATCACCGTGGTCGGCTCGGGCCAGTCGGGCGCCGAGGTCTTCCTCGACCTGCTGCGCCACCGCCCGCACGGCAAGGAACGCCTGCACTGGCTGACCCGCACCCCCGCCTTCGCGCCCATGGAATACAGCAAGCTCGGGCTCGAGCAGTTCACCCCCGACTACACCCGCTACTTCCACTCACTCCCCGAGGCCGTCCGCGACCAGCTGCTGCCCACCCAGTGGCAGCTCTACAAGGGCATCGACCACGCCACCATCGCGGCCATCCACGAGGAGCTGTACAACCGCAGCCTCGACGGCGGTTGGCCCGAGACCGTCCTCACCCCCGGCGTCCGTGTCCGCACCGCGGGGCGCGTCGCCACCACCCGCGTCGAACTCCACCTCGAACACGACCAGCAGCAGACCCGCAGCCGCCTCACCACCGACGCCGTCGTCCTGGCCACCGGCTACCAGGAGCGCTGCGTCAACACCCTCCTCGCCGACCTCTACCCTCAGCTGGAGCGCGACAGCGCGGGCCGCCCCCGGGTCGACGAGCACCAGCGGCTCGTCCTCAACCCCGGGATCAGCGGCGCCATCTACGTGCAGAACGCCGAACGCCACACACACGGCGTCGGCGCCCCCGACCTGGGCCTCGCCGCCTGGCGCGGCGCCGTCATCCTGAACTCACTCACGGGCGAACCGGCGTTTCCGCTTCCGCGCAGGACCGCGTTCACGACCTTCGGCCTCGAACCCGTCCCCGCCCCGAGCACCGGCCCCGGCACCAGCCAGCTGCGCAAGCTCCCCGATCAGCGCGACCGGCGCCCCGCCGCGCGGACATGACCACACCGCTTCCCCCTGCCGCACCCCGGCGGCCAGCGGATGCGTATCCGGGTGAGTGGGGCACTCGGGCCACACGGCGGGCCCGAGCGCCGCGCAGAGGGCCTCCACCACCGAGGTCTGCGCCTGGTCGGCGAGGTCAGCGGTCTGCTCGGCCCGGTCAAGGCCGAGCATCACGGAAAGGCCCACCCCGCTGCCGTCCTCGTCGTAGAGCATCACTCCGGCACAGCCGTCCTCGGTCAGTCGCCGGGACCAGTCATCCTCGACGAACCGCATCGGCACGGCACACGAAGCGGCCACGTCCCGGCGTACGGGCTCCAGCGCGGCGGCGAACTCCTCATCCATTCCGCCATTGTGCTGGCCCTGCGGGAAACAGCCGAACGGTTTACGCGAAGACCGGCGTACCGTCCCGGGTCAGCTTCCAGTCGACCGAGGCGAACTGGGCGCCGTCGATCGTGCCCTTGGCCCGCACCCACGAAATGATCGTGTTACGGATCTCATCCGAGTCCGACCACACCTGCTTCGCCCCGGCGACATGCGGGAAATTGCCACCGCCGCTCGCCCGGTAGTTGTTCACCGCCAGCACGAACAGCGCGTCGTCAGCGAGCGGCCTTCCACCGAAGCTCAGTTTCGCGATCCGCTTCCCCGGCTCCTTGGCGATATCCACCTCATACGACACCCCACTGACCGCGTCGTAGTTGTAGTCCGGTATGCCGTCCGCGTTCGTCAGCTTCGCCGGATCGACGTCACCGCCCGCCGGAGTACGTACGTAATACCGTGCCGAGAACTCCAGGTATTCCCTGAGCTGCGCGCCGGTCAGCACCCGCGCCTCCAGCGTGTTCTCGAACGGATACAGCCCGGCCACCTCGCGGATCGTCACCTTCCCCGCCGGAACCGCGGCCGTACGCGAGAAACACGACGCCTGCGAGAGCACCGGCAGCTTCGCGTGCTCCGTTCCCGCGAGCGCCGCCTTCACCGTCTCCGCCTGCACATGGTTGATGAAATCGATGATCGGGGTGTCCTTGTACGGCGCCTCAGCCGCCGCCATCCTCGCCGTCGACGTCCCGATGACCTGGTTCACATACGCCACGACCTTGGCGTGCTCATCCGCCAGCAGCCCGGTGACGCTCCGGTCCTCCGCCGCCTCGTTGGAGTTCAGCACCTTCGCCGAGACCGACTCCACCCGCCAGCGCCCCCGGCCCCAGACCAGCGCGAAGTCGAAGAGTGTCAGCCGCTGCCCCCACTTCAGCGGCTCCGACAGGACGACCTCCTGCCCGGTCTCCTTGTTCACCACGCGGTGTTCGGGAATCTCCTTGTGCGCGTGCCCCACCAGAATGGCGTCAATGCCCGGCACCTGCTCGGCCACCAGCGCCGCGGCGTTCTCCACATGCGGCAGCTGGTCACCGTAGGAGGATGTTCCGCTGCTCCCCGAATGCGCGGACACGATCACCACGTCAGCGCCCATCGACCGCAGCCGGGGCACGTACTTCGCGGCCTGCTCCTCAAGCCCGGGAAACGTCATCTTCCCCCGCACATGGGCCTTGTCCCAGATCGCGATCCCCGGATTCGTCAGCCCGAGCACCGCCACCCGCACATCCCGCCCGCACGGTGTACGCAGCCGTGTCATCCAGTACGGCGGGAAAGCGGGCCGCGAGGTCTTCGCGTCCAGCGCGTTCGCGCCCAGCAGCGGGAAGTCACACTGCTCCTCGAACTTGCGCAGCACCGGAATGCCGTAATTGAACTCGTGATTGCCCAGCGCCGCCGCGTCATAGCCGATCGCGTTCATCGCCTGCGCCATCGGATGCACAGGACCGCCGGGCCCGGTGATCGGATCGACCTTCGCGTAGTAGTACGACAGCTGGGTGCCCTGGATGGTGTCGCCCGCGTCGATCAGCAGGGTGTTCTCCCGGCCCTTCGCCGCCCGCACCTCGTTCACCAGTGTGGCGATCTTCGCCAGGCCGACGTCGTTGTGGTCCTTGTCGTCGAACTCGGCGTCGGTGAAGTAGTCCCAGTTGAAGACGTTGCCATGCAGGTCCGTCGTGCCCATGACGGTGAACGAGTACCGCTTGCGCCGCCCGCCCGGGCCCTGTCCCCGCGCCTCGGCCGGAGCTGCGGCCGCCGCCCCCGCCAAGGCCACCACCGCTCCCGTGGCGGCGGAGCGTTCCAGGAACTTCCTGCGGTCGAGTGGCATCTCATCTCCCATGGGTGACTGCGCGGCGCGCGACGCACAGCGCGTAACGCGCGTAGATTCTGCACCGGAGCCCGCCCCTCGCAACACCCCTGTCAGGTTTCGATCACATGACTACCTGACCGCTCACCCGGCTGCGAGAGTGAGGCGCATGACCACATCCACACCCCTGTCCTACGGCACACCCGACACCCCCCGCGTCGCCGTACGCGGCGAGGCTCGCCTCGAAGTCGACCCCGAGATCGCCCGCATCGGCATCACCATCAGCGCCCGTGGCACCGACCGGCGTGCCGCGCTCGACGACCTCACACGCCGGAACGCCCAGGTCCTCGACCTCGTCAAGTCCTACGGGGAGGCCATCGAGAAGCTGGAGACGGGAGCCTTCAGCATCACCCCGCAGCTCTCCGACAAGGGCCGGGGCGAACGCATCCGCGCGTACCACGGCCGTGTCTACCTCACCGTGACCCTGCCCGACTTCAGCGCGCTCGGCGAGCTCACCACCCGCCTCGCCGACCTGGAGCTCACCCGCGTCGACGGCCCCTGGTGGGCCCTGCGCCCCGACTCGCCCGCCCACCGCGACGCCCGCCAGCAGGCCGTACGCGAGGCCGTCAAGCGCGCCAGGGAGTACGCCGAGGCGCTGGGCGCCCGGCTCGCCGCCATCGTGGAACTCGCCGACACCGGCGCGGAGAACTCTCCGGCCATGCCCGCCGCCCCCGGCGGTTTCCGCGGCGGTTACGGCGGAGCCCGCTCCGCGGCGGCCGAACAGGCCCCCGCCCTTGACTTGGAGCCGCAGCGTCAGACCGTGTACGCGCACGTCAACGCGCGGTTCACGATGACGCGTCCCGAACTGTGAGAAGAACGTGCGGAGGGCGCCGAAATCGCTCATCAGAGCGCCCTCGCGCACGTTTCACTAGTTGTCAAGAGCCTTTCATGTAAAGGTTGTTGGGCTGTAAGGAGTCCACGGTTCTCTACCGGCCGGTAGGTCATAGGCTCGGCTCATGCGCCGAGCGAAAATCGTCTGTACTCTGGGCCCCGCCACCGACTCGTACGAGCAGATCAAGAGGCTCGTAGAGGCCGGAATGGACATGGCCCGCCTCAACCTCAGCCACGGCAAGTACGTGGAGCATGAGGAGCGATACCACCGGGTGCGCGAGGCATCCAAGGAGACCGGCCGCAGCGTCGGCGTCCTCGCTGACCTTCAAGGTCCGAAGATTCGGCTCGGCCGATTCCGTGAAGGACCCGTACTCCTTGAACGCGGCGACGACTTCGCCATCACCGTTGAGGACATGGAGGGCGACCGCTACTGCTGCGGCACCACCTACGCGGGGCTGGCCGCCGATGTCACGCGCGGTGAGCGCATCCTCGTCGACGACGGCCGCGTCACCCTCGAAGTGACCTCCGTCAGCGGGCCGCGTGTCCACACCACGGTCATCGAAGGCGGCATGGTCTCCGACCACAAGGGCCTTAACCTGCCCGGCGTCGCGGTCTCCGTGCCCGCCCTGTCGGAGAAGGACATCGAGGACCTGCGCTGGGCGCTGCGCACCGGCGCCGACATCATCGCGCTGTCCTTCGTCCGCAACGCCGACGACATCCGGGACGTGCACCGGATCATGGACGAGGAGGGGCGCAGGCTCCCCGTCATCGCCAAGGTGGAGAAGCCGCAGGCCGTCGACAACCTCGAAGCGATCGTGGACGCCTTCGACGGCATCATGGTCGCCCGGGGCGACCTGGGCGTCGAAATGCCGCTGGAGGCCGTGCCGATGGTCCAAAAGCGCGCCATCAAGCTCTCCAGGCGCAACGCCAAGCCGGTGATCGTGGCGACGCAGATGCTCGACTCGATGATCGACGCCTCCCGGCCCACCCGCGCCGAGGCGTCCGACGTCGCCAACGCCGTCATGGACGGCACGGACGCCGTGATGCTCTCCGGCGAGACCAGTGTCGGCAAGTATCCGATCGAGACGGTCAAGACGATGGGCCGCATTGTCGCGGCGGCCGAGGAAGAGGTCCTGGCCAGAGGGCTTCCGCCGCTGACCGAGCGCAGCAAGCCCCGTACCCAGGGCGGCGCCGTGGCCAGGGCGGCGGCGGAGATGGGCGACTTCCTCGGTGCGAAGTTCCTCGTCGCCTTCACCCAGTCCGGCGACACGGTCCGCAGGCTCTCGCGCTACCGCTCACCCATCCCGGTCCTGGCCTTCACCCCGGACCCGCAGACCTACTCCCAGCTCAACCTCACCTGGGGCGTCGAGACCTTCCTCGGCCCCCGCGTCGAGTCCACCGACGCGATGGTGGCCCAGGTGGACGAGGAGCTGCTGCGCATCGGCCGCTGCCAGAAGGGCGACGTCGTCGTCATCACGGCGGGCTCCCCGCCCGGCGTCCCCGGCTCCACGAACCTGGTCCGCGTCCACCACATCGGTGACGTCGACCCGGCCGCGTAAGAGGGCGGCAACGGGGGATCGGCGAGAGTCAAGCCCTGGCTGTGCCGCCACGTAGTGAAGCGATGTTCGCCTCAGTGAGTGAAGATCGCCAACAGATGACAACCTTAGAAAGGAAGGTAGAGTGCCCCGGGTGGGATTCGAACCCACGCTGGCGGCTGTTTGAGAGCCGTGCCTCTTCCGCTGGGCTACCGGGGCATCCTTCGAAAGGAAGGTTAGCGGAGATCCGCCGTGCATCAAAGATACAGGAGCTAGGTAGGCTCATGGGGCACCACCTGCCTGATCCGAGGAGTCCCGTGAGCGCCGTCGAGCCCGAGCCCGTTGATGACGAGCAGCCGCACGTCCCGCCGCAGACCACACGCGTCGTCATCGCTGAGGACGAGGCCCTGATCCGCCTCGACCTGAAGGAAATGCTCGAAGAAGAGGGGTATTCCGTCGTCGGCGAGGCGGGCGACGGGCAGCGAGCCGTCGAGCTCGCCCGCGAACACCGCCCCGACCTGGTCATCCTCGATGTGAAGATGCCGGTGCTCGACGGGATCTCGGCCGCCGAGCAGATCGCGGCCGACAGCATCGCGCCCGTGCTCATGCTCACGGCGTTCTCGCAGCGCGAACTGGTCGAGCGGGCCAGGGACGCCGGGGCGATGGCGTACCTCGTCAAGCCGTTCAGCAAGAGCGACGTGGTGCCCGCCATCGAGATGGCCGTCTCGCGGTTCACCGAGCTCAAGGCGCTGGAGATGGAGGTCGCCGACCTCTCCCAGCGACTGGAGACCCGCAAGCTCGTGGACCGGGCGAAGAGCGTGCTGCAGTCGCAGTACGGCCTGACCGAGCCCGCGGCCTTCCGGTGGATTCAGAAGACGTCGATGGACCGCCGGATGTCCATGCAGCAGGTCGCCGAGGCGGTCATCGAGGACGCCGCGGAGAAGAAGGCCGCGAAGAGCGCGAAGGAAGCGTAGCCCGCGAGTTCGCGCAGCAGCGGGCAAGCGGCAGCAGACAAGTAACAGCGAAGGGGCCCGCGCCGTCGGCAGGACGGCGCGGGTCCCTTCGTCGTGACCTGCGGATGCACCGGGAGCGCAGTCAGGGAGCGTTCGGCGGATCATGCGTGCCCAGCACCGGGCGGGGCTGTGCCCCGTCAGGGGCGCGGGGAACTGCGCGACCGGCCACGACGCACCCGCACTCCGCGACACACGGACAGGGACACCCCGCCCCAGCACAGCCCGCCGGACGCCGGCCTAGTCCTCGCCCAGATACGCCTTACGTACCGACTCGTCGTGCATGAGGTGTTCGCCGGTACCCGACAGGACGATCCTGCCGATCTCCATCACATGCCCGTGGTCGGCGAGCGACAGTGCCGCCTGGGCGTTCTGCTCCACCAGGAGAATCGTGGTGCCGTCGGCCTTCAGCTCGCGGATGGTGTGCATGATCTTCTGCATCATGATCGGGGAGAGCCCCATCGAGGGCTCGTCGAGCATGAGCAGCTTGGGGCGGGACATCAGGGCCCGGCCCATCGCGAGCATCTGCTGTTCGCCACCGGAGAGGGTGCCCGCCGCCTGCTTGCGGCGCTCGCCGAGGATCGGGAACAGCTCGTACGCCCGCTGGATGTCCTTCTCGATTCCGGCGGTGTCCTTCCGCAGGAACGCGCCGAGTTGCAGGTTCTCCATGATCGTCAGCCGGGGGAAGATGTGCCGGCCCTCGGGGGAGTGGGCGAGGCCCAGTGCGACGATCTTGTGGGCCGGCGTGCCGGTGAGCGGCTTCCCTTCGAAGTGCACCGTGCCCGCCAGCGGCTTGAGCAGCCCGGACAGGGTGCGGAGGGTGGTGGTCTTGCCCGCGCCGTTGGTGCCGATGAGGGTGACGACCTCGCCCGCCTCGACACTGAACGAGATGCCCTTGACGGCCTCGATCTTGCCGTAGGCGACCCGCAGATCCTCAACTTCAAGGAGTGCCGTCACTGTCCGTCCTCCGTACGTGCGGTGTGCTGCTGCGCCTCGGCGGCTTCGACTTCGGCGGCTTCCTCATCCCCGGGGGCTCCCTCGAACGGCGTACCGAGGTAGGCGGCGATGACGCGCTCGTCGGCCTGGACGACCGCCGAGGTGCCTTCGACGAGTTTCTCGCCCTGGACGAGGACGGCGACGCGGTCGCACAAATTGAAGATGAACCGCATGTCGTGCTCGATGACGAGGACGGCCGTGCCCTGATCGCGTACGGCGAAGACGAGCTCCTCGGTCGCGCGGGTCTCCTGGGGGTTCATGCCGGCCGTGGGCTCGTCGAGCAGCAGCAGCCCCGGTTCGCTGGCGAGCGCCCGGGCGATCTCAAGCTTGCGCTGTTCGCCGTACGGGAGGTTGCGCGCCAGGTGGTCGCATTTGGCGGCGAGGCCGGTGAACTCAAGGAGTTCCATGGCGCGCGCCGTGGACTCGTTTTCGGCGCGCCGGAAGGCGGGCAGCCGCAACAGCGCCGACCACAGGCCCTCGTTGGTGCGGGTGTGACGGCCGACGAGGACGTTTTCGAGGACGGTCATGTTGGCGAAGAGGCGGATGTTCTGGAAGGTGCGGGCGATGCCCGCCTGGGTGACGAGGTGCGGTTTGGGCGGGAGTACCTTGCCCTCGTAGGAGACCTTGCCTTCGGTGGGGACGTACAGCCCCGTAAGGCAGTTGAAGAAGGTGGTCTTGCCCGCGCCGTTGGGGCCGATGAGGCCGACGATCTCGCCGGCGCCCACGGTGAGATCGACGGAGCGTACGGCGGTGAGTCCGCCGAAGCGCATCGTGACACCGGTGGCACTGAGGACCGGCTTGGCGGGGGCATCGCTCTTGGTGAGGCTGGTGGTCGTCATCTGTCTTACG
Source organism: Streptomyces sp. A01 (assembly GCF_059026195.1). Taxonomy (NCBI): domain Bacteria; kingdom Bacillati; phylum Actinomycetota; class Actinomycetes; order Kitasatosporales; family Streptomycetaceae; genus Streptomyces; species Streptomyces sp. A01. The sequence continues at coordinate 95,760 of NZ_JBWLKN010000010.1, read as the reverse complement.
CCTCCGCCTTGGTGACGCCGATGCCCTGGCCGGGGAGGCCGTCTTCGGGCACGTCCAGTTGGCCGGTCTCATGGAATTCGAGTTGCTTCCTGCGGTCGGCGACCAGGCCCTCGGGGCGGAAGCGCATGAGCAGGACGAGCGCGATGCCGAAGAGGAAGAGCTGGTAGTCGGCCATGAACTCCATCTTGGCGGGGATGAGGTAGAGCAGCGCCGCGCCGATGATGGGCCCGCTCAGGGTGCCCATGCCGCCGAGGATGACGGCGGCGAGCAGGAAGGCGGAGTTGGGCGGTACGGGGCCGGCGAACTGGTACTGCTCGGGCGTGACGGTGGTCGTCACATGGGCTTGTACGGTGCCGGCGAGTCCGGCGAGGGTGGCACCGAGGGCGAAGGCGAGCAGCTTGAGCCGGAAGCTGTTGATGCCCATGGCCGTGGCCGCTGTCTCGTCCTCGCGGATGGCGATCCAGGCACGGCCGATGCGGGACTCCGCGGCGCGCCGGAAGACGAGGACGACGACGGCGGTGACGAGCAGCATCAGCAGGTAGTAGTTGCCGAAGGGCCCGATGGGATAGCCGAGGATGTCGTGGTTCTCGCCGAAGTCGAAACCGAAGATGTTGAGACTGGGGACGTTGGGGATACCCATGGCGCCGTTGGTGACGTCGGGTCCCGTGGTGCCGTTGAGGTTGAGCATGGAGATGCGGAAGATCTCGCCGAAGCCGAGGGTGACGATGGCGAGGTAGTCGCCACGCAGCCGCAGGGTGGGGGCGCCGATGAGGACGCCGAAGACGAGTGAGGCGGCGGCGCCGGTGAGCATGGCGGCCCAGAACGGGAAGTGCACGCCGATGGAGGACTCCGGGGAGCCCGAGACGAGCGCGGCCGCGTAGGCGCCGACGCCGAGGAAGGCGACGTAGCCGAGGTCGAGGAGCCCGGCGAGGCCGACGACGACGTTGAGGCCGAGGGCGACGGTCGCGAAGATCAGGATGTAGGCGCCCACGGAGGTGTAGGTGTCGTTGTCCTGGGTGAACGGGAAGCAGGCGGCGGCGACGAAGGCTGCCGCGAGGGCGATGTTGTGGTGCTTGGCGGTGAGGGCGGAGAGCCGGGCGACGAGTCCGGCGCGGCTGAGGGCGGCGAACCCGAAGCCGGTGAGGATGAGGTAGCCGACGAACAGTTCGGCGTACTCGGTGTCGATGCCGTACGTGAAGAGGTAGAGGCCGATGCCGAAGGCGACGGCGATGATGATGATCTCCAGCCAGGTGGGGATCTTCTGGGCCCGCCCGGGAGCGGCGGCGGTGAGGGCGCGGCGGAACCGGTGCCAGACCGCCGGTCCCGGTGCCGGGACCGGCGTGGGCTCGGCGGCGCAGTCGGTGCGCAGCCCGAGGGCGCCGATGACGGCGATGAGCGAGGTGACGGCGGCGGCGTAGGCGCCGGGTTCGAGGTTGGCCATGCCGCCGAGGTCGGTGGCGATGGCGATCACCGTGTACCAGGTGGTGGCGAAGGTACCGAGGGCCAGCAGGAGGACAGCGGCGCTTGTTCCTGCCGGCGCGAGCCAGCGCAGACCACGGATGCCGTAGCCGACGATGACGTACACGGTGGTGAGGACCGCCCCGGTGAGGGTGATCATCTGGAGGCCGCCGGGGTAGCCGGTGACCGTGAGGTCGCCGGGGAAGGCGGAGGTCCAGGTCCAGGCGAGGAAGGTGGAGATGACGGCGCCGGCGGCGCCGGCGGCGGTGATGATCCGGGCGACGCCGTGCGGCATGGGGAGCGGCGCGGTGTGCTCGGCTGGGGTGGTCTTGGTGGTCATCGACATCACGCCCGATCCGCGACGCGTTCGCCCAGCAGGCCCTGGGGGCGCAGGAGCAGTACGAGGATGAGGAGGACGAAGGCCCAGACGTCCTTCCAGGAGCCGCCGCCGAACTGGGTCATACCGGGGATCTCCTCGATGTAACCGGTGGCGAGGGCTTCGGCGAGGCCGAGGACGACGCCGCCGAGCATGGCGCCGTAGATGTTGCCGATGCCGCCGAGGACGGCCGCGGTGAAGGCCTTGAGCCCGAGGATGAATCCCATACGGAACTGGACCTCACCGGTGCGCAGTCCGTACGCGACGGCGGCCACGGCGGCGAAGGTGGCGCCGATCGCGAAGGCCATCACGATGATGCGGTCGGTGTTGATGCCCATGAGCTTCGCGGTGTCCGGGTCCTGCGCCGTCGCCTGCATGCCGCGCCCGGTGCGGGTCTTGGCGACGAACAGGCCGAGGGCGAGCATGCACAGGGGTGCGGCGATGAGGACGAACAGGTCACCACGCTGGATGGTCATGTTCCAGAATTCGAAGGACTCGCCCTTGAACTGGGGGAACACCCGGGCTTTCTTGGCGTCCGGGTACCACTTCCATATCGCCTGCTGGAGCGCGATGGACAGGCCGATCGCGGTGATCAGCGGCGCGAGGCGGGGTGCGCCGCGCAGCGGGCGGTAGGCGAACCGTTCGGCGGCGACGCCGACGACGACGGAGGTGGCGATCCCGCCGAGGAGCATCAGGGGCAGCGCCAGCATGAGGGCGGTGTCCCCGGGAAGTGCGAGGTAGACGGTCAGCGCGCCGAAGCCGCCGACCATGAAGATCTCACCATGGGCGAAATTGATGAGCTGGACGATGCCGTAGACCATCGTGTAGCCGATCGCGATGAGTCCGTACATCGCGCCGAGGATGAGTCCGTTGGCCAGCTGTTGCGGCAGTTCGTGCACCGCAGGGCCTCCGTGGAGTGGGAAGGGCGTGGCAGGGCGGCCGGCCGGGCCGCGCGGATCGGTTGTGCCGGGCCGCGCGGCCGAGCCGGTGATGCGGTTGCTGGTGAGCGGATCAGTCCTTGTACTGCTCGCTGAACTGGGACTTCCAGGTCTTGCCCTCGACCTTGTACGCGGTGATCATCGTGTTGGTCGTGTCGCCGTACTCGTCGAAGGAGACGGGGCCTGTGACGCCGTCGAACTTCACGGTGCTGAGCGCTTCGACGATCTTGTCGCGGGGGTCGTCGGGAAGCTTGCCGTCGTTGTCGGCGACGACGGACTTCACGGCCTGGATGAGGGCCCAGGTGGCGTCGTAGGTGGAGCCGCCGTATGCCTCGTAGCGGTCCTTGTAACCGGCGGCCTTGTAGTCGGCGATGAACTTCTTGGCCGACGCCAGCTCCTCGACGGGCTTGCCGACGGAGGTGGCGTAGTCGCCCTGCGCCTTCTTGTTGAGGCTGATGAAGTCGGCGCTGTACATGCCGTCGCCGCCCATCAGCGGCACGTTGACGCCGCCTTCCTTGAGCTGCTGGCTGAGCGGCGCGGACGCCGGGTACTCGCCGCCGTAGAAGATCAGGTCGGGCTTGGCGCTGCGGGCCTTGGAGACGATGGCCTTGAAGTCCCGGTCCTCGGGGTTGACGTGTTCGGTGCCGACGACCTTGCCGCCGAGCGAGGTGAACTTCTCCTGGAATGCCGTGGCGAGACCGACGCCGTACGTCTTCTGGTCGTCGATGACGTAGACCCGCTTGGCCTTGATCTTCTCCCAGGCGTACTTGCCGCCGAAGGCGCCCTGCACCTCATCCGTGGTGGCGGTGCGGAAGTACGTCTTGAACTGGCGCTTGCGATCGTCTTTCTTCCAGTCCTTGCCCTGGGAGAGGTCGGGCGTGGTGTTCGCGGGGGAGATCAGCGGCACGCCATTGGTGTCGGCGACCTTCTGCATCGACTGGGCGACGCCGGAGTTCAGCGGGCCGACGACACCGACGACCTTGTCGTCACCGGCGAGCTTGGTGACGTTCTGCTGGCCCGCGCTGGGCTGGGCCTTGTCGTCGAGAGCCCGTAGTTCGAACTTGACGCCCGGGACCTCGCCTATCTTGTTGGCGTTCTTGACGGCGAGGTCGCCGGAGTTCTTGATGCCCTGCCCCAGGGCGGACAGTTCGCCGGTGAGCGGCGCGTCAAGACCGATGACGACGGTGGTTTTGCCACCGTCTTCGTCATCGTTGTTGTCGTCGTCGCGTGATCCGCACGCGCTCAGGGTGAGTGCCCCTGTGGTGAGAACGGCGGTGAGTGCAAGCAAGGAACGGTGACGCACGATCAGTCCTTTCCCCTGGCGCGGCCGCTTCGGCGTAAGCGGCCGTGTCGCGCGCCGGGCCGTACAGGGGTCGTACAGAGTCCGTGCTGTGTCGGCGCCCGGCGGCGCGGTGACTGGCGGTGACTCTAAGCCGGTGGGCGTGCGGTCGGCAGAGGTGCTGGCCAGGATGTGACGCTCTTGTTATGACGTGCGTGTCTCTGTAGCGTCGAAGAGTGTGTAAAAGGTGCGTATGCTGACAAACCCCATCGTCCGGATAGTGAGAACTCGCAGTTCCGCTAAGGGGTTGACGGGCTCTCCATATGCGGAGCGTGGCGTGTCACTTGTCTTTCGGTGGCGTAGATCACTAATGACCGAACCGTGCTGTGACGCCTGTCATAGCCAAGATCACATCGGCGTTACGCAGTGTTACGGCCGGAAAATCGCGGCTGTCGGCCGCTTGTTCGTCCGGGCCTTGGTGATCTCGCTGGAGAGGCGGGAGGTGGTTTTGGGCACGGGTGGGGTTCGGTCGCGGGCCCCGGTTGCGGGCCGGGGGGCGTGGTGGGGGTGCGGCGGTGTCGGCCGGGTGGTGTGGGGGTGCGGGCCGGGCGGAGCGGGGTGTGGTGGTGCGGGTCGGGGCGGAGCGGGGTGTGGCGGTTGCGGGCCGGGGCGGAGCGGGGTGTGGTGGTGCGGGCCGGAGCGAAAGGGTCGGCGCCGAGGGCTCCGAGGGGGCGCGGGACCGGATATTTACGGCCCGGTGCCCCGATGCGCGGAGTTGGCCTCTCGTTGGCCACAAATATCCGATAGCGTCCCGACCCCCTCTGCGCCCTCGCCGCCTTCCGTCTGTTCGGCTGAGCCGAGCGCCGAGCGCCGAGCGGGGAGCGGGGAGTGGGTGGCGTGCGGGTGGGTGGCGTCCCCGTCCCCTCTGCGTCCTTGTCGCCTTCCGTCGGCGTCGGCTGAGCCAGCGCGCCACGGCGGGGAGTGGGTGGCGGGGCTGTGGCGGGTGGAGGCCCGGTGGTGGCGCCGTCCCGTGCCTCTGTGCCCTCGTCGCCTTCCGTGCGGGTCGGCTGAGTCGGTCCGTCGTGGGGGTGGCCGGGTGGGGGTGGGGCCGGCGAACCCCTCTGTGCCCTCGTCGACTTCCGTGCGGGTCGGCTGAGCCGGTTCGTCGTGGGGGTGGCCGGGCGGCCGGGTGGCGTGTGGGTGGGGGGAGGGCGTGTGTGGGCTGGCTCGCTGTGCTCGGGGGGCTGTTGTGGCATCAGTTGGCGAGTCGTCAGGGTGACTCGCCGTCAAATGAGTCCAGGCCGCGAGAAGTCACTTCGCAAGCGGGTGGTCAGCGGGTTTCCGGCGGTTCACTCGTGCCCGGCATCGGGCTGCGCGTGGAGCCTCCTCAGGCCGCCAGGCCCAGAGGAGCAGCCCTGGCACAGCGAAGGGGCGCGCCCTGTCGGGGGCGCGGGGAACTGCGCCACCAGCCACAGCGCACCCGCAGAATGCGATGCACGGACAGGAGCTCACCCTCGCTGGCGTGACCCGCCGGACACGGTCCAGGTAAAGAACAGGGGTGCGGCGGGCTGGCCGCCGCCCCCTGCGGAGCCGGTGGCGTCCTCAGCTGGCGGCTTGGGTCACGTCGACGTCGCGCAGCAGGCAGGTCAGCCGGGCGGTGCACACCCGCTTGTCGTGCTCGTCGGTGATGACGATCTCGTACGTGGCGGTGGTCCGGCCCCGGTGTACGGGCGTGGCCACGCCGGTGACCAGGCCGGAGCGGACGCCACGGTGATGCGTGCAGTTCAGGTCGACGCCGACCGCGATCTTGTGCGGTCCCCCGTGCAGCATCGAGCCCACCGAACCCAGAGTCTCGGCCAGCACGGCGGACGCCCCGCCGTGCAGCAGGCCGTACGGCTGGGTGTTGCCCTCGACGGGAAGGGTGCCGACAACGCGGTCGGGCGCCGCCTCCAGAATGGTCAGCCCCATGCGCTCGCCCAGGTGCCCGGCGGAGAAGAGGGCGGGCAGGTCGAGGCCGAGCCCCGCGTACTGGTCGAGAATTTCCTGCGGGAACGTGGTCTTGGTGTGCTCGCCCATGGCGTCCGGCTCCGATCAGCGGCTTTCGTACATTCGCGGTGCACCGTCTTACCTATCAGGTGCCTGAGCGAACGCTTAGACGGGGGCCATCTGTTCCAGGCGGATCACCACGGACTTGCTCGCGGGCGTGTTGCTGGTGTCCGCCGTGGCGTCCAGGGGGACGAGCACGTTGGTCTCCGGGTAGTAGGCGGCGGCGCAGCCGCGGGCTGTCGGGTAGTGGACGACGCGGAATCCGGGGGCGCGCCGCTCGACACCGTCCTGCCATTCGCTGACCAGGTCCGCGTACGCGCCGTCCGCCAGGCCCCGCTCCCTGGCGTCCTCGGGATGGATCAGGACGACGCGACGGCCGTTCTTGATGCCCCGGTAGCGGTCGTCGAGGCCGTAGATCGTGGTGTTGTACTGGTCGTGCGAGCGGAGCGTCTGGAGCAGCAGCCGGCCCTCGGGCAGCCGCGGGTACTCCACGTCGGCGGCGGTGAAGTTGGCCTTGCCGGTGGTGGTGGGGAAGCGGCGCTCATCGCGCGGGGCATGCGGCAGGGTGAACCCGCCGGGGGCCCGGACCCGGGTGTTGAAGTCCTCGAAGCCGGGGATGACGCGCGCGATACGGTCGCGGATCGTCCCGTAGTCCCGCTGGAACTCCTCCCACGGGGTGCGGCTGGTCTCGCCCAGGACCTGCCGGGCGAGGCGGCAGACGATGGCGGGCTCGGACAGCAGCTGGGGCCCGGCCGGGGCGAGCCTGCCGTGGGAGGCGTGCACCATGCCCATGGAGTCCTCGACGGTGACGAACTGGTCACCGCCCTCCTGGGTGTCCCGTTCCGTGCGGCCGAGGGTGGGCAGGATGAGCGCCCGCGCGCCGGTGACCACATGCGAGCGGTTGAGCTTGGTCGAGACGTGCACGGTGAGCCGGGCGCGGCGCATCGCGGCCTCGGTGACCTCCGTGTCGGGTGAGGCGGCGACGAAGTTGCCGCCCATCGCGAAGAACACCTTGGCTTCCCCGTCACGCAGCGCGCCGATGGCCCGTACGACGTCGTAGCCGTGCTCGCGCGGCGGGGCGAACCCGAACTCCTTCTCCAGCGCGTCCAGGAACGCGGGCGCGGGCCGCTCGAAGATGCCCATGGTGCGGTCGCCCTGCACGTTGCTGTGCCCGCGCACGGGGCACACCCCGGCGCCGGGACGGCCGATGTTCCCGCGCAGCAGGAGGAAGTTGACGACCTCCCTGATGGTGGACACCGAGTGCTTGTGCTGGGTGAGGCCCATGGCCCAGCACACGATGGTGCGCCGTGAGGCGAGGACCATCTTCAGCGCCTGGTCGATCTCGGCCCGCCGCAGGCCGGTGGCGCGCAGCGTCTCGTCCCAGTCGGCGCGCCGGGCGGCTGTCGAGAACTCCTCGAACCCGTGCGTGTGCGCGTGGACGAACTCCTCGTCGACGGCGCCCTCCGTCTCCAGGACCAGCTTGTTCAGGGCGCGGAACAGAGCCTGGTCGCCGCCGATGCGGATCTGGAGGAAGAGGTCGGTGAGAGGGGTGCCGCCGCCGGCGAGGCCGCGCGCGGTCTGCGGGTTCTTGAACCGCTCCATCCCCGCCTCGGGCAGCGGGTTGACGGTGATGACGCGCGCGCCGTTCGCTTTCGCCTTCTCCAGGGCGGTGAGCATGCGCGGATGGTTGGTGCCCGGGTTCTGCCCGGCGACGATGATCAGGTCCGCCTGGTAGAGGTCGTCGAGCAGCACGCTGCCCTTGCCGACGCCGAGCGTCTCGGTGAGCGCGGAGCCCGAGGACTCATGGCACATGTTGGAGCAGTCGGGCAGGTTGTTCGTGCCGAATTCGCGGGCGAACAGCTGGTAGAGGAACGCGGCTTCGTTGCTGGTGCGGCCCGAGGTGTAGAAGACGGCTTCGTCGGGGGAGGCGAGGGCGCGCAGCTCGTCGGCGATGAGGCGGAACGCGCGGTCCCAGGAGACCGGCTCATACCGCTCGGCGCCCTCGTCGAGCAGCATGGGCTGGGTGAGGCGGCCCTGCTGGCCCAGCCAGTAGCCACTGCGGTTCGCGAGGTCGGCGACCGGATGCGCGGCGAAGAACGCGGGGGTGACGCGGCGCAGCGTCGCCTCCTCGGCGACGGCCTTCGCGCCGTTCTCACAGAACTCCGCCGTGTGGCGTTTGTCCCCTTCGGGCCAGGCGCAGCCGGGGCAGTCGAAGCCGTCCTTCTGGTTGACCTGGAGAAGGGTGAGCGCGGTGCGGCGCACGCCCATCTGCCGCTGCGCGGCCAGCAGCGAGTGGGCGACGCCGGGCAGCCCGGCCGCGGCCTGCCGCGGCGCGCTCACCTCGGGCGCGTCCTGAACCGGATCACCTGCGGGTGGCTTGGCTGCCATGGCGCGCTCCCCTTTGAGCGGTCGGTCTTCACTGCGAGCGGTCGGGTCCGCGCTGCCGGGCGGTGAGCGGTCGGCCCGCACCGCCCGCCGGTACGGGGTCGGTATACGTAAATCCTGTCATGAGGCTCTGACAGCGCGTTCTGCGCACTCACGGGAGCGGCCGCGCTGGAGCGGCCTCACCGCAGCACGTGGCTCGGGATTGTCAGTGGGCCGTGGCAGGATCGGGGGCGTGGCAGAGAAAGCATCGAAGAAGACAGCAGCGCGGCCCTCCAGCGAGCCGGGCGATCACCCTCGCCTGCTCCTGCTCGACGGCCATTCCCTGGCCTATCGGGCGTTCTTCGCGCTGCCCGCGGAGAACTTCAGTACCACCACCGGGCAGCCGACCAACGCGATCTACGGCTTCGCCTCGATGCTGGCGAACACGCTGCGTGACGAGCAGCCCACGCACTTGGCGGTCGCCTTCGACGTCTCCCGTAAGACGTGGCGCTCCGAGGAGTTCCCGGAGTACAAGGCGACCCGGTCGAAGACCCCGGATGAGTTCAAGGGCCAGGTGGAGCTGATCGGTGAGCTGCTGGACGCCATGAGCGTCACGCGTTTCGCTGTCGACGGCTTCGAGGCCGACGATGTGATCGCCACCCTCGCGACCCGGGCGGAGGCCGAGGGCTTCCACGTCTCGATCGTCACCGGTGACCGGGACGCCTTCCAGCTGGTCTCCGACCAGGTGACCGTGTTGTATCCGACGAAGGGCGTCTCGGAGCTGACGCGCTTCACCCCGGAGAAGGTGCAGGAGAAGTACGGACTGTCGCCGCAGCAGTACCCGGACTTCGCGGCCCTGCGCGGTGACCCCTCCGACAACCTGCCCGGCATCCCGGGGGTCGGCGAGAAGACCGCCGCGAAGTGGATCAACCAGTTCGGTTCGTTCGACGGGTTGGTCGAGCGGGCCGAGGAGGTCAAGGGAAAGGCCGGGCAGAACTTCCGGGACCACCTGGAGTCCGTGAAGCTCAACCGGCGGCTCACCGAGATGGTCAAGGACGTGGAGCTGTCCTGCGGCCCCGCCGACCTGGCGCGTGCCCCGTATGACCGGCAGGCGCTGACGGTCGTGCTCGACGCCCTGGAGTTCCGCCACCAGAACTTCCGCGAGCGGCTGCTGGCCGCCGACCCCGGCGTGGTCGAGGAGGAGACGGCGCCCGCCGCGGGCGTCGTCGTGGACGGGGTGGCGGTGGGTGCCGGCGAGCTGGCGCCCTGGATCGCCGAGCACGGGGTGACGCCTCTCGGCCTGGCGACGGTCGACGCGTGGGCGTTCGGCGCGGGCAGCGTCAGCGAGATCGCCCTGGCGACGGCCGCCGGACCGGCCGTCTGGTTCGAACCGGCCCAGCTCGACGAGGCCGACGAGCGGGCGTTCGCCGAGTGGATCGCGGACGCTGACGAGCCCAAGGTGCTGCATGACGCCAAGAGCGTGATGCGGGTCTTCGCCGAGCACGGCTGGCCGGTCGCCGGGGTACGGATGGACACGGCGCTGGCCGCCTACCTCGTCAAGCCGGGGCGCCGCTCGTTCGCGCTGGACGCGCTGTCGGTGGAGTACCTGGGCCGTGAGCTGGCCCCGGCCGCGGCCGACAGCGGCCAGCTCGCCTTCGGCGCGGACGACCAGGCCGAGCAGGACACGCTGATGACGCAGGCCCGCGCCATCGTCGACCTCGGTGAGGCGTTCACCGGGCGGCTCGCCGAGGTCGGCGCAGCCGACCTGCTCCAGGACGTGGAGCTGCCCACGTCCGAGCTGCTGGCCCGGCTGGAGCGGGCCGGGATCGCGGCGGACAAGGACTGGCTGGAGCGCATGGAGCAGCAGTTCGCCAGCGCCGTGCAGCAGGCGGTGAAGGAGGCGCACGCCGCGGTCGGGCACGAGTTCAACCTCGGCTCGCCCAAGCAGCTCCAGGAGGTGCTGTTCGGGGAGTTGGGCCTGCCGAAGACGAAGAAGACGAAGACCGGTTATACGACGGACGCCGACGCGCTGGCCTGGCTCGCCGCGCAGACCGACCACGAGCTGCCGGTGATCATGCTTCGGCATCGTGAGCAGGCCAGGCTGCGCTCCACCGTCGAGGGCCTGATCAAGACCATCGCCCCCGACGGCCGCATCCACACCACCTTCAATCAGACGGTGGCGGCCACGGGACGGCTCTCGTCCACCGACCCGAACCTGCAAAACATCCCCGTGCGCACGGACGAGGGCCGCGCCATCCGCCGCGGCTTCGTCGTCGGCGAGGGCTACGAGTCGCTGATGACCGCCGACTACAGCCAGATCGAGCTGCGGGTCATGGCCCATCTCTCCAAGGACGAGGGGCTGCTGCAGGCGTTCACCTCCGGTGAGGACCTGCATACGACGGTCGCCTCCCAGGTCTTCGGCGTCGCCAAGACCGACGTCGACCCGGAGATGCGCCGCAAGATCAAGGCCATGTCGTACGGCCTGGCGTACGGCCTGTCCGCCTTCGGACTCTCCCAGCAGCTGTCCATCGCGCCGGATGAGGCGCGCAAGCTGATGGACACCTTCTTCGAGCGGTTCGGCGGCGTGCGCGACTATCTGCAGCGTGTCGTGGAAGAGGCGCGGGCCACGGGCTACACGGAGACGATGCTGGGCCGCCGCCGCTATCTGCCCGACCTCAACAGCGACAACAGGCAGCGCCGCGAGATGGCGGAACGCATGGCGCTCAACGCACCCATCCAGGGCACCGCCGCCGACATCGTCAAGATCGCCATGCTGCGCGTGGACCGCGCCCTGCGGAAGGAGAAGCTGACCTCCCGGATGCTGCTCCAGGTCCACGACGAAATCGTGCTGGAGATCGCGCACGGTGAGCGGGAGCGGGTGGAGGAAGTAGTGCGCCGCGAGATGGCGGGAGCCGTGCGGTTGAGCGCGCCGCTGGGAGTGTCCGTGGGCGCGGGCTCCGACTGGGAGTCCGCCGCCCACTGAGCCCCGCCCCGCCGGGCCGCCCCGGGCGACCGCCGCCTGACTGGGCGGTGAGGGCCGCCGGCTGCCAGGGGCGGGACCCGACGGCCGGGTCGGGCAGGCGGCGTTGTGGGCGTGACGCCCGGCCGCCCGCTCCGCCGGCCCCCTGGCCTTGGCCCTCCTCCGCCCCGGCTTCGGCCTGGGCGCAGACCGGTTGCTCCCCCGGGGCGGGGGCCCGCCGCCCGGGCCTGGGCCTGGCGCCGGCCGGTCCCGAAGGGCGCCCGCACGTCCACCGGTCGCCGTCGCGCCGGAACCAGGCACCGGCCGGAGCCAAGCACCGGCCCGGATAGAACAACGCGAGACCGACGGGCAGCAGGCGAATGAACAGCCTGTGCGGCCTGGTGTTCGTCGTGCGCCGGGGGAACGCCGATCGCCTCTGTTCCGTCGTACAAGTGAAGGCTGTGTCAGCTGCCGGACGTGTCCCGATCAATGCCGAGCTGTCCTCGTCATTTCTGATCAAAAAGACACGCATTGCGCCGGTAGCTGCGGGCCATAAGTTGCCGTAGTGTCACGAGCGTTGTCGCGCGGGGGAGCGCGTCACGGTCGATCGGGAGGGATGGACGGGATGACAGCGCACATCAGCCGGCGGCTACGCAAGGGAGCGGCCACGACCGCGGTGGCGGCGGTCGCGATGGCGGCGCTCACTGCCTCTCAGGCGCCCGGATTCGCGGGCACCCACCGGGACGGCGCCCGTGAGGCGACCCCGCCCCCCGGCGACCCCATCAGCGGAGACTCCTCGTACCACACGGACCTCCCGCCTCTGAGGACTCCCGGGAAGCCGGACACCTCCGTCGATCTTCCCGGCGCCGGCAAGCCCGGGGCGGACGGCCCCGGCGACCTCGCCGACTCCGGCATCCCGGCGACCGTCCTCGCCGCGTACAAGAAGGCGGAGGCGTCGGTCCAGCGGAACGACCCCGGCTGCGAGTTGCCGTGGGAACTGCTCGCCGCCATCGGCAGAGTCGAGTCCGGGCAGGCGCGCGGCGGCGCGGTCGACGCGGACGGCACCACGCTCAAGCCGATCCTCGGCCCGGTCCTCAACGGCAACGGCTTCGCCAGGATCACCGACACCGACGGTGGCGCCTACGACGGCGACACCAAGCATGACCGGGCCGTCGGTCCGATGCAGTTCATTCCGTCGACGTGGGCGAACTGGGGCCGCGACGGCAACGGCGACGGCGAGAAGAACCCGAACAACATCTTCGACGCGGCGCTGGCGGCGGCCGACTACCTGTGCGCCGACAACCGCGACCTGTCGGTCAAGGCCGACCTGGACCGCGCGATACTCGGCTACAACCACTCGCAGGAATACCTGCGCACGGTGCTCTCCTGGTTCGCCTACTACAAGGACGGCACGCACCAGGTGCCCGACGGCACCGGCGTCCTGCCCGCGGACACCGGTTCGGGCGGCGCGGAGGACAAGCGCGACAAGGGCGGCAAGCACGCGCCCAAGAAGCCCGAAGGCAAGGGCAAGGACGGCAAGCAGCCGCCGAAGAAGCCCGACGACAAGCCGAACACCCCGGACAAGCCGCAGCAGCCCCGGCCGAACGACCCGCCCTCAAAACCCAGTCCCCCCAAGCCGCCGCAGACCCCCAAGCCGCCCCAGACGCCCAAGCCGACTGCCACCAGCCTCACCCACGCGAGCGCCCGGCAGCTGACGGCGACCGAGGGCAAGGCGTTCGACGAGTCGCCGCGCGTCCGCGCCAACGACGCCAAGGGCAAGCCGGTCGCCGGGGTGCGGGTACGGTACGAGATCCGCGGCGAGACCGAGGCCCGCTTCCTCGGCACGGCGCGTCATGCCACCGTGTCCACGCGCGCCGATGGCACCGCCACCGCCCCGCAGCTGCTCGCGGGCAAGAAGGCCGGCGCGTTCACCATCCGCGCCACGATCGTCGGCAAGAGCGGCACCGCCATCGACTTCGGCGCGACCGTCAAGGCCCGGCCCGCGCCCGCCCCGAAGGCCGACGCGCTGACCCGTACGGACACCAAGCCGCTCACCGCGGAGACAGGCGCCTCCTTCGCCGATCCGGTCGAGGTCAAGGCGACCTACCAGGGCAAGCCCGCGGCGGGTGTGGCCGTGACGGCCACCATGGTCACCGCCGACGCGGCCAACGCGCCGCAGAACGACAAGGGCCCCTACTTCGAGGACGCCAAGGGCAACCCTCTCCGCACGCTGGGCGCCCTGAAGACCGATGCGAAGGGGCAGCTCACGCTCCCGAAGATCTTCACGGACGCCACCGCCGGTGACTTCCTGCTCCGGCTGACCACGGCCGACGGCACGTCGCTCACCATCAAGCTGACCGTCACCAAGGCGGCGGCTCAGTAAGAGGACAGCACCGCCGCCCGCCGTCCCGGTCCGCTGACCGAGCCGACGGGAGAGCGGACCGGCACAGCAGGCCAGTGCCCATGCGTGCCAACAGCGCCGCCCCTGGACCCACGACGGGTCAAGGGGCGGCGCTACGTGTTCTCATCTCCGCTCCCCATTGCTACGGTGCCCCACACCTGACGGTGCATCAGGTCGAGGCGCCGTCGCTTCGCACTGGGAGGCCGGAGGCCACACATGCGCGTCCTCGCCGCCGCCGCCATCGGGCTTGCCGCCGCCCTCGCCCTGGTGTTCGCCGTGACCACCCTCGGCTCACCCAGCGGTGAGACCTCCCCCAAACCACTGCTGACGACCATCCCCGACCACCCCTGAGCCCTGCCGCCGCACCCCGAGCCCCGGAGGGAGGCCGCCCATGCGCCGAAAGGCCAGCCTGGTCCTGCTCGCCATGGCCGTGTTCTGCGCGGCCCTGGCCCCGCTCACGCGCTGGTACGCCTTCCCCAGACTGGCCAAGGTCCCGGCGAACGAGTACCAGACCGCTGTGCTGGAGGCCAAGAACGCGACGCTGCTCAACTACAGCACTCTGCGCCCCCGCCAGGTCTCCAAGGTCAGCTTCGTGCAGACGCTCAAGGGCAACGTCGAGGAGTCCGAGCGGGTGGAGAAGACCACCGGGCGCGACGTCGTCGTCTGGGACGCCTTGTCCTACGTGGCCGGACCCGACGGCAAGATGGTCTCCCAGATCCCCGAGCGCTACCTCTTCGACGCCCACTCCCAGGAACCGGTGCACGCGGAGGGTGAGCACGTCGACGGAGACCGGGTCCGCCGCGACGGCATCGCGTACAAGTGGCCCTTCCTGACCGAGAAGCGCGACTACAGCTACTTCGACGCCCAGACCAGGACGTCGGCGCCCATCCACTACAAGGGCACCCGCGACTTCCGCGGCCTGAAGGTCTACTACTTCGAGCAGACCATCCCCTGGACCAGGGTCCCGGTCCCCAAGAAGCTGCCGGTGGACGGCGTCAGCCCGCAGGCCATCGAACGGGCCGGTACCTCCCGCTGGTACACGACCAAGCGCATGTTCTGGGTCGAGCCCGTCACCGGCGCTCCCGTCAACGGCGAGGAGATCCACCGCGAGGAACTGCGTGGCGGCACGCTCCTCGGCGACCGGGACAAGGTGACCGCCTTCGCCGGGCACGTGAAGATGCGCGAGGACTACGTCGAGCACACCGTCGACCTCGTCACCTCCCAGCGCCGGCTGGTCCTGCTCCTCACCAGCTACCTGCCGTGGGGCTTCCTGACCCTCGGCGGCGTCCTGCTCACCCTCTCCCTCTATCTGGAGGCCCGAGGCCGCCGCAGCCCGGCAAAGCCCCCACCCAGGCACCGACGGCTCACCCCGCGGCGGCCGTCAGCGCGTACCGGCGACCCGCCACCACCGGAACCCGCGGGCCTCGCGGCCGAGGGGGCAGGCCGATGGCGCCCGCGGTCGTGGTGGTGAGCGCGTCCCCCGCGGCCCGTCGCGTCCGCCGGTGACGGTGCCGCCGGGGCCACCGCCGGTGAGGTCAGCCCCGTGAGGAGCGCGCCTTCGTGTGGCATGTCGGGGCCGCGGTCGCCGGGTCCTCCGGCCACGGGTGCTTCGGGTAGCGGCCGCGCAGCTCCGCGCGTACGGAGCGGTACCCCTCGCGCCAGAACGACGCCAGGTCGGCGGTGACGGCGGCGGGGCGCCCGGCGGGCGACAGCAGATGGACGACCACGGGCACCCGCCCGCCCGCGATACGGGGCGTCTCCTGCCAGCCGAACAGCTCCTGCAACTTCACCGCGAGCACCGGCCGCTCCTCGCTGTAGTCCACGCGTACGCGCGACCCGCTCGGCACCTCGATCCGCTCGGGCACCAGCTCGTCGAAGCGCGCGGCGTGGCCCGTCGCCCACGGCAGGAGGCGGGCGAGCGCCTGCCCCGCGTCCACCCGTTCCAGATCGGCCCTCCCGCGCGCCCGGTCCAGCGCCCCGGCCAGCCACTCATCCGCCCGGTCCAGCAGTCCCGCGTCGGAGACATCAGGCCACGGTTCTCCCAGCACGCGATGGGCGAACGCCATGCGCTGCCGCAGCGCCCGCGCCTCCGCCGACCAGCGCAGCAACCCGAAGCCCTCACGCCGCAACCCGTCCAGCAGACCGGCCCGTACGAGACGGGGAGAGGGGGCGGTCAGCTGTCGTGCCCGCAGCTCGATCCGGCCCAGCCGCTCCACCCGGCGCGCCACGAGGTCCCGGCGCTCGGTGGACCAGCCGACCTCCTCGGCCTGCGTACAGAGCGCAGAGGCCGCCGTCCGGGCGGTGTCCTCATCGATGACGGCGGCGAGCCGTACCCGGGCGGAAGCCGAGGCCACGGGGCGGTCGGCGACCGCGATGGCCAGCCACGGGGCTTCGCGCAGCCGCGACCCGTCGGCGAGTTCGGCGCCCGTCCCCGACGCCATCAGAAGGGCCCCCGCGCCCCGCGCCCGTGCCACGCGCTCAGGAAAGGCGAGCGCGGCGATCATCCCGGCCACCGCGTCATCCGGGCCCGGCGAGGCCCCGCCCGGTGCGGAGCGTGCGCCGTCGCGCAGTGAGCCCTCCAGCCGGCGGGCCTCCTGCCGCCAGCGTGCCGCGTAGGCGTCACCGCCCCGCCGGGCGGTACGCCACGCCACCGTCAGGTCGTCTCCGTACTCCCGTGGCGGCTCCTCGCTCAGCAAGGCCACCACCTCCGCCGCCCGGCGTGAGCCGACCTCCCGCGCGCCGTCGATGAGCGCCCGCGCGAGACGCGGGTGCAACCCGAGCCGGGCCATACGGGCGCCACGATCGGTCGCGCGGCCGTCCGCGCCGACGGCGCCGATCGCGGTCAACACCTCGTGCGCCGCCGCCATCGCCCCGCCCGGCGGCGGATCAAGCAGCGCGAGACCGGTGGCTCCGGGGTCGCCCCAGCACGCGCACTGCAAGGCGAACGCCGCGAGATCGGCGACCGCGATCTCCGGCGAAGGCCAGCGCGGCAACCGCCCGTCATCGGCCTCCGACCAGCAGCGGTACACGGTCCCCGGCGCCTCGCGTCCCGCGCGCCCGGCCCGCTGCCGTGCGGCGGCCCGTGCGGCTCGTACGGTCGCTAGCGCGCTGAGGCCGCGCGCGTGGTCGGTCCGCGGCTCCCGCGCCAGCCCCGCGTCAACAACGACGCGGACCCCTGGCACGGTCAGGCTCGACTCGGCGACCGAGGTGGCCAGAACCACCCGCCGCGGCCCGCTGCCTCCCGCCAGTACCGCGTCCTGCTCGGCGGCAGGCGCTCGCCCGTGCACCCGCAGCACCTCGGCGCCCAGCGTGTCGGCCCCGCCGAGCTGTCCGGCCACCCGGGAGATCTCGCCGACGCCGGGCAGGAACACCAGAACGTCGCCGTCCTGTTCGCGCAGCGCCCGCCGCACGACCGCGGCGACGTGCTCAAGCAGCACCGGATCGACCCGCATCCCATGCGGTGGCCGCACAGGCCGCGACGGCGGCGCCCACACCACCTCGACCGGGTGCGAGACGCCCTCCGCCGTGACGACGGGCGCGTCGCCACCCTGTCCAAGCGGGGCGGCACCACCATGGTCACCGTGATCAGCGCGGTCACCGTGATCGGCACGGTCGGCACCGAGCGCGCCACCACGGTCAGCACCAGCCTCGCCAGCACCGTCTGTCTCGCCTGCATGGCCAGCACCGCCAGCACTGCCTGCCTCAGCCGCTACGGAGCCAGCGGGCCGTGTACCGCTGCCGTCCGCGGCCGAGGCGGTCGCGCCCCCGCCACCGGCCCCACCCTCGCCGAGCAGCCGGGCCCAGCCCGCCGCGTCCGTGGTCGCCGAGGCCGCGACGAGCCACAGCTCGGGTCGCAGCGTCGCCCGTACGTCGAGGAGGAAGGCGGCGGCCGTGTCGGCGTCGAGATGCCGCTCGTGGCATTCATCGAGCATGACGACGTCGGTCCCGGCCAACTCCTGGTCGCGTTGCAGCCGTTGCAGAAGCACACCGGTCGTGACCACTTCCACGACGGTCCGACGACCGACCTTGCGTTCGCCACGCACCGTGAAACCGACGCTCTCCCCGACGTCCTCGCCGAGCAGCCACGCCATCCGGCGCGCGGCCGCCCGCACCGCGATCCGCCGTGGCTCGGCGACGAGCACCCGGCGCCGCGGCCCACCCGGCCGCAGCAGTCCGGCCAGCTCCAGCGGCACCAGCGTGGTCTTCCCCGTCCCGGGTGGCGCGCACAGCACGGCCGCGCCACGTGTCTCCAGCGCGTGCCGCAACTCGGGCACGGCGGTGCGTACGGGCAGCTGGTCGAGCGCGTCAGTCCGGATCGTCACGGGCCCCATCCTCGCAGCGCCCGCCCCGCCGCCGCGGCGCGGTCATGACACCCCGCACCGGCAGCGTCATGACGCCGAAAGAAAGTAGAGAGAAAGAGAGAGAAGGAGAGAGGGGGAGAGGGGAGAGAGAAGTGTGGAGAGAAGGAGAAAGAAGGGGGCGGAAGGAGAGGGGAGAGACGCCGTCGCGTGCCGCGCGGGAAACAGTGCGCGAAGCGGGCTCCGGGGAAGCGCCCGCGTCCGTACTGGGGCACCGGTAAAGAGGAGCGCCGGTCAGGAAGGGGACACCGCCGAGCCGAACGGGTCAGGCGCGCTCGCAGACGAAAATGGCCGTACCGGGGATCAGCTGTCCGCGCAGCGGTGACCAGCCGCCCCACTCCTGCGTGTTTCCTTCCGGCCATTCCGGTTCGACGAGGTCGATGAGCCGGAACCCGCCCGCCACGACGTCCCTGACGCGGTCACCGAGGGTCCGGTGGTGTTCGACGTACACGGCGTGTCCCGTTTCGTCCTGCTCGACGTACGGCGTGCGGTCGAAGTAGGAGGCGGAGACCGACAGCCCTTCCGGGCCCGGTTCGTCGGGGAAGGCCCAGCGGATGGGGTGGGTCACCGAGAACACCCAGCGGGCGCCGGGCCGCAGGACCCGGTGCACCTCACGCATGACCCGGACCGGGTCGGCGACGAAGGGGATCGCGCCGTACGCCGAGCAGGCGAGGTCGAAGGAGCCGTCGGCGAAGGGCAGCGCCCCGGCGTCGGCCTGGACCAGCGGCACCGTGGCCGACCGGGGGAGCTCCTCGCCGATCCGCAGCGCGTGCTGCAGCTGTCGGTGGGAGAGGTCGAGGGCGATCGGCCGCGCGCCCTGCGCCGCCAGCCAGCGGGAACACTGCGCGGCGCCCGCGCCGATCTCCAGCACGCTCAGTCCGCTGAGTCCGGCCGCCGGTCCGAGCAGGGCGGCTCGCGCCTCGTCCAGACCCTCAGGCCCCCAGATGAACCGGTCGTCGCCCAGGAACGCTCCGTGCTCGTCCTGATACTCGTCGGCGTTCCGGTCCCACCAGCCCTTGCTGGCCCGGTTGCTTTCGGTGTCTCCCGCTGGGCGCCGGGTGGCGGTGGCGTCGTCGTCCACCCCAACGGCCTCATCGGCCTCATCGATCATCACGTCTGCCATCGCGGCCCCGCTGGCGCCGGCTACGGGGGCGTGTGGGAAGGCGGGCGTGGTGGGCGCGGGGTGCTGGGGACGCTGCGCGAGCGGGTCGGACGCGTTCTGGGCCTGGCGGTCTTGGCTCATCGTCGGTGTCGTCGTACTCTCTGACTCGGCCTGCGGCTGGGGGCACCATGAGTGTTCCTCAGCGGCGGTGTGGACCACGCACGTGCCGGGTATGCGGCCCTCGTCCCCACGTGCGCTCTTCGCGCATTGACCGTGCCCGGCTGCCCCCGTATGCTACAAGTTGCGCTGCGGGCCTGCGAACCTCAGACGGAGCAGGTTGCGCTTGCATCTGTTGTATGTCCCCTCGGTTGTCGAGGCGCTTGTGGCTTCCCTTCGGGGAGGCGGCAAGATCACGTCTCCTAGGCTGTCCGGCTTCGGCAGTGTGCGATACGGGCTCCCGGCGTAGCATTACCTACGATTTCAATGTCCGTACCGGAGCCCTTTCCCACATGACGAGCAGCACCGAGACCACCGCCACCACCCCGCAGGTAGCGGTCAACGACATCGGTAACGAGGAAGCCTTCCTCGCCGCGATCGACGAGACGATCAAGTACTTCAACGACGGCGACATCGTCGACGGCGTCATCGTGAAGGTCGACCGGGACGAGGTCCTGCTCGACATCGGTTACAAGACCGAAGGCGTCATCCCCTCCCGAGAGCTTTCGATCAAGCACGACGTCGACCCCAATGAGGTCGTCGCCGTGGGCGATGAGATCGAGGCCCTGGTTCTCCAGAAGGAGGACAAGGAAGGCCGTCTCATCCTGTCCAAGAAGCGCGCTCAGTACGAGCGGGCCTGGGGCACGATCGAGAAGATCAAGGAAGAGGACGGGATCGTCACCGGTACCGTCATCGAGGTCGTCAAGGGTGGTCTCATCCTCGACATCGGCCTCCGTGGCTTCCTGCCGGCCTCCCTGGTCGAGATGCGTCGTGTCCGCGACCTCCAGCCCTACGTGGGCAAGGAGCTTGAGGCCAAGATCATCGAGCTGGACAAGAACCGCAACAACGTGGTTCTGTCCCGCCGCGCCTGGCTGGAGCAGACCCAGAGCGAGGTCCGTCAGACCTTCCTCACCACCCTCCAGAAGGGTCAGGTGCGCTCCGGCGTCGTCTCCTCCATCGTCAACTTCGGTGCCTTCGTGGACCTGGGTGGCGTGGACGGCCTGGTGCACGTGTCCGAGCTGTCCTGGAAGCACATCGACCACCCCTCCGAGGTTGTCGAGGTCGGCCAGGAGGTCACGGTCGAGGTCCTCGATGTCGACATGGACCGCGAGCGCGTCTCCCTGTCGCTCAAGGCGACCCAGGAAGACCCGTGGCAGCAGTTCGCCCGGACCCACCAGATCGGTCAGGTCGTCCCGGGTAAGGTCACCAAGCTCGTCCCGTTCGGTGCGTTCGTGCGCGTCGACGAGGGCATCGAGGGTCTGGTGCACATCTCCGAGCTGGCCGAGCGCCACGTGGAGATCCCGGAGCAGGTCGTCCAGGTCAACGACGAGATCTTCGTCAAGGTCATCGACATCGACCTGGAGCGCCGCCGCATCAGCCTCTCGCTGAAGCAGGCCAACGAGTCCTTCGGCTCCGACCCGGCCTCGGTCGAGTTCGACCCGACGCTCTACGGCATGGCCGCGTCGTACGACGACCAGGGGAACTACATCTACCCCGAGGGCTTCGACCCCGAGGCCAACGACTGGCTGCCGGGCTACGAGAAGCAGCGCGAGGAGTGGGAAGGCCAGTACGCCACGGCCCAGACCCGCTTCGAGCAGCACCAGGCGCAGGTCATCAAGTCCCGCGAGGCCGACGAGCAGGCCGCTGCCGAGGGCGCTGCCGCCCCGGCCGCCGGCAGCACGAGTGGCGGCGGTGGCGGAGGCGGCAACGTCTCCGGCGGTTCGTACTCCTCGGAGTCGGACGACAACTCCGGCGCCCTGGCGTCGGACGAGGCCCTGGCCGCGCTTCGCGAGAAGCTGGCGGGTGGGCAGAGCTGAAGCTCCGCCGAGCGCGACACGACGGCCGGCTCGCCCGGCGCACGTAGCGCGTAGCTTGTAGTGCGACGGTGAGGCCCGTCCCCCGAGAAGGGGGCGGGCCTCACCGCTGTTTCCGGGGCGAGCTGATGGCCCGCGGACACCGCGAACCCGGGCATCCGAGAGCACCGGAGGTGGCCGCGAGATCCCGGGGGCTTGCCCGTGACTGCCCGGACGCCCCCCTCGCGCGCTCCCGCACCCCATTGAGATCGGCGACCGGGAATGCGCGTATCTCACTGAGCGTTGGCCCCAACAAGAACAAGGAGGAGCGCTCACGGTGTTGCAACCGCAGGATTTGTACGCATGGGAGCCGAGCGGGCTCGCGGCAGTGGACGCGATAACGTCTCGCGACTCGGCCGGGCTGGTGCTGCTCTACCACTTCGACGGCTATATCGACGCGGGCGAGGCAGGTGACCAGATCGTGGAGAAGCTGCTGCACGGCCTGCCGCATCAGGTCGTCGCCCGCTTCGACCACGACCGGCTCGTCGACTACCGGGCCCGGCGTCCGCTGCTGACCTTCGAGCGTGACCGCTGGACCGCCTACGAGACGCCCGCACTTGAACTCCACTTGGTGCGAGACGCCACCGGCGCCCCGTTCCTGCTCCTCACCGGTCCCGAGCCGGATGTGGAATGGGAACGCTTCGCGGCGGCGGTGGGACAGCTCATCGAGCGCCTGGGCGTGCGGCTCGCGGTCAACTTCCACGGCATCCCCATGGGGGTCCCGCACACCCGCCCCGTGGGCGTCACCCCCCACGGCAACCGCGTTGACCTGACGCCCGGTCACCGTGGCTTCTTCGACGAGGCGCAGGTCCCGGGCAGTGCCGAGGCACTGGTGGAGTTCCGGCTGAGCGAGGCGGGACACGACGTGCTCGGCGTGGCCGTACACGTACCGCACTACGTCGCCCGGTCGCCCTACCCGGACGCCGCTCTCACGGCTCTTGAGGCGGTCACCGCCGCGACAGGGCTTGTGCTGCCGGGAATCGCCCATACGCTGCGCACTGCGGCGCTCAAGACCCAGGAGGAGATCGAGCGTCAGATCTCCGAGGGCGACGAGGAGCTGGTGGCGCTGGTGCGCGGCCTGGAGCACCAGTACGACGCGCTGGCCGGTGCTGAGACGCGCGGCAGCCTGGTGGCCGAGCCGGCCGAATTGCCGTCGGCGGATGAACTGGGCGCCGAGTTGGAGCGGTTCCTCGCGGAGCGTGCGGAGCGAGACGGCGACGTCTGAGGCCGGGTGCCCAGCCTCGGGGAGCCCGGCCCCCGGACGGCCGAGGGCGGCGGATGAGGACCGGCCGCCGGTCAGGTCCATGACCCCGAATCCGGCCGCATAGGCTGGTCCCATGCTGAAGCTGGGGCTCACGGGCGGAATCGGTGCGGGCAAGAGCGAAGTGTCGCGCCTGCTGTCCTCGTACGGTGCGGTGCTGATCGACGCCGACAAGATCGCGCGCGAGGTGGTGGAGCCGGGGACACCGGGACTCGCCGCCGTGATCGACGAGTTCGGCGAGGAGGTGCTCGCCAGTGACGGCCGTCTCGACCGCCCGAAGCTGGGGTCCATCGTCTTCGGCGCCCCCCAGCGGCTGGCGGCACTGAACGCGATCATCCACCCCCTGGTCGCGGCGCGCTCCGCGGAGCTGGAGCAGGCGGCGGGGGAGGGGGCGATCGTCGTCCACGACGTACCGCTGCTCACCGAGAACGGCCTCGCCTCCCTCTACGACCTGGTGCTGGTCGTAGACGCCTCCCCCGCGACGCGACTGGACCGGCTTGTCCGGCTGCGGGGTATGACGGAAGAGGAAGCCCGCTCCCGGATGGCGGCGCAGGCGTCGCGGGAGCAGCGGCTGGCGGTAGCCGATGTGGTCATTGACAACGACGGCCCGCTGGAATCGCTGGAGCCACAGGTCAGCAAGGTCTGGGAGGACCTCAAGCGGCGAGCCGGGGCCGCCTGACCGGCTTGCCTCGTAGCGGATTGGACTGCTCCGGTGTGCGGCCGCTCAGGTAGCGGCGGGCTGAGCGCGCCGTGACGGACGGGTGCCTCGTAGGTGGTTGGGGTCGCAGGTGCGGACGCGACGCGTGAGTGAGACGCGGGCGGCGAGGGAATACGGATGCCGGGATCAGATGTTCTGGCCCCCGTAGGAGCGCGCCACGCCAGGCGGCGCGGTCCGCGCGGTCCGAGGCCGTGGCGCGACCGTGGCTCGCAGGCATCAGCCCGGGAGAGGAGACGGCAGTGAGTAGTCAGCCCACGCCCGAGACACATGTGATCGACTTCCGCGCCGCTGAGCAGCTGCTCGCCGCGCGTGATCCGCGTGGCGCGGTGAAGCTGCTCGACTCCGTCATCACCGCCCACCCGGAGAACACCGCTGCCCGTCTGCTGCGAGCCCGCGCCTTCTTCCTGGCGGCCCAGCTTCGTTCGGCTGAGCTGGAGTTCCAGCTGGTCCTGGAGCGCGAGCCGGACAACGCGTTCGCCCACTTCGCGCTGGCCCGCACCCTGGAGCGGGCCAACCGGCCCGACGAGGCCAAGCGCCACTTCCGGCTGGCGGCGGCGCTCGACCCGCGTCCCGATTTCGTGGCGGCGGCCCGCTTCGGAGAGGGCGCCTGAGCCGGAGCCTCAGCGTCCCGTAGCGGCTCGTGATCTCAGCGGCGATGCGCCTGCCGCGCACTGCCGCGGCACACTCCTTACGGGGCGGGGTGGGCGCCCGCGCCGACGGCAGGTCTCATGGCTCATCGCGAGCGTCCGACCGGAAACGCCTGGCGGGAAGCCCTGACCGGCAGCGCCTGTCTGGCCGGTGCTCGCGGCGTCGCTGCCCTACCGCCGAGCGATCACCCCTCCGATGCTACGGGGGCGAGTGATGGCTACGGCGGTTGCTACGAGGAATGACTACAGGGATGGTGGCGAGGGATGGCTACGGGACGGGGCCGTGATGTCGCAGGCCGTGACGGCGGCGTTGGCGTCCGGGGTCGCTGCCGCTGACCGGCGCGTACGGTGGGACGTCCTTGCCGGGCTGATAATGCGGCCCTTGCCGTAGATGCCGTATGACGAGGACCACGTCGGTCACGGTCACCAGCACGACCACCGCGCAGGCGGCAGCCCAGCCCGGCCTGTCGGCGACCGCAAAGGCCACGGCCCCGCCGAGGGCCCAGACCAGCCCCCACAGCGCGAGGCCGAGGCGCAGCCGCAGCGGGCTGCGCGCGTGCAGCGGTTCATCTCCGGTACGCAGCATCTCGACGCATCTCCCACTACCGAATCTACTCCTGTGGATACCCGGCGGCCCACTCCCACCGACCGCCTGTGGATAACCCCTCGGTGCGCGCATGCGGTCCTGTTAATGTTCGACGCGTGGCGAAACTCAATCAGATCATCGCAGTGGAGAAGGGCGTCAAGTCCAAGGCGCAGCAGGACCTGACCACGGCTCAGCATGGCTTGCAAAAGCCCGCGCTGCTCGCCGGTATATCCCGCACGTATCAGCCGAAGGACGAGGAAGGCGAGCAGCTGCCTCCCGAGTCGACGCGCGTCCAGGTCAAGGCCGAGGATGTACTGCGGGATACGGCGACCACCCTCACGCGTCTTTTCGACGTCACCGCCACCAAGGACTGGTCGAACTGCAGCGCGCGCGCCGACGTCACCGTCGACGGCCGCACGTTGCTGCGTGAAGTGCCGGTCTCCTATCTGCTCTTCCTCGAAAAGCAGCTGACCGACCTCAACACCTTCATCCGTAAGCTGCCGGCGCTCGACGCGGCCGAATTCTGGGCCCTCGATCCGTCGACGGACAGCTGGAAGACGGAGCCGGTCCGCACCGTCCGTACGAAGAAGGTCCCCCGCAACCACGTCAAGGCGGAGGCGACCGACAAGCACCCGGCGCAGGTCGAGGTCTACTACGAGGACATTCCCGTCGGCTACTGGACGACGGTGAAGTTCTCCGGAGCCCTCCCGGCCCGACGCGTCAACGAACTCCTCGACCGCGTGGAAAAGCTCCAGCAGGCGGTCAAGTTCGCCCGCGAAGAGGCCAACGCCGTCGAGGTCACCGATGAGCGCGTCGGTGATGTGGTTTTCGGCTACCTCTTCGGGTAGCGTCATGTACTCCCCGGCCGCCTTTCCGCGGCTGGGGTGCGCGAGGTGCGCAAGCTGAACCTGAAGCTTGTCGTGACAGCGCGGTCCCAGTGGGGGTTCAAATCCCTCTCCCGGCCCTCATTCTCTCTTCGAGCCGGGATAGCCCAAGTCCGGCAGAGGCAGACCGCGATGAATCTCAGACTCTTGCTCCAGTCTCAGCATTCGCCGCCGATCGCCGGATCGACCAGGCCGGGCTTGGTCGTTGGATGCCGGTTCAAGTCCGGCCCGCGCAGCCATTTACCTTCCGATGCGCGGTAGTTCAAAGGCAGAACACGACGACATGATGACTGACCCGCGTCCTTGACTGTTCCGGCGTGCGCAATTGGGCGGCAAAACTGAGCCCGGGGGCAGGCTACGCCCCCGGGCTACCTTCTTTTCACGGACATCAGTGCCGCTCACGTGGCGGCCATGACCGACCGGCAGTCACAGGGCGCGCACCTCGCTGGCGAATTGGCGGATGTCCTCGATGAGTTCGGTGGCGTTCTCAGTCGGCACTGCTTCGTCGGCCCTGTTGGCGCACCACCTCATGAGCGCGCCCGCTCGCTCTCCGTACCGCGCTTCCAGATCATCGATGACGCTGGGGAAGCGGGCCGCGTCGCCGTACAGGGCGAGGGCCGCCAGTTCGGTGAGCCGGCGCGCGCGAGATCTCCCGTTCGACCGCCGCGTGGTCGGCACCGCTGCGCAGTAGACGGCGCCGGGCCGGAACGAGGAACGCCGCCTCAAGGGCGGTTCTGCACAGCCCGGGCAGCACAGTGGCCACGATGTCGGTGGGCACGTTGCGGGACTTGGCCAGCGCCCGGGCGTCGTGGAGCGTCTGGGACACCGGGTCGTCGGCCTCCTTCACCTGGACGACCGACCGTTCGCCGCGTACGACTTCCATGACGGTGACGGGAAGACGCAGGTGCTTCATGGCCTGCGACAGGCGCGTGTCGTGGGTGAAGGCGATCACCTGCCGGTCCGCGGCCAGGTCGGAGAGCACCTTGGCCGGTCCGTCCACCTTGGCAGGGTCCATGGACTGCACCGGGTCGTCGATGATGAGGAACCGGAACGGGTTGTCGGGCAGCAGCGTGCGCGGCAGGAACAGCGACAGCGCGAGGGAGTGCGGTTCGCCCTGACTCATCACCCCGAGCGCGGGGGCCTCGATGTCATCGACGGAGACACCCAGGACGACTTTGCGCAGGTTGCCGCTCCCGCCCAGCACCGGGCCGAGGGAGACGTTGCTCTGCTGGCGCAGTGCGGCCCGGATCTGCTGGGCACGGTCGGCGATGCCGTGCGCCCTCCTTCAGCCACTTCCGCGCGGCCTTCACCTGAGCCAGCCGAGGCCCATGGCGATCCGCCCGGCGCGGCGCAGCCCGAGCCGACCTCCGGAATCGGCCTCATGTCCTGTCGGGGAGCTGGATACTTTCGTTGCCGGCGAGGCCGTGGCATACCGCGCGGACAGCCTGTCCGTCGACGAAAGCGGCAATTCGGTGCGTACCTCAGCAGACGCACGTCCCATGACGGCATGCCAGGAGGAACCGTGAGATCTCACAGCACTGCCATACGTTCAGCGCACTTCTACGTTCTCTGCGTTGTGCTCGCCGTCCTGGCGGGCCTCTGCGCCGCGGTCGCCCCCGCCGCCTCGGCAGCCGGTCAGCAACTCGCCGTCCGGGGCGGCGATGTGATCTACGGCAGCGGCGGCGGCAGGTGCACCGTCGCCTTCAACGCGCAGTCGGGCACCAACACCTACGGCCTCATGCTCGGGCGCTGCGCGAAGACCAGCACCACGTGGTACGCGGACCCGGCCAGGACCGTGGTCATCGGCACGACGGCAGGGGCCAGCTTTCCCGGTGACGACTACGGCGTGATCCGCTACACCAACCCGTCCGTGTCGTATCCCGGGGAGATCAACCTCGGCAACGGTCAGACGAGGGACATCACCGGTGCCGCCGGCCCGAGAGTCGGCCAGTCCGTGTGCCACATCGGACGGGCGAGCGGGCTGCGCTGCGGCACCGTGCGCGCGGTGAACGTCTCGGTGAACTTCCCCGAGGGCACGGTCTCCGGGCTGTTCAGCTCCAGCGTGTGCCCAGAGCCCGGAGACGCGGGTGGGCCCGCCTTCTCCGGCGGCACGGGTCTCGGCGTCATCGTCGGCGGCAGCGGCGGGTGCACCAGTGGTGGTATCACCTACTACCAGCCGATCGTCGAGATCCTCGCCGCATACGGGCTGACCTTGCACTGACCTTGCGCTGACTCGCACTGAGCTGGGCGTGCGGGCGGCGGGGCGGCACTTCTCCGGGCATCGGCCGTCCGCGGCTCCAGCTTCCCCCTGGCGGTGGCGGCGGTGAGCATGATGGTGGCCGACCGCTGTGCTCGTGTCACAGACGCGTGAGCTTGCGCAATCGCGGAAACCGCTCTCGCCCCTCGTGCGAGCTCCGGTCGAGCTCCTCCATCAGGCGCATGGTGCGGTGTTCCATGTCCATCTCGTCCAAGATCCGGTCGACCTCCGACAGCAGGGCTCCCTGCAGTTGCCACTGGCCGGGGTGCTCCTGGACGCGTCGAAGGAGCAGGTGCGCGGCACGGTCGCGGCTGATGGCCGCTTCGTCCAGCGCCGCCGTCAGCCGGGCTTCGGCTTCTTCCGCGTTCGCGCTGACCTGGGTGGTGACGAGGATGGCGAAGCTCTCCACCGCTTTGGAGACGTGAACGAACAGCTCCTCCAGAGCCTTGGCGACATCGGGCGGGAACAGTGCCTCGTCCGTGCGGTGCTTGGCGAGGTCGGTCAGCGTGCGGGCCAGCACGCGGACGACCACCGTGCAGATCTCCAGGGTGTCAAGACCGGTCCGCAGGACGACGCGGTGGAGCAGACCCTCCTTGACTCGCGGGTTGAGCCGCAGGCTGTCCTCCGCCTGGCGGAGGGCGGCGTCCACCTGCGCGACGTCGTTGTCCAGGCGTCGCGCCTCGTGCAGGCGGGCCGCGGCGCGGTCGACCGGGGTGTGGGTGGCCAGTTCCTCGCCGATGCGTTGCAGGAGGTCGCGGAGACGCCGGGCCAGGTCCTCGATGCACTCACCGGCGCTGTGTACCCATACCGGCGGGGCGAACAGAAAGTTGAACAGCAGGCCCACCACGGCACCGATGAGCGTTTCCAGCACCCGGTCCCAGGCCGTGTTCGCCACGCGGGTCACTCCGAGGACGAGCATGGCGCTGATCGCCACCTCGGGGACGAACTCGTTCACCTTCACCAGGTGCCCGGCCGCCAGCGATGCCAGGATGATCAGACCCAGGCTCCACCAGGACAGCCCCACGAGCGCGCTGAACCCGATCGCGATGAGCACTCCGGCCACCACCGCGTTGACCCTCCGGATGCCGGTGGTCAGCGTGGCGTAGAACGTGACCTGGACGACGAGCAGGGCGGTGAGCGGCGCGGTCAGCGGTACGGGTTCGCTGCTGAGCCGCAGGGCGACGGCGTAGGCGAGCGTCGCGGCCACCGCGGACCGCAGTGCTTGCACGACGGTGGGATGGCGGCCGCGTTTCGTCAGTTCTGTCACTGGGTCGGTTACATCACGCACTCCCTGCCTGTCCCGCTCCACGACCGCCCCGACACCGGAAAGCCCTGTCTTCCACCTGCCTGGTGGTAGCCGCCCCGGTCGTTCCGGCGCCGGTCTGCCGGGTGGTTTCCGGGTGGCGCGGACGGCTTCTCACGCGGGAGGCATGATGGGCGGTGTGCGACTGGAAGCGATCTCCTGGGAACGGCTCACCGAGGCACTCGCCGACCGGGTGGCGGCGCCCCGAGCGGCGGACGGCGGGCCGTGGTCGCGAGTGGCCATCGACGGGGCTCCGGCCGCGCACGGTGAGCGGCTGGCGCAGCGGCTCGCCAAGGCCCTGCGGGTGCGGGGACGGTCGGTGCTCGTGGTCGGCACTGCCGGATTCCTGCGGCCTGCCTCGCTGCGGTACGAGTACGGGCGGCAGGACGTCGACGCGTACTACGACACGTGGACCGATACGGGCGCCCTGTGGCGTGAGGTCTTCAACCCGCTCGACGCCGATGGCACGGGCCGCGTGCTGCCCGACCTGTGGGACCCGGTCACCGATCGTGCGACCCGCACCCCGTATGCGCGGTTGCCGCCTGGTGGTGTGCTGCTCGTTCACGGGCCGCTCCTTCTCGGGCACTGGTTCCCCTTTGACCTCTCCGTACATCTGCGGCTGTCTCCGGCCGCGCTCGCCCGGCGTACGGCTGAGGACGAGCGCTGGACGCTGCCCGCCTTCGCCCGGTACGAGGACGAGGTACGGCCCGCCGAAAACGCGGACGTCGTCGTACGCGCGGACGATCCCCTGCATCCGGCATGGAACGGCTCCACCGCCGCCTGACCACTCCGCCGCCTGACCACTCCACCGTCCGGCGGCCACCCCGCACGGCCTCTCGGCGCGGGGCGAGCCGCCGTCGTTCCCGACCGCGACACACGACCAGCGCCCCCCGGGCCCGGCGGGCCCCAGGGCAAGGACCGGCCTAGAACAGAGGCTGAGGCAGGACTCCCTCCAGGGCCAGCAGGACGCGCTTCGTCTCCAGGCCGCCGCCGAAGCCGCCTATGCCGCCGTCGCTCTCGACGACCCGGTGGCAGGGCACGACGACCGGCAGTGGATTGGACCCCATGGCCACGCCGACCGCCCGCGCCGCGCCGGGTTCGCCGACCCGGACGGCGAGATCCTGGTAGCCGACGACAGTGCCGTACGCGACATGAGCGGCCAGCTCCCGCAGCACCTGACGGTTGAAGCCCGAGGTCAGCGACCAGTCAAGGGGGAGGGAGAAGTCGCGCAGACCCCCGGTGAAATAGGCGTCGAGCTGGCGGACCGCCTCGGCGAGGAGCGGGTGGTCCGGAGACGGAGCGGGGGAGGCGGCGGCGCCCAGGCGGCGAGCGAGCCGGGCGAGGGATTCGGCGGTCCGCTTCGCGTCGGCGTGGAAGACGACCTGGACCAGGCCGTTGTCGGTCACCGCGAGCAGCAGAGGACCGATCGCCGTCTCCGCTACGTCCCAGGCCCAGGGCTGGCGATCGCGCTGCTGCTCCTGCTCTGAATTGTTCACGCGTTCAGCGTAGGGGCGGGCACTGACAGTGACACCGAGCTCAGCCCTCACCCGCCCCCGCGCGCCTCCGTGTGGTGTTACATCACCGCCGCCACCCGCTTCTTGGAGCTTCCCACGGCCGAGCGGTCGTCCACCGCGTCGCGGATGAGGTCGGGCTTGTTGGTGATGATGCCGTCCACCCCCATGCCGGCGACCTTCACGGCGTTCTTGGCATCGTCAACGGTCCAGGTGTAGACCTCAAGCCGCTTGTGGTGCGGGCCGCGCAGCGCGTGGACCGCCGCGACGTAGTCGGCGCTGAGCGTCCTGTAGTTCGGATTGATCTGGTCGGTGAAACGCGCGTACGACGGCAGATCGGCGACGGCCGGAGTGCCGAGGAAGCCTGTCTTGACGTCCGGGCGCAGCTTGTGTGTGGTCTTAATCGAGTCGGCGCTGAAGCTCTGGATGATCAGCCGGTGTTTGACGTGCTGGCGGTCCAGCCAGCCCTGGCGGCGCAGTTGACGCAGCGTCTGCCGCTCGATGCCGGGGTAGAGCTCGGGCGCCTTGATCTCCATCAGGAGCCTTTGGCGGTTGGCGCTCACGCGGTTCATGTACTGCTTCAGCGTCGGCACGCGCTCGCCCGCGAAGCCCGGGCTGAACCAGCTGCCGGCGTCCAGCCGCTTGATCTCCTTGAGGGTGAAGTCGGCGACCTTCCACGGGGCGCGGTCGGGGAAAATCTCCTCGACGTTGGTCGTCCGCTTCAGCGTAGTGTCGTGAATGATGATGAGTTTGCCGTCCTTGGTGCGCTGGACGTCGTTCTCCACCCAGTCGATCTTGAGGTCAGCGGCTTCGTCCACGGCGCTGAGGGTGTTCTCCGGAGCGTAGGCGGACGCACCGCGGTGGGCGACGGCGACCGGTCTGTGTGGCCGGTCGGCGGCCTCTGCCGATGCTGTGGGGAGGAAGAGCGCGGACATACCCGTGAGCGCGCAAGTGGCTGCGGCGACAGGGCGGATGTGCATACGGACTCCTCGCGTCATGAGACTCAGAGACGGACAGGACGGGCAGAGAGTCCCAGTCGTTCCGTACCGGAAGATAGGTGCGGGATGGACAGAAACTGAACGGGGAGTGTTCCGTGTCGTTTGCCGAGATTCCGCTGTCGGAGGGGATACGGGAAGTTGTCGCACGTGAATGGGGGATGCGGCTCGGCGACGACGCGCTCCGCTTGTACGGCGGCGAAGAGTCAGCCGCCTACAAGGCGCACGATACGAGTGGTGAGAGCGCGCCGCGCGCCGTAGTCGTCCGGATCGGTCCCGTCTGGCGGCCTTCGGAGGAAGCCGAGTGGTGTCACATGGTGGCGCTGCGAGCGAAGGCGGGTGGAGTGGATGAGGCCGTGGCGCCACTGCGGTCGCGTATGGGCCAGACGGTCATACGGGCGGAGGGGCGGCCAGTCTCGGTCTGGCCGTATGTCGAGGGGCGTTGGGTCAACGCGGACGATCCGGCACAGGCGGAGCAGGCCGCGCGGCTGCTCGCACGGTTGCACCGGGCGCTCGCGGAGGTGTCGATGCCCGGGCGGCCCAGGCCGTCCCACTTGGCGGTGGGGCTACGGGGTGAGGTGGCGTACGAGGACCGGGCGTTGCACGACCCGGAGCTGGACGCGTGGTTGGAGCGGTTCTGTCGGGAGGCGCCGCGACGCCACCCTCTGCATGGCGACTATTACCACGGCAACCTGCTGGCCAACTCGGCCAACCGGGTGATCGCCGTTCTTGACTGGGACGAAGCGCTGGTCGCGCCACCCGAGGTGGAACTGGCGAGTGCGGCCCTTGAGTTCGCCGACGAGTTCGGGGAGGACCCCGTGGCGGCGCGTCACTTCGTGGACGCCTACCTGGCGGAGGGCGGCACAGCGGGGAAGCTCGACGACGAGGCGCTGGCCCAGCTCATGCGGCACCGGCTGCGGCGGGAAGGCGCCTACTTCGCACGCGCGTGCGCGCAGGGTGTGGTGCACGACGCGGAGGACCTTGAGTACCACAGGCGGCGGATGGCCGCCTTCCGGGCGCTCCGGCCCTGAGCGGACTTCCGCGTATCCACGGCGAGGGCCCGTCCCGGGTCGGGCCAGGAGGCGAGGGAAGGGCCAGGCCCGTGAGGCGGGGCCGTACGGCGGCTGAGTCCGTGACCCGGCCGGCCGTATGGCCCCTTGCCGCTCTTCCGCTCGCCTCGTTCCGCGTGGCCCGGCTGCCCCGGACCTCCCGAGCTCCGGCCGTGGGTCAGCGGCGCGGGCGCTCGAAGGTGACCAGCAGGCCCTCGACGCCGCCCGGGCCGACCCTGCCCTTCACATCGGCCGCCGTTATGGCCTTCACCTGCCAGCCGTCGGCCGCGTACTTGTTCAGCATGTCCTCAAGCTTGTCCGGCGACATCTTCCCGCCGATCAGCTTCTCGCGGATCTGGATCACCTTGTATTCGTACATGACCGATTACCTTTCGTAGCGCTCGTTCGGCGGCTGAGCCGTCCGGTGATCGAACCGGCTGGGTCCCCAGGCCGGATCTGCCGGTCGTGCCCGTCCGGACCGTTTCGTTAAGTGGCTGGTCAAACCCCCTTTCGAGGGTCCGGCCAGCGGGTTGCGGGGGCCAGGCTACGGGCCGGAGGACGGACCGTTGTCAGTGGTGAGTCGTACCGTGGTTGCATGCGGCCCGAATCTCACATCCAACGCACGGTGGCGCCTTTCGAGGTCGTCAGTCCCTACCAGCCCAGTGGTGACCAGCCCACAGCCATCGCCGAGCTTGAGCGGCGCATCCGGGCAGGTGAGAAGGATGTCGTGCTGCTCGGCGCGACAGGCACCGGCAAGTCGGCGACCACCGCGTGGATGATCGAGAAGCTGCAGCGGCCCACCCTCGTCATGGCCCCGAACAAGACGCTCGCGGCCCAGCTCGCGAACGAGTTCCGCGAGCTGCTGCCCAACAACGCCGTCGAGTACTTCGTCTCGTACTACGACTACTACCAGCCCGAGGCGTACGTCCCGCAGTCCGACACGTATATCGAGAAGGACTCCTCCATCAACGAGGAGGTTGAGCGGCTGCGCCACTCCGCGACGAACTCGCTGCTCACCCGGCGGGACGTCATCGTGGTGGCCTCCGTGTCCTGCATCTACGGCCTGGGTACGCCCCAGGAGTACGTCGACCGCATGGTGCAGCTCAAGATCGGTGACGAGATCGACCGCGATCAGCTGCTGCGCCGCTTCGTCGACATCCAGTACACGCGCAATGACGTCGCGTTCACGCGCGGGACCTTCCGGGTCCGCGGCGACACCATCGAGATCTTCCCGGTCTACGAGGAGCTGGCCGTCCGGATCGAGATGTTCGGCGACGAGGTCGAGGCGCTGTCCACACTGCACCCGCTCACCGGCGAGGTGATCTCCGACGACCAGGAGCTGTAC
Source organism: Streptomyces sp. A01 (assembly GCF_059026195.1). NCBI lineage: Bacteria > Bacillati > Actinomycetota > Actinomycetes > Kitasatosporales > Streptomycetaceae > Streptomyces > Streptomyces sp. A01. Next base: position 61,854 of record NZ_JBWLKN010000010.1, on the reverse strand, counting down.
GTCTTCCCGGCCAGCCACTACGTGGCCGGACCCGAGCGCATGGAGAAGGCCATCGCGCGGATCGAGGCCGAGCTCGCCGAGACGCTCGCCCGGATGGAGAAGCAGGGCAAGCTGCTCGAAGCCCAGCGGCTGCGCATGCGGACCACGTACGACATCGAGATGATGCGGCAGATCGGCACCTGCTCCGGCATTGAGAACTACTCGCTGCACATCGACGGCCGCGAGCCCGGTTCCGCCGCGCACACCCTCCTGGACTACTTTCCGGAGGACTTCCTCCTCGTCATCGACGAGTCCCATGTCACCGTTCCGCAGATCGGCGCCATGTACGAGGGCGACGCCTCCCGGAAGCGGACGCTGGTCGAGCACGGTTTCCGGCTGCCGTCGGCGATGGACAACCGCCCGCTGAAGTGGGAGGAGTTCCAGGAGCGCATCGGCCAGACCGTCTATCTCTCCGCCACGCCGGGAAAGTACGAGCTCGCGCGCGGCGACGGATTCGTGGAGCAGATCATCCGGCCGACCGGCCTGATCGACCCGGAGGTCATCGTCAAGCCCACCGACGGGCAGATCGACGACCTGATGCACGAGATCAGGCTGCGCACGGAGAAGAACGAGCGCGTCCTGGTCACGACGCTCACCAAGAAGATGGCCGAGGACCTCACCGAGTACATGATCGAACTGGGCATCCAGGTGCGCTACCTGCACAGCGATGTCGACACGCTGCGCCGCGTGGAGCTGCTGCGCGAGCTGCGCGCCGGTGAGTACGACGTCCTGGTCGGCATCAACCTCCTGCGGGAGGGCCTTGACCTGCCGGAGGTCTCGCTGGTCGCGATCCTCGACGCCGACAAGGAGGGATTCCTCCGCTCCGGGACCTCGCTGATCCAGACCATCGGCCGCGCGGCGCGCAACGTCTCGGGCCAGGTGCACATGTACGCCGACAAGATCACCCCGGCGATGGCCACGGCGATCGAGGAGACCAACCGGCGCCGCGAGAAGCAGGTCGCGTACAACACGGAGCGCGGGATCGATCCCCAGCCGCTCCGTAAGAAGATCGGCGACATCGTGGCGACGATCGCCCGCGAGGCGGTGGACACCCAGGAGCTGCTGAGCAGCGAGTACCGGCAGGCCGGCAAGGGCAAGGCTCCGGTGCCCGCGCTGTCGGTGCAGAAGCCCGGCGGCAAGAAGGGCTCGCGGGCCGGGGCCAAGGACGGCGCGCTCACTGACCGGCCCGCCGCCGAACTCGCCGAGCTGATCGAGGAGATGACGGAGCGGATGCGGGCGGCGGCGGCAGAGCTGCAGTTCGAGGTCGCGGCGCGACTGCGTGACGAGGTGGGGGAGCTGAAGAAGGAACTGCGGCAGATGCGTGAGGCGGGAATCGCCTGACGGCGCTGGCGCACGTCCTGACCGGAGCCCCGGCGGCGGCGCGCCGGGCAGTGTGTTGCAAGAGCGCCACAAAGCCCGGTGCCGGTAGCCGGACCACTGGTGGCAGTGCATAGGGTTCGGGCAGGTCGTACAGACGGACGGCCGGGGGAAACGTCGAGAGAGGGACAGCGCGTGACGGTCAACATGTCCAAGGGCCAGGCCATCAGCCTTGAGAAGGCGGATGGAGGCAGCCTGAGCGCCGTACGGATGGGGCTGGGCTGGCAGTCAGCGCCGCGCCGTGGACTGTTCGGGTCCCGGACCAAGGAGGTCGACCTCGACGCGTCGGCCGTGCTCTTCGCGGACAAGCAGCCGGTCGATGTGGTGTTCTTCCGGCACCTGACGAGCGATGACGGCTCCGTCAGGCACACCGGTGACAACCTCGTCGGCGGAGTCGGTCAGGGCGGCGATGACGAGGCGATCCTCGTCGACCTGCAGCGAGTGCCGGTGCACATCGACCAGATCGTGTTCACCGTGAACTCCTTCACCGGGCAGACCTTCGCCGAGGTCGCCAACGCCTTCTGCCGTCTGGTGGATGAGACCAACGGCCAGGAAATGGCGCGTTACACGCTCACCGGCGGCGGCCAGTACACCGCTCAGATCATGGCCAAGGTGCACCGCGCGGGCAACGGCTGGCAGCTGACGGCCGTCGGCGCTCCGGCCAACGGCCGCACCTTCCAGGACCTCATGCCGTCGATCGTTCCCCACCTCTGAGTGTCCGAACGCCGGCTACGTGACGGGCACTTGACGTGGCAGGGCTGACCCCAGTCGGCGTCAGCCGGTCGCCTCGGCAGTTCGGGCCCCGGCGCTTCCGTTCCGGCCCGGTGGGACACCGGGCCGGAACCGCCGGAACCACCAGACAGGTGGCGATCGACCGTCCCGGCGCTCTCCGCGCCGTACGGGGGCGTTCCGGCGCAGCCGCTACCAGCCGGGACGGAGCCGCGCAGGCGGCCCGCGCCACCCCAGCACAGACGCACACACAGCACGCAGCACACCACGACGAGAGGGCGCAGTGATGACGGCCGAGCTGGTCCGAGGGCAGAACCACCCGCTGCCTCAGACCCGTTTGGAGATCCGGATCGCGGCGGGCAAGCCCGTCATCGCCGGAGCGACACTCGGAGACGACCAGGGGACCGTGCGTGGTGCCGACTGGGTCGCGCACCCGGCAGCCCCCCATGTCCCCGGACTTGAGGTGTCCAAGCAGGCCGCCGCTGACCACCGCCTCGCGGTCGATCTGGACGCGGTGCCGTCGGCGGTGCACCGGGTGACAGTGCTGCTCGCCTTGCCGACAGGCGGCGGACCCGCACGGTTCGGCGGCCTGCCCGCCCCCTTCGTCGCGGTCACGAGCCTCGACGGGGACGAGATAGCCAGTTACACGATCACCGACCTGGACGCGGAGTCCGCGGTCGTCGGGGTGGAGCTGTACCGCAGGCAGGACGCGTGGAAGGTGCGTGCCGTCGGCCAGGGGTACGCGGGCGGGCTCGCGGCCATGCTGCAGGACCAGGGATTGCCCGAGGCGGTGGTGCTGGCCGGTGAGATCAACGACGCCGTGGCGCGAGGCATGGCCCGCTCCCTCACTCCGCCGCCGTCCTCGGCGCGGACCAACGCCGGGGACGGGCGGGTCCGGACGGCGCCCGCAGGAGCCGGTGACGCCGGTGAGCGCGGTCCCCGTGCCGACTCCCCGGTGAGCGGCGGAGCGTCCGGCCAGATCGGTACGCCGGATTCCGGTGGCACGGTGGGCGGCGCGGACGTGTCAGCTCCGCAGCCGGCGGGCGGGCCGGTCAACTACCAGCACCCCGGTCGTCAGAGCTCGGCGCCGACGCCGCCTCCCGCGGCGGCTCCGCCCGGCCCGGCGGGGCAGCCTCCCGCGCCGGTCGCGGGGGACGCCTCTGGCTGGACGATGGAGGAGCGGCTGTACAACCAGGTCTGGGGCATGTTCGAGGACCTGGCCCGGACGATGGCGGCGTACCGCAGCGCGGTCGACTTCGCGGACTCCCGGATGGAGCAGGAGCTCGACAAGGTGCTCTCCGACCCCCGCAGCCGTGTGGGGCCGCTCGCCGACTCGGCCCGCGCGCAGGCGCGCGCCAAGCACTGCGAGCTGGTGGACAGGGCACGTGCCGTCCTGGACCGCGACCTCGCGCAGCTCGCCGCCGAGGCCGAGGTGGTCGAACCCGCCCTGCCGCCCGCGTTCGCCCGCTGGGAGAGCCCCGTATGGCAGGGCTTCGAGGTCCCGATGGAGATCCCGATGGCCCTGCGCCTCGGTGATCTGAGCCTCCCGGAATGCGCTGACCTGCACATTCCCATGATCGTGCGGCTACCGCTTGAGCGCGGTCTGTGGGTGGACAGCGGGCGTGCGGCTTCGCCGGACTCCGCGATGCTGGACTCCACGGAGCTGCGACGGCTCGCGATGGAGAGCGCCGTCGCGCATGCCGCGCGTCTGCTGGCGGTCTACCCGGTCGGCGAGTTCGCGGTCCATGTGATCGACCCGGCCGGATCGGCCGCGTCCACGCTTGCCCCGCTGACGAGCACGGGAGCCTTGCCCGAGCCGCCCGCGACCGGGGCGCAGGGCGTCTCGGCGGTCCTCGCGAAGCTGACGCAGCGGGTCGACCTCGTACAGATGGCCATCCGCAGCGGCGCCGTGGACGCGCTGCCGCGTGACCTCGACACCGCTCAGCAACTGCTGATCGTCAATGACTTCCCGCACGGTTTCGACGACCGGGCTGTCACTCAGCTGCGCTACCTCGCGGACGAGGGTCCCTCGGTCGGCGTCCACCTGATGATGGTGGCCGACCGGGAGGACGCCCGGGCGTACGGGCCGGTGCTCGATCCGCTGTGGCGCTCTCTGCTGCGTGTCACGCCGGTCCCCGACGACCACCTCGCCGACCCCTGGGTCGGGCATGCCTGGACGTACGAGCCGTCGCTCGTGCCTCGGGGGAGCGATGTGCTGACCCACGTCCTGACACTGGTGGCACGGGCGCGCGAGTCCTACGGCGAGCACGACGTGGCGGAATGATCACTTGACCTTAAAGCCAGCCTGACTTGCGCTTTTATCCTTACCTTTACTCTTCCTTGGGTTTTCCTGTACTCTTCTTTTCGCGGAGGGGAGTACTCCTACTGCGACGTTCCCGTCATCACGGATCGATCTGATCCCGGGGCGTCGGTCTGGGCTCGGCCGGCTTGGCGGCCCAGGCGGAAGAGACCTCCGGCAGCGACGACGCTGATAGATGCCGTACGCAATCTGCCGGAGGAGCAGTGGACGTTTCCTTGACCCTGTGGGTGCTGACCATTCTTGGTCTGTCCGCCCTGATCGCCATCGATTTCTTCATCGGTGGCCGCAAACCACACGAGGTCTCCCTCAAGGAGGCCGGAATCTGGACCGCCGTCTGGATCGCCCTCGCCGGGCTGTTCGGGCTCGGCCTGCTGATATTCGGGGGCGGTCAGCCGTCCGGTGAGTTCTTCGCGGGCTTCATCACCGAGAAGTCGCTGAGCGTCGACAACCTCTTCGTCTTCGTCCTGATCATGGCGAAGTTCGCGGTGCCGACGATCTACCAGCAGCGGGTGCTGATGGTGGGTGTGCTGATAGCCCTGGTGCTGCGCGCCGGGTTCATCGGCGCCGGAGCCGCGATCATCGCGAACTTCGCCTGGGTCTTCTACATCTTCGGCGCCTTCCTGATCTGGACGGCGTGGAAGCTCATCCAGGAGGCCCGTGCCGAGGAGGAGGAAGAGGAGTTCGAGGAGAACCGCTTCCTGAAGATGGTGGAGCGGCGCTTCCCCTCGACCGACAAGTACCACGGCACCAAGCTGTTCGTCGTCGAGAACGGCAAGCGGCTGATAACGCCGATGCTCATCGTCATGCTGGCCATCGGTACGACGGATGTCCTGTTCGCGCTGGACTCGATCCCGGCGATCTTCGGCCTGACCCAGGACCCGTACATCGTCTTCACCGCGAACGCCTTCGCCCTGATGGGTCTGCGCCAGCTGTACTTCCTCATCGGCGGACTGCTGAAGAAGCTGGTCCACCTGTCGTACGGGCTGTCGGTCATCCTCGGCTTCATCGGAGTGAAGCTGGTCCTGCACGCGCTGCACGAGTCCGGTGTGCACGTTCCGGAGATCAGCATCCCGGTCTCGCTCGGCGTCATCTGCGCGGTGCTCGTCATCACGACCATCACCAGCCTCGGCGCCAACAAGAAGCAGACCAAGGTGGACGCCGCGAAGAACGCCGCGGAGAAGGACAGCGTCGACGTCTGATCGGGCAGCCCGAAGGGGCGCACCGGGGAGTGGCATCCCTGGCGCGCCCCTTCGGTGCGTTCTCCGGTGCTATCCGGCCATGTGCCGCCGCGTCCGCGTAAGCGCTGCCGTCAAGAGCCTCGCCTACGGACAGGTCTGCTGCCTGGGGTTCGTCGTGCTACCAGCCGCGCTCGCGCCACTCGGCGAGGTGCGGGCGCTCGGCGCCGAGCGTGGTGTCGGCGCCGTGGCCGGGGTAGACCCAGGTCTCGTCCGGCAGCACGTCGAACAGCTTGCTCCGCACGTCGTTGATCAGGCTGGTGAAGGACCGCTCCTCGCCCCAGGTGTTCCCGACACCGCCGGGGAAGAGGCAGTCGCCGGTGAAGACGTGGGGATGGCCGTGCGCGTCGTCGTAGACCAGGGCGATGCTGCCCGGGGTGTGGCCGGCGAGATGGCGCGCGGTCAGCTCGACCCGGCCGACCCGGATCGTGTCGCCGTCGTCCACCAGGACATCGGTCGCCACCGGAATGCCCTCGGCGTCGAGCCGTCCCGCGTAGGTGCGGGCGCCGGTGGCCTCCACCACGGCGTCGAGCGCCTGCCAGTGGTCGCCGTGCTGGTGAGTGGTGACGACGGAAGCAGCGCCGTCGTCGCCGAGGAAGGCGAGCAGCCTTGAGGAGTCGTTGGCCGCGTCGATGAGCAGTTGCTCACCAGTGGCCCGGCAGCGCAGCAAATACGCGTTGTTGTTCATCGGGCCGACGGCGAGCTTCGAGATCATCAGGTCGGGCAGCTCGCGTACGTCGGCGGGTCCGCCGACCTCCACCGTTCCGCTGTACGTCATGGTCTCAGCCTAGCGGCGGGAGGGCGGGCAGCGGAGCGTCAGACGACGTGGGGACCGAGTCGCCGCCGCGGCCGGTGAGCCAGCCGAGCAGTGCGACGGGCGTACCCTCGACAGTGGCCGGGTCGCCCTCGGCTCGTCCCGTGCGCCAGCTGCGGCCTCCGGGGGCGGTGAGGAGCAGCGGCGGCACGGCTGGGTGGCCGGAGAACTTCCCGTCGGCGAGGAACTCGATCTCCTGCTCGACGAAATCGGCGGGCAGATCCGTCAGCTGGTAGCCGATGTCCAGGTCAACGTGGTGCAGCTCGATCTCGACGAGCCGCCGGAACGGCAGCCGGGCGGCGCGTTCGGTCACGCCGTTGCGCATGGCGACCTCGAAGTCCCAGCGGTCCTTCGGTAGGGCGGCGGCCGCGGAATTGAAGCGGAAGGCGCTCGTGCGCAGATCGTCGAGGTGCACGGCCATGGGTCGGTCGGCGTCGCGCTCGATGTCCGCGTTGCGCGCGCCGTCATCGGGGTACATCGGGATTTCTTCGCCGGTGCGCGCCCACGTGAGGAGATTCACGAGGGCGTCGGCGTTGCGGGAGAGGTGCCCGAGGATGTGGCCCCGTGTCCAGCCGGGCAGCAGCGACGGACGGGCGGCCGCGTCATCGTCCAGCGAGGTCACCGCGGTCAGCAGTCGGTCGGTGGCTGCCTGGACGGCGGCCGCGTCGTGCGCGAAGTCGGTCATGATCCAAAGGTAGTGCTCGCCACCCGATCGGGTGAAGGTGGCAGAGTTTCTCCGTAATTCGAATGTGCGTGCTATAGGCTCGTTGATGGCATCGAAGTACGACGTCAAGGGAGCGCCCCCCATACCCTGGGTTTCCGGGGCACCGCTCCGCTCTGCCTCTCTCAAGAAAGGTGCCGACCGGCGTGGCCGACCGTCTCATCGTCCGTGGCGCTCGCGAGCACAATCTCAAGAATGTCTCGCTCGACCTCCCGCGTGACTCCCTCATCGTTTTCACCGGGCTCTCGGGGTCGGGTAAGTCCTCTCTCGCGTTTGACACGATCTTCGCCGAGGGGCAGCGCCGGTACGTCGAGTCGCTCTCCTCCTACGCCCGCCAGTTCCTGGGCCAGATGGACAAGCCCGATGTGGACTTCATCGAGGGCCTGTCTCCCGCGGTCTCCATCGACCAGAAGTCCACATCGCGCAACCCGCGCTCCACGGTCGGCACGATCACCGAGGTCTACGACTACCTCAGGCTCCTCTTCGCCCGGATCGGCAAGCCGCACTGCCCGGAGTGCGGCCGCCCGATCGCCCGCCAGTCGCCGCAGGCGATCGTGGACCGTGTGCTTGAGCTGCCCGAGGGCAGCCGCTTCCAGGTCTTGTCGCCACTGGCGCGGGAGCGCAAGGGAGAGTTCGTCGACCTCTTCAGCGACCTGCAGACCAAGGGGTACAGCCGGGCCCGGGTGGACGGGACGACGATCCAGCTCTCCGACCCGCCCACGCTCAAGAAGCAGGAGAAGCACACCATCGAGGTGGTGGTCGACCGCCTCACCGTGAAGGACAGCGCCAAGCGGCGGCTGACCGACTCGGTGGAGACGGCCCTCGGCCTCTCCGGCGGCATGGTCATCCTCGACTTCGTGGACCTCGAAGAGGACGACCCGCAGCGCGAGCGGATGTTCTCGGAGCACCTTTACTGCCCGTACGACGACCTGTCCTTCGAGGAGCTGGAGCCGCGCTCCTTCTCCTTCAACTCTCCCTTCGGCGCCTGCCCGGACTGCTCCGGCATCGGCACCCGCATGGAGGTCGACCCGGAGCTGATCGTCCCGGACGAGGACAAGTCCCTGGACGAGGGGGCGGTCCACCCCTGGTCCCACGGCCACACCAAGGACTACTTCGGCCGCCTGGTGGGAGCGCTCGCCGACGCGCTCGGCTTCCGTACGGACATCCCCTGGGCCGGGCTCCCGCAGCGGGCCAAGAAGGCCCTGCTCAACGGGCACCGGACGCAGATCGAGGTCCGCTACCGCAACCGCTACGGACGCGAGCGCGCCTACACCACCGCGTTCGAGGGCGCGGTGCCCTTCGTCAAGCGGCGGCATTCGGAGGCGGAGAGCGACACCAGCCGGGAGCGCTTCGAGGGCTACATGCGCGAGGTGCCGTGCCCGACCTGTGAGGGCACCAGGCTCAAGCCGATCGTCCTCGCTGTGACCGTGCAGAGCCGGTCCATCGCGGAGATCGCCGCGATGTCGATCAGCGAGTGCGCCGACTTCCTGCGTGACCTCAAGCTCAGCGCGCGGGAGAAGAAGATCGCCGAGCGGGTGCTCAAGGAGGTCAACGAGCGGCTGCGGTTCCTCGTGGACGTAGGCCTGGACTACCTCTCGCTCAACCGGGCGGCGGGCACGCTCTCCGGTGGTGAGGCGCAGCGCATCCGGCTCGCCACCCAGATCGGCTCCGGCCTCGTCGGCGTGCTCTATGTCCTCGACGAGCCGTCCATCGGCCTGCACCAGCGCGACAACCACCGGCTCATCGAGACCCTGGTGCGCCTCCGCGACCTCGGCAACACCCTCATCGTGGTGGAGCACGACGAGGACACCATCAAGGCCTCGGACTGGGTGGTGGACATCGGCCCCGGAGCGGGCGAGCACGGCGGCAAGGTGGTGCACAGCGGCTCGCTGGCGGAGCTGCTCCGTAACGACGACTCGATCACCGGGCAGTATCTGGCGGGCAAGCGGGCCATCGCGACACCGGTGGACCGCCGCCCGGTCGACGCCGAGCGCCAGCTGACCGTCCATGGCGCGCGGGAGAACAACCTCCAGGACATCGATGTGTCCTTCCCCCTGGGTGTGCTGACCGCCGTCACCGGCGTGTCGGGTTCGGGCAAGTCGACGCTGGTCAACGACATCCTGTACACCCACCTCGCGCGAGAGCTGAACGGTGCGCGGTCCGTGCCCGGGCGGCACACCCGGGTCGAAGGCGACGACCTCGTCGACAAGGTCGTGCATGTGGACCAGTCGCCGATCGGCCGTACGCCGCGCTCCAACCCGGCGACGTACACCGGCGTCTTCGACCATGTCCGCAAGCTCTTCGCGGAGACGATGGAGGCCAAGGTCCGTGGCTATCTGCCCGGCCGGTTCTCGTTCAACGTCAAGGGCGGCCGCTGTGAGAACTGCTCCGGCGACGGCACGATCAAGATCGAGATGAACTTCCTGCCGGATGTGTACGTGCCGTGCGAGGTCTGCCACGGCGCGCGGTACAACCGGGAGACCCTTGAGGTGCACTACAAGGGCAAGTCCATTGCCGAGGTGCTGGACATGCCCATCGAGGAGGGCCTGGAGTTCTTCGAGGCCGTGCCCGCCATCGCCCGCCATCTGCGGACGCTCAACGAGGTCGGGCTCGGCTATGTGCGGCTCGGACAGTCCGCGCCGACCCTCTCCGGTGGTGAGGCGCAGCGCGTCAAGCTCTCCAGCGAGCTGCAGAAGCGCTCGACGGGCCGCACGGTGTACGTGCTGGACGAGCCGACCACCGGCCTGCACTTCGAGGACATCAGCAAGTTGATCAAGGTGCTGTCCGGTCTGGTCGACAAGGGCAACACCGTGATCGTCATCGAGCACAACCTCGATGTCATCAAGACGGCTGACTGGGTCGTGGACATGGGTCCGGAAGGCGGCAGCGGCGGCGGTCTGGTCGTCGCCGAGGGAACCCCGGAGCAGGTGGCGTCGGTCTCGACCAGCCACACGGGCAAGTTCCTCCGGGACCTGCTGGGCGACCGGGTCAGCGACGCCGGGTCGCCTCCGACGCGGAAGAGGGCCGTGAAGAAGACGGCCGCGAAGGTGGCCATCGCGGCCGGAGCGACCGGGAAGACCACCGCGAAGCAGGCCATAGCCACCAAGAAGGCCCCGGCCGCGAAGAAGCCCGCGAAGTCCGCCACGGGGAAGGCGGCCACCACGAAGAGGACCGTGGCGAAGAAGGCCACGCGCACGCGCGGCGCGTAAGCGGTCCTGCCCAGCCGCCGGCCCCAGGTCAGGCGACCACGCCACGGTCGTCGCGGGACCGGCACCCGACACCGGGACGGCGGCATGGGTCCAGGGCCGGCGGCAGTCGCCGCCGACGGGCTCCAAGAGACGAGACCCGTCCGGCGGCGGGCGGCGAGGGGCGTCGGGGGAGCCCCGCCGGGCGCCAGGGGGCCGGGCGCCAGGATGCAAGGGCGCGTACCGGTCAGGCGAGCTCCGCTGCGTAGGGCGGTTCGGCGCCCGGCCGGGAGCAGGTGAGGGCGGCAGCGCGGGCTGCGAAGCACAGGATGTCGCGCCAGGTGTCGGTGCTGAGCCGTGCCAACGCGTCGCTGGACAGCGCGTCGTGAGAGGCGAGCCGGTGCAGCAGAGCGGCATTGACGGTGTCGCCTGCGCCGATGGTGTCCACCACATCGACCGGGGCGCCAGGCACCCGGACGTCCCCGCCTGCCCGCGTGTGGACGCTGAGCCCGTCCCCGCCATGGGTGAGGACAACAGCCGCCGGGCCTGCCGCCAGCCAGTCGCCAACGGCGCCGCCCGCGTCGGACGAGCCGGCCAGCCAGGTCGCGTCCTCGACGGAGAGTTTCAGCAGGCTGACGTGCGGCAGCCAGCCACGGAAGCGGGCACGGTAGGCGTCCCCGTCCGGGATCAGCGCGGCCCGGATATTGGGATCTAGAGCGGTGAACACCCCCCGCGCGGCCTCCCGGCGCAACAGCGCCTCATACGCGCTGGCGCCCGGCTCCAGCACGAGTGAACACGTCCCCAGCGACAGGGCGGTCGTCCCCGGCGGCAGGGCGGCCGGAAGCTGGAAGAGCCGGTCCGCGGTGCCCTCGACGTAGAAGACGTACCCGGCCGAGCCGTCGCCGCCGACCTCGGCCACCGCCAGCGTGGTGGGCTGCGGGCCGCGCTGCACCAGCGAGGTGTCCACCCCGGCGGCACGCAGCCCTTCGAGCAGGGTCGCCCCGAAGCCGTCCGAGGAGACCCGGGAGCAGAACGCGGTGGGTGAGCCCAGCCGCCCCAGGGCGACGGCGGTGTTGTACGGGCCGCCGCCGCGCCGGGGCACCAGCAGGGGCAGCTCTCCCTGGGTGGCCGGCGTCCCCGTCCCGCCCGGGATCAGGTCGATCAGGGCTTCTCCGGCAACGACGATCATGAGTGGGAGTCCTCTCCTGCAAGGGGGCGCGTCCCTGGCTGCGGATCGGGACGCTTCAGGGGTGTGGGTGGGGCGCGTGTGGAAGGCCGGGTGTGTGGGGGGACGGGGGCCGCCACACGGGCTGGGCGGCGCTGCTGGAAGGCGGGATCGGCGCGTCGCAAGGGGCGGACGAGTGGGTGGTGGCGAGGGCGGTGGCTGGGGCGTCCGTGGAGGCGCTGGTGGGTGGGCAGCCGCAGGACGTGCGGTGGGCGAAGGAGCACGGCAGCCGCACGGTCCGGGGCGGTCGGCCGGGAGCGTCCAGCCGGTCGAGCAGCAGGCGTACGGCGGTGGCGCCGAGCTCCAGGCACGGCTGGGCGATGGCCGTGAGCCGCGGCTGGAAGAGGTCCGCCCAGGTGAAGTCGTCGAAGCAGGCCAGGGCGATGTCGCGCGGGACAGCGAGGCCGAGTTCGCGCAGGGCGCTCAGGGCGCCGATGGTCATGGCGTTGTTCGCCGTGATGAGCGCGGTGGGGGGAGCGGAGTGCGACAGCAGCCGTCCGGTGGCCAGCCGGGCGCCCTCCGCCTGGGAGTTGCCGTCCGCTACGAGAGAGGGGTCGAACGCCAGGTCCCGGCGCCGTAGTCCGGCGCGGTAGCCCGCCATCCGCTCGGTGGTGGTGCTCAGTCCCGCCAGTCCGGAGACCAGTCCGATCCGGGTGTGGCCGAGGCCGGCGAGGTGCAGGACGAGCTCTTCCATGGGCCCGGCGTTCTCCGAGCAGACCTGGTCGTACACCTGGTCGTACGCGGGAGGGCCCGGCTCCGCCGCGGCCGAGGGGGCGCCCGCCGCGTCCGCCGCGCCGCTCACACCGCCCGCGCCGTCCACCAGCCGGTCGATGAACACGGCCGGGACCCGGTGCCGCGACAGATAGCCGATCACGCCGCCGGGGTCGGCGGACGGCGCGACGATCACGCCGTCCACCCGCCGCTCGTGCAGAAGCTGTACCGCCTGGCGTTCGCGTACCGGGTCGTCGTGCGGGTCGGCGATCAGCAGGCCGTAGCCGTGCCGCATGGCGTTGGTCTCCACGCCCCGCAGGATCTCGGTGAAGTACGGGTTGCTGACGGCGGACACGGCGAGGCCGATCGAGCGGGTGCGGGAGGTCACCAGGGAGCGGGCGAGGGTGTTGTGGGTGTAGCCCAGCGCGTCGATGGCTCGCAGTACCGCTTCACGGGTGGCGGGGCGTACCGGGCGGGTCGCGTTCAGGACATGCGAGACGGTGGCGATGGAGACACCGGCGTGCCTCGCCACGTCGTGCATGGTCGCCATCGGTGTCCCTCTCCGGTTCTTGAAGAGTCTCTGGTGAGTCCCTGTTGAGCCGTCACCCACGCGGTGGCACGTCCGGAGCCCTCGGTCCGCGGCACCGGCTCCGGCCGCCTCGTCCGGCGTCGGTGCCGACAGTGGGCGGGGCAGGAACGTACCGCACGCGATCACCCCGCGTAAACGTTTACGCAAGCGTTTACGCACTCGCTGGGCCAGGTATCGTCGGGGGGCGAACGGTCCGTGATCACCTGTGTCCCGTGGAGTCACCATGAGCTGCCAGCCCGCGAGTCGTCGTACCGTCCTGCGAGGGGCGGCGCTGGCCGGTGCGGCGGGGCTCGGCGTGGCCGCCTGCTCGGCGGGGGAGCGCCGCCCGGGGTCGCCGACGCCCACCGCGCCCGTCGAGCTCGGCGCGCCGACCGAGGTCCCGGTCGGGGGAGCGAAGCTCTACCGCGACGACCGGCTGCTGGTCGCGCAGCCGGTGAAGGGCGAGTTCAGGGCTTTCAGCGCGGTGTGCACACACTCGGGGTGCACCCTGAGGAAGATCGAGGACGGGAAGGCCCACTGTCCTTGCCACAAGAGCCAGTTCGATCCGGCGACCGGCAAGGTGCTGGACGGCCCGGCTGGGGCGCCGCTGCCCTCGGTGCCGGTGCGGACGGAGGGCGGCAAGCTCGTGGCGGGCCCCAAGGCGTAGCGCGCCGGGCGCCCCCGCTCACCCGTCCCGGACGGGCCGGGCCGGCCGGGCTCCGCGGCCCGGGGCTCCCGCTGCCAGCCTCTCCCGGTCGGCGGCTCGCGCGGTGGCCTGGCGGGACTACGTCCAGTCCCAGCCGATGCCGAGTATGCCGGGGCGTACGCCCTGCTCGGTGAGGTGCACGGTGCGGTGCTGGCCGCTCAGTGTGAGTTCCCGCTGTCCGCTGCGCGGGGCACCGGCCGAGCCCTGGGCGAAGCGGTGGCAGCGGACCGGCAGGGCCGCCGGGTCGAACCGCACCTGGAGGACATACTGCCCGCCCGCGTACGTGAAGCCCCTGACGTATTCGGTGCTCTCGCCCGCGGTGCCGTCCTCGACGACGTAGCCGAAGACGTAGGTGTCCCCGGCGCGCAGCCGGGCGTCGAAGAGCAGTTCCGTGACGAGGACGCCGGTGCCCGTGTGCCAGCGCATCCTGCCGACCCGGCAGTTGTCCGTCGCCCGCACCCGCATCAGGCTGGGCTCGCAGCCGCTGTCGCCGTGGTGGATGGAGAGGTAGCGGTCCACGCCGTCCCGGTGGGCGCGGACCACCTGCTGCGACTCACGCGCGCGCAGTTCGCGCTTGGGCCCGATCTGGACGCGCTCCAGGTGGCAGACGGTGTGCAGGCCGCCGTCGACCGGCGAGCCGAGGTCGGCGATCAACTGCGCCAGCGCGCCGGACTGTTCGAGCAGTGAGCGGAGGGAGCGGGAGACGGGGCGTTCGGTCTCTGGCCGCAGGGCCGGTTCGAGCAGCCGGGTCAGTGAGTGCGCGGGCAGTTCCAGCACCTCTTCCAGAGCCCGTACGGCGCGTAGCGACTCGGGCCTGCGCGGCGTACGGGCGCCCTGCTGCCAGTAGCTGAGGCTGGTGACGCCGACCTTGACGCCGCGCTGGGCGAGCCGGTGCTGGACCCGGTGCAGGGCGAGGCCGCGCGCGGTGAGTGCGGCGCGCAGCGCCAGCGGGAAGGGACCGGTGCTCAGCGCCTGGGCCAATTCGGCTTCGGCCGTGGCCGACTGCGCGGTGGTGTGTCTCATCGCATGCCTCCCCTGAGTGAGCTCAGGACGGATATTCACACACCGATGTTCACGAGTGAACGTTCACGAGCGGAACAGACCGCTTCGATGCTCGGGCTGCTGCTATCCAGCGAGGAGGGCACAAGGCGTTCACATGTGGTCCTGACCGTTCACATCGGTGTGTCATTCCGCATTGAAACGTGTTGACCGTACCCAGACAACACCCGATGCTCCTCCCAGCGTCCGGACGCGCTCCTCCACCCAACCCCCCGCCCCTGGGAGGAACGCCATGCCCCACTTCATACGACCACGCCGCTCGCGGCGACCGAACGGCAGACGGCTGTCCGTCGCGGCGCTCGCCTTGGCCGCGCTGTTCGCGGCCCCCGCGGCGACGGCCACGGCCGCTCCCGATGACACCCGGAGTGCGCTGGGTGCCAACCGGCTGAACATCACCATGCAGGCGCAGCAGAAGAGCAACTGGTGCTGGGCCGCCGCGGGCAACACCATCGCCACCTGGATGGGCAAGAAGTACAGCCAGAACCAGTTCTGCAACGCGGCCTTCAACCGCCAGCAGGGCACCGAATGCCCCAACAACCAGGCGACGCTCGGCAATGTGCAGACGGGCCTGCGCTGGGCTGGGATATCCCCGGGTTCGTACGTCAGCGGCTGGCTGCAGTACGCCACCGTGCAGAATGAGATCAACGCGCAGCGCCCCATCGAGACCCGCATCCAGTGGTCCTCGGGCGGTGGGCACATGCACGTCATCTACGGCTATGACACGGCGAGCAGCTGGGTCTACTGGGGCGACCCGTGGCCGAACAACGACCGCTACAACTGGGCCTCGCACAACTGGTACGTGGACAACAACGAGTTCTCCTGGACCCACTCGCTCTACAAGATCGGAGCGTGAGGTCATGACCGCCAAGCACACTCCCCGGCAGACAGCCGCACTCACCTCCCGACGGTCCCGTGTACGGGCGGCGACCGTCACCGTCGCCGCCGTGGCCGCCACGCTGCTGGCGGGCGCGCCGCACGCGGCTGCCGCCGAGGCCCCCGCCGCCCCCAAGGCGCCCGCCGCGGCGAGCGTCGACGCGGCCCGTGACGCGAGCGCGGCACCCAGCACCCTGAACACCCTCTCGCGCTTCTTCGCCCGCGACGGCGCGGTCAGCAAGGCGAAGGCCGACCCGCGTATCGACGGCGCGACGGTGCCCGTCTACACCCTTTCCCGCGACTTCGTGGCCGACGCCTCGGGGAAGAGTGACGCGCCCATCGCCAAGCTGGAGTTCCTGGCCAGCAAGGCGGTGGCCACCGACGGCCAGGTGGCGTCGGTGTGGGCGGCGCGTACCGGCGGCAGCTGGAAGGTGGTCAACATCGCCACCGGCTCCGACGAGACGTACTACGCGGCCAAGGGCGCCAAGAAGCTGGGCGGCGGAACCGTCTTCCGCGAGCCGCAGATCGACGCCTGGTACGTGCAGCGCGGCGCCCGCGTCCTGCCGCTGGACTCCGACGCGACCCGCGCGATCGGCGCACGCGGCACGAGCGTGGACGCGTACCGCGAGCGGGTCAACAAGGCGTACGCGGACAAGCTGCCTGGCTCGGACTACGCCAAGAAGGGCCAGGCCGGCGGGTACGCCGAGAAGCCGGGAGGCTCAGCTCCCGCCGGGTCGCTGAGTGCCGAGGACGTCAGCGGGGACGCGCGGGACGGCGGCCGCCAGACCGCTGCCACCTCGCCTTCCGCCGACGAGGGTCTGCTGACGGGGACGTCCGCGCTCATCGCGCTCGCCGCGCTCACCGCTCTCGGCCTGTCCGGAGCGGCGGCCGTGCGGCTGCGGCGCCGCTGACCCGTGAAGTACTGAAGCCCACGGGGCTGCGGAGGCCGTAGAGGCTGCCGAGACCGTTGAGGCCAGAGGATGGGACCGGCCCCGGTGCGGAGACGCGCCGGGGCCGGTCGGCGTACGGACGGCTACGCACCGTCGCGACGCTTCGCGTGCGGCGGCGGACGTGCTGGTGGCGAGGCGGGACGGGGCGCGCGCCGGTGGCCGGACGGCGCGCTCCGGGCCGGGCCTGGCACGCCGCAGCGGCCGGACTGTCACCCCCCGCCAGTAGGGTGGTGACCATGGCCGACCCCAGCAGTTACCGACCCAAGCCGGGACAGATCCCCGACTCGCCCGGGGTCTACAAGTTCCGGGACCAGCACGCCCGGGTGATCTATGTAGGAAAGGCGAAGAGCCTGCGCCAGCGGCTCTCGTCGTACTTCCAGGACCTGGCGAACCTCCATCCGCGTACCCGCACCATGGTCACCACGGCCGCCGCCGTCGAGTGGACCGTCGTCTCCACCGAAGTGGAGGCGCTCCAGCTGGAGTACGCGTGGATCAAGGAGTTCGACCCGCGGTTCAACGTCAAATACCGCGACGACAAGAGCTATCCGTCACTGGCCGTCACGCTGAACGAGGAGTTCCCCCGCGTCCAGGTGATGCGCGGCCCCAAGCGGAAAGGCGTGCGCTACTTCGGCCCGTACGCGCACGCGTGGGCGATCCGCGAGACGGTCGACCTGATGCTGCGGGTCTTCCCCGTACGGACGTGCTCGGCCGGGGTGTTCAAGCGCTCCGCCCAGATCGGCCGCCCCTGCCTGCTGGGATACATCGGCAAGTGCTCCGCCCCGTGTGTGGGCCGGGTGACGGCCGAGGAACACCGGGAACTCGCCGACGAGTTCTGCGACTTCATGGCGGGCCGGACCGGCGCGTACATCCGGCGTCTGGAGCGGCAGATGCAGGAGGCCGCCGAAGAGATGGAATACGAGAAGGCGGGCAGGCTCCGCGATGACATAGCGGCGCTCAAGAGCGCCATGGAGAAGAACGCCGTCGTCCTCGCCGACGCCACCGACGCCGACCTGATCGCGGTCGCCGAGGACGAGCTGGAGGCCGCCGTGCAGATCTTCCATGTCCGGGGCGGGCGGGTGCGCGGCCAGCGCGGCTGGGTCACCGACAAGGTCGAGGCCGTGGACACCGCCGGGCTCGTCGAGCACGCCCTTCAGCAGCTGTACGGGGAGGAGCGAGGCGACGCCGTGCCCAAGGAGGTGCTGGTCCCAGTCCTCCCCGACGACACCGACGCGGTCACCCAGTGGCTCACCGAGCGGCGCGGGGCGAACGTCTCCCTGCGGATACCGCAGCGCGGCGACAAGAAGGACCTGATGGCGACCGTCGCGCGCAACGCCCAGCAGGCCCTGGTGCTGCACAAGACCAAGCGCGCCTCCGACCTGACCACCCGGTCCAGGGCGCTGGAGGAGATCGCTGAGGCGCTGGGTCTTGAGACGGCTCCGCTGCGCGTCGAGTGTTTCGACATCTCCCACCTGCAGGGAGACGACGTGGTGGCCTCGATGGTGGTCTTCGAGGACGGACTGCCGCGCAAGAGCGAGTACCGCCGGTTCCAGATCAAGTCCTTCGAGGGCCAGGACGACGTCCGGTCGATGCACGAGGTGATCGGCCGCCGCTTCCGCCGCTATGTGCAGGAGAAGCAGCGGACGGGCGAGTGGGGTGAGGAAGGAGACGCCGGGGAGACGCAGGAGACCGGTCCGCCCGGGCGGACAGCGGACTCCGGCCCGGAGTCCGGCCCCGCCCCGGAGCCGGTGGACCCCGCCCGTGAGGACGATGGCAGGCCGCGCCGCTTCGCCTACCCGCCGCAGCTCGTCGTCGTGGACGGCGGGCAGCCGCAGGTCGCCGCCGCCCAGCGGGCCCTCGACGAGCTGGGCATAGACGACGTCGCCGTCTGCGGGCTCGCCAAGCGCCTCGAAGAGGTCTGGCTGCCCCGCGAGGACGACCCCGTCGTGCTGCCCCGCAGCAGCGAGGGGCTGTATCTGCTGCAGCGCGTCCGTGACGAGGCACACCGCTTCGCGATCTCCTACCAGCGCACCAAGCGGGCGGCGAGCTTCAAGGCCGGACCGCTGGACGCGGTGCCCGGGCTGGGGGACACCCGCAAGCGGGCCCTCCTCAAGCACTTCGGATCGCTCAAACGACTGCGCGCCGCGACGGTCGACCAGATCTGCGAGGTCCCCGGCATCGGCCGCAAGACGGCCGAGACGGTCGCCGGGGCCCTCGCACAGGCGGCTCCGGCCGCTCCGGCGGTGAATACCGCCACAGGAGAGATCATGGAGGATGACGCCGCTTCCACGGCGGCATCATCGGAACGGGGGCAGTAACGATGAATGAGATCGATGGAGATGAAGCACAGGTGAGTACGGGCACGACGGGAGAGGCCACCGAAGCGGCGGCCATCCCCGAGCTGGTGATCATCTCTGGGATGTCGGGGGCGGGCCGCAGCACCGCCGCGAAGTGCCTGGAGGATCTTGGCTGGTTCGTCGTGGACAACCTGCCGCCCGCCCTGATCCCCACCATGGTGGATCTCGGGGCTCGCTCGCAGGGCAATGTGGCGCGTATCGCGGTCGTCGTGGACGTCCGTGGCCGCCGCTTCTTCGACAACCTCCGCGAGTCCTTCGCCGATCTCCAGGCCAAGCACGTCAAGCGCCGTGTGCTGTTCCTTGAGGCGTCCGACGACGCGCTGGTGCGCCGCTTCGAGTCGGTCCGCCGCCCGCATCCGCTCCAGGGCGACGGCCGGATCGTCGACGGCATCGCCGCCGAGCGGGACCTGCTCCGCGAGTTGCGAGGCGACGCCGACCTGGTGATCGACACCTCCAGCCTCAACGTGCACGAGCTGCGCGCCAAGATGGACGCCCAGTTCGCGGGCGACGAGGAGCCGGAGCTGCGGGCGACGGTGATGTCGTTCGGCTATAAGTACGGGCTGCCCGTTGACGCCGACCTGGTGGTGGACTGCCGCTTCCTCCCCAACCCGCACTGGGTGCCGGAGCTGCGGCCGTTCACCGGACTCAACGAGGAGGTCTCCGGCTACGTCTTCAACCAGCCGGGCGCCAAGGAGTTCCTCGACCGGTACGCCGAGCTGCTACAGCTCATCGCCACCGGTTACCGGCGCGAGGGCAAGCGCTACGTGACCATCGCCGTCGGCTGTACGGGCGGCAAGCACCGCAGCGTGGCGATGTCGGAGAAGCTGGCCGCCAGGCTCGCGGCGGAGGGCGTGGAGACCGTCATCGTGCACCGGGACATGGGGCGCGAGTGACGATCCGTTCCCGGCGGTTCCGGCGTCTGGTCGGAGCCCGTACCACCCGTGGCGCACAGCCCAAGGTCGTCGCCCTCGGCGGCGGCCGGGGGCTGTCCGCCTCGCTCGCCGCGCTGCGCCGCATCACCGGCGACCTGACCGCCGTCGTCACCGTCGCCGACGACGGCGGCTCCAGCGGCCGGCTGCGGGACGAGCTGGGCGTGCTGCCCCCCGGTGACCTGCGTAAGGCCCTGGCCGCGCTGTGCGGCGACGACGACTGGGGACAGACCTGGGCGCGCGTCATCCAGCACCGCTTCGCGAGCGAGGGCGAGCTGCACGGCCACGCCGTGGGCAACCTGCTCATCGTCGCCCTGTGGGAACAGCTGGGCGACCACGTGAAGGCGCTGGAGTGGGTCGGCAGGCTCCTGGGGGCGCATGGCAGGGTGCTGCCCATGTCGGCCGTTCCGCTGGAGCTCCAGGCGCTCGTACGGGGCCACGACCCGGCGCTTCCGGAGGAGATCTCCACCGTGCGCGGGCAGGCCACCGTCGCGCTCACCCGGGGCGAGGTGCAGTCCGTGCACCTGGTTCCCAACGACCCGCCCGCCGTGCCCGAGGCCGTGGCCGCGGTGCTCGACGCGGACTGGGTGGTGCTCGGGCCCGGCTCCTGGTTCTCCTCGGTGATACCGCATCTGCTCGTGCCGGAGCTGCTGGACGCGCTGATCGAGACCAAGGCCCGGCGGGTGCTGTCGTTGAACCTCGCACCACAGCCCGGCGAAACAGAAGGCTTCTCCCCGCAGCGTCATTTGGAGGTTTTGGCCCGACACGCCCCTAAACTCGCCCTGGACGTGGTGCTGGCCGACGAGGCCGCCGTGCCCGATCGCGACACCCTCCGGAAGGCCGCAGCGCGGCTCGGCGGCACGGTCGAGCTGGCGCCTGTGGCCGCGCCTGGGTGCCTTCCCCCGCAGGACACCGGGGAAGGCTCAGCCAGGCACGACCCAGAGCTGTTGGCCGCCGCGTATGACCGTATTTTTCGGATGCATGGAAGGATCGGCCCATGGCGATGACGGCAGCGGTGAAGGATGAGATCTCCCGGCTTCCCGTCACCCGGACCTGCTGCCGGAAGGCGGAGGTCTCGGCGATCCTGCGGTTCGCGGGCGGGTTGCACCTGGTCAGCGGGCGCATCGTGATCGAAGCGGAGCTGGACACCGGGATCGCCGCCCGCCGGGTGCGCAAGGACATCCTGGAGATCTTCGGGCACGCCTCCGACCTGGTGGTCATGGCGCCTGGCGGGCTGCGCAGAGGCAGCAGGTACGTGGTGCGGGTCGTGGCGGGCGGTGACCAGCTGGCGCGGCAGACGGGCCTGGTCGACGGCCGCGGCCGCCCGATCCGGGGCCTGCCCCCGCAGGTGGTCTCCGGCGCGACGTGCGACGCCGAGGCCGCCTGGCGCGGCGCCTTCCTCGCGCACGGCTCGCTCACCGAGCCCGGACGCTCGTCCTCCCTTGAGGTGACCTGTCCGGGACCCGAGGCCGCGCTCGCGCTCGTCGGCGCCGCCCGCAGGCTGCAGATCGCCGCGAAGGCGCGCGAGGTGCGCGGCGTGGACCGGGTGGTCGTCAGGGACGGGGACGCCATCGGCGCGCTGCTGACCCGGCTCGGCGCCCATGAGTCGGTGCTGGCCTGGGAGGAGCGCCGGATGCGGCGCGAGGTGCGGGCCACCGCCAACCGGCTCGCGAACTTCGACGACGCCAACCTGCGCCGCTCCGCGCGGGCCGCCGTCGCCGCGGGCGCGCGTGTGCAGCGTGCGCTGGAGATCCTCGGCGAGGAGGTGCCCGAGCACCTGGCCGCCGCGGGGAGGCTGCGCATGGATCACAAGCAGGCGTCGCTGGAGGAGCTGGGCGCGCTCGCCGACCCGCCGCTGACGAAGGACGCCGTCGCCGGCCGTATCCGCCGGTTGCTGGCCATGGCCGACAAGCGGGCCCAGGACCTCGGCCTGCCCGGCACGGAGTCGAATCTGGCCGACATGGGCGAGGAAATGGCCGACGGGCTGGTCGGCTGACGCGCCGGTCAACCAGCTGATGCGGCTGATCAGCCGCACGGCTGACGAACCGCCCTGGCGCTGACCGGCCAGTGTGCTTCCAGGCGCCCGCCGGACGCCATCCCGGACCCCCGCGCACGCACGTCGCGGCCCGCCCGGCAGCCCCTCGCACGAGCAGTGCCGACCGCCGCATAGTGGTCGCGGGACACCTGTGCTATGCCCCGCCCCGACTGTCGCCCAGCCCCCTGTCAATGTCACGTGCGTCTCGTGCAGGAGGTAGGGTCAAAGGCGGTCGGGGACATCCCATACAGCTCGCCGGCGTCCAGACCGGCACACCAACGAGGAGATCGGTTCGTGACGATCCGCGTAGGCATCAACGGCTTTGGCCGTATCGGTCGCAATTACTTCCGCGCGCTCCTTGAGCAAGGCGCGGACATCGAGATCGTCGGTGTCAACGACCTGACCGACAACGCCACCCTGGTGCACCTGCTCAAGTACGACACCATCCTGGGTCGTCTGAAGCAGGAGGTCAGCCACACCGCCGACACGATCACGGTGGGCAACCAGACATTCAAGACGATGGCTGAGCGCGACCCGGCCGCCCTTCCGTGGGGCGAGCTCGGCGCCGATGTCGTCATCGAGTCCACCGGCATCTTCACCAAGCGTGACGATGCCGCCAAGCACCTTGCGGCTGGCGCCAAGAAGGTCCTCATCTCGGCTCCGGCCAAGAACGAGGACATCACCATCGTGATGGGCGTCAACCAGGACAAGTACGACGCGGCCAACCACCACGTCATCTCCAACGCCTCCTGCACCACCAACTGTGTGGCGCCGATGGCCAAGGTTCTCCTGGAGAACTTCGGGATCGTCAAGGGCATGATGACGACGGTCCACGCGTACACCAATGACCAGCGCATCCTGGACTTCCCGCATTCCGACCTGCGTCGCGCCCGCGCCGCGGCGGAGAACATCATTCCGACCACCACGGGTGCCGCCAAGGCCACCGCGCTGGTCATCCCGGAGCTCGCCGGCAAGCTGGACGGCATCGCGATGCGCGTCCCGGTGCCGACCGGTTCCGTCACCGACCTGGTGATCGAGCTTGAGCGTGAGGTCTCGAAGGACGAGGTCAACGCCGCGTTCCAGAAGGCGGCCGAGGGTCAGCTCAAGGGAATCCTGGAGTACACCGAGGACGCGATCGTCTCCTCGGACATCGTCAACTGGCCGGCGTCCTGCACCTTCGACTCCTCCCTGACGATGGTCCAGGGCAAGAGCGTGAAGGTCATCGGCTGGTACGACAACGAGTGGGGCTACTCCAACCGCCTGGTCGACCTGACCACGTTCGTCGGCGGCCAGCTCTGATCTCCCCCAGCTAACGCTGGGAGGTGCCCCCACCCCAGCTAACGCTGGGAGGTGCCCCCACCCCAGCTGACGCTGGGCGGTGGCCCTGCCCCAGCTAACGCTGAGGTGTCCGCACCACAGCTACCGCTGGGCGGTGCCCCAAGCCGCCGGGACACCGCGATGTGTTGAGGACAGGGCTCGGGTGACGCGACGGCGCGTTGTCCGGGCCCTGTTCCGTGCAGGCTCACAGTGGAGACTCAAGGAGTCCAGGAAGCATGAAGACGATCGACGACCTCAGCAAGGACGGACTGGCGGGCAAGCGGGTCTTTGTCCGCGCCGACCTCAATGTGCCGCTTGAGGGCGCCACCATCACCGACGACGGCCGCATCCGTGCCGTCGTCCCGACCATCACCAAGCTCGCCGAGGCGGGCGCCAAGGTGATCGTCGCCTCCCACCTCGGCCGCCCCAAGGGCGCTCCGGAGGAGCGGTACTCGCTCGCCCCGGTCGCCGGACGGCTCGGGGAACTGCTCGGCAAGAACGTCACGTTCGCCACCGACACGGTGGGGGACAGCGCGAAGGCCACTGTCGCCGCTCTCGGCGACGGCGAGGTCACGCTGCTGGAAAACCTCCGCTTCAACGCCGGTGAGACGAGCAAGGGCGATGCCGAGCGCGCCGCCTTCGCCGACCAGCTCGCCGCGCTCGCGGACGTGTACGTCGGCGACGGCTTCGGCGCCGTGCACCGCAAGCACGCCTCGGTGTACGACCTCCCCGCCCGGCTGCCGCACGCGGCCGGTGGGCTGATCGCCACCGAGGTCGATGTTCTCAAGAAGCTCACCGAGGACGTCAAGCGGCCGTACGCCGTGGTCCTCGGCGGCGCGAAGGTCTCCGACAAGCTCGGCGTCATCGACCACCTGCTGGAGAAGGCCGACCGCATCCTCATCGGCGGCGGCATGGCGTACACCTTCCTCAAGGCCCAGGGCCACGAGGTCGGCATCTCGCTGCTTCAGGAGGACCAGGTCCCCGTCGTACGCGAGTACCTGGCGCGGGCCAAGGAGCGCGGCGTGGAGTTCGTGCTGCCGGTGGACGTGCTGGTCTCGCCGGAGTTCCCCGACCTGAAGACCAAGGCTCCGGCGAACCCGACGACGGTGGCCGCCGACGCCATCCCGGCGGACCAGGAGGGGCTGGACATCGGCCCCAAGACCCGCGAGCTGTACGCATCGAAGCTCGCCGACGCGGCCACCATCTTCTGGAACGGGCCGATGGGCGTCTTCGAGCACCCCGACTACGCCGACGGCACCAAGGCCGTCGCCCAGGCGCTCCTCGACACCTCCGCCTTCACGGTCGTGGGTGGCGGGGACTCGGCCGCCGCTGTGCGCATTCTGGGCTTCGATGAGAACGCTTTCGGCCACATTTCGACCGGTGGCGGCGCCAGCCTCGAATATCTCGAAGGCAAGACGCTCCCCGGCCTTGCCGCACTGGAGGACTGAACACCGTGAGTGACCGTACCCCGCTGATGGCGGGCAACTGGAAGATGAACCTCAACCACCTTGAGGCCATCGCGCATGTCCAGAAGCTCGCCTTCGCGCTCGCCGAGAAGGACTACGACACGGTCGAGGTCGCGGTGCTGCCGCCGTTCACCGACCTCCGGTCGGTGCAGACGCTGGTCGACGGCGACAAGCTGAAGATCAAGTACGGCGCCCAGGACATCTCGGCGCACGACTCCGGCGCGTACACCGGTGAGATCTCCGGCCCGATGCTCTCCAAGCTGAAGTGCGCGTATGTGGCGGTCGGCCACTCCGAGCGCCGCCAGTACCACGGCGAGACGGACGAGATCTGCAACGCCAAGGTCAAGGCCGCGTACAAGCACGGCATCACCCCCATCCTGTGTGTGGGTGAGGGCCTGGACGTGCGCAAGGCGGGCAACCAGGTGGCGCACACCCTCGCGCAGGTGGAGGGGGGCCTGAAGGACGTACCGGCCGACCAGGCCGAGTCGGTCGTCATCGCCTACGAGCCGGTGTGGGCCATCGGCACCGGCGAGGTCGCCACGCCCGAGGACGCCCAGGAGGTCTGCGGGGCCATCCGCAAGCGTCTTGCCAAGCTGTACACCCAGGAGCTGGCCGACAAGGTCCGCATCCAGTACGGCGGCTCCGTGAAGTCCGGCAACATCGCGGCGATCATGGCCAAGCCGGACGTGGACGGCGCGCTGATCGGTGGCGCGGCACTCGACGCGGACGAGTTTGTCAAGATCGTCCGCTTCCGCGACCAGTAGCAGCTATGACGACGGGCCCGCCCCGTCGTACTCTGTCGGGGCCGGGACCGGCGTGAACGCGCTGTCCGGCCCCGACAGCGTTCATCGGGTCAGAACAGATTCACCAGATCGTTTTCAGATTTCTTGCGTCCGAGAGAGTTGGTCCAGCCGTGGTCATGGGGTTCTCTATCGCCCTCATCATCTTCAGCGCGCTGATGATGATGCTCGTGCTCATGCACAAGGGAAAGGGTGGCGGCTTGTCCGACATGTTCGGTGGCGGAATGCAGTCATCTGTCGGCGGGTCCTCGGTCGCCGAACGTAACCTTGACCGCATCACCATCGTGGTCGGTCTGTTGTGGTTCGTATGCATTGTCGTGCTGGGCGTGCTGATGAAGCTGGATAGCTGACGCTCCGTCGCAAGCGCGGCCTATTATGGGGCTTGCGTCCTCGGGGGCGGGTGTAACTCCTGTCACTGGACGCGCGTTGGGCCTTACATAGACTGGGGCGCCCGGCAGCGGAGCCGCCTAACGGATGCTTCGCGGCACCATCACGCAGGGAGTTACAACCGTGGCAAGTGGCAACGCGATCCGAGGAAGTCGGGTCGGAGCGGGGCCGATGGGGGAGGCTGAGCGAGGCGAGTCCGCGCCGCGCCTCCGCATCTCCTTCTGGTGCTCGAACGGGCACGAGACACAGCCGAGCTTCGCCAGCGACGCGCAGGTCCCGGAGACTTGGGACTGCCCCCGCTGCGGCTTCCCAGCTGGTAAGGACCGGGACAGTCCGCCGGACCCGCCGCGCACCGAGCCGTACAAGACGCACCTGGCGTATGTGCGGGAACGGCGCAGCGACGCCGACGGTGAGGCGATCCTCGCGGAGGCGCTCGCCAAGCTCCGCGGCGAGATCTAGCGGCCTTCGCTCCCTTGGTTCTCCGGCGCGGTCCGTCTTCCGCGCCGCGCTCGTTTCGCAGCCCTTTTCACCCGGCGCACGGGGTGGGTGGCATCACGCCTCAGTGCCGCACGCTCGGTGTCCCCCAGGGGAATGGCGCGGCTCGGTACCGCATGCGGTAGCGCGCGCCCCGCACCGCGACAGGCGGTGCCGTCGGGGCGTCTCAGCCTCGGCGTCCCACCGGGGCACCAGCTGTGACACGGCCCCGTGAGCACGGTGGACAGTCAGCACTGACCAGGCCCGGCAGCCCTTCCGGAAGGAAGGCGCGGCCGGGCCTTCGTCGTGGCCGCGGGCGTTGTCAGTGGGTGGCGATAACGTCGGTGAGGTCGCAGTCAGGTGAGCGGGAGGGGGCGCTGTGACTCCTGGGCGAGGCGTGAGCGGGGATGTGGAGACGAGTGGCGGGCGCGCGGAAGCGAGCGCGGCCGCCTGGCGGCACGCCGGTGGGTCCGGGGAGCTGGGGGCGGGCTTCGGACGGCTGTGGTCGGCGGCGGTCATCTCCCGGCTGGGAGACGCGCTGCGCGGGGCGGCCCTGCCCCTGCTGGCGGTGTCGTTGACGGACTCGCCCCTGCTGGTCTCCCTCGTGACCGCGTGCGGCTTCCTGCCCTGGCTGATGTTCGGCCTGCTGGGCGGCGCGATCGCCGACCGGGTGGACCAGCGGCGGGCGATGTGGATGGTGGACGCGGTGCGCGGGCTGCTGATGGCCGCCTTCGCGGCGGCCGTCGCCCTCGGGCACGCCGGCATCGGGCTGCTGATCGCCGTGGCCTTCGCCCTCACCACGCTGCAGACGGTCTTCGACAACGCCGCCACGG
Organism: Streptomyces sp. A01; assembly: GCF_059026195.1. Lineage (NCBI taxonomy): Bacteria > Bacillati > Actinomycetota > Actinomycetes > Kitasatosporales > Streptomycetaceae > Streptomyces > Streptomyces sp. A01. The sequence goes on along the minus strand of NZ_JBWLKN010000010.1, from coordinate 34,747 downwards.
CACTGCTGCCGTCCATCGTCCCGCCGCACGCGCTGGGCAAGGTCAACGCCCGGCTGATGACCGGGCAGGAGGTCATGGGCAGGTTCGTGGGCGCGCCGCTGGTGCCGGTGCTGCTCGGCATCGCCCTCTCCGCCCCCTACTTCGCCGACGCGGGCACGTATCTGCTGGCCGCTGTGCTCGTCGCCTCGCTGCGGAGCTCCCCGACACAGCGGAAGCCGCGCCAGTCCGGGCGGACACTGCGGCGCGATATCGCCGACGGCATAGGCACGTTGTGGCGGGACCGGGTGCTGCGAACCCTCTGTGTGTCGACCACGCTCACCAATGTCGGCATCGGTGCCCTGATCGCCACCATGGTCCTGATCGTCACCGGCTGGCTTGGCGCCGGAGAAGGCGGGTACGCGGCTGTCATCACGGCGTACGGCGTCGGCAGCGTTCTCGGGGGCCTGGTGGCGGGGCGGGCCGCGCGGTGGCTCGGCTGGGGCCGGGCGCTGCTGCTGTGCGGGGTGGTCCAGGTCGGCGCGCTGGTCGCCCTCGGGTCGATACGGGAGCTGTCTGTCACCATCGCCGCTTTCGGGGTCTTCGGTCTCATGGGAATGATCTGGAACGTCACCGAGATCACGGTGATGCAGCGGCGCAGTCCGGAGGCGTCGATAGGCCGGGTCAGTGCGGCCTTCCGCACGCTGTCCATCGGGGGTGCTCCGCTCGGCGCCGTGCTCGGCGGGCTGCTCGCGGCCGCCTGCGGGCTGAACACCCCAGCGCTGTTCGCGGCGGCGCTGCTCTGCTGCGGGGTGCTGGCGTTGCTGCCCGTATCGCGCGAGGTGGCGGAGGAGGAGCGGCAAGGTGCCGACGGGGCGTAATGCCGTCTTCACCTGTCCCTGATCAACTAGGTTGGGCCACGGCGGGGTGCAAGGACGAGAGGGATAAGGACTGATGTCCGAGATGAACGCTGAAGGCCATGTCCGGCTTGACCAGAGGCCGGAGTGGATCGCGCTGGGGAAGCACCGCGAGCAGCTGGGCGAGGTGCGTCTGCGGGACCTGTTCGCGAACGACCCGGGACGTGGCGAGCGCTACGCCTTGCCGGTCGGCGACCTGTACGTGGACTACTCCAAGCACCTGGTGACCGACGAGACGCTGCGGCTGCTGCGTGACCTGGCCGCGGCCACCGGCGTGGCCGAGCTGCGTGACGCGATGTTCCGCGGCGACAAGATCAACATCACCGAGCGGCGTTCCGTGCTGCACACGGCGCTGCGCGCCCCGGCCTCCAAGGTCATCCAGGCGGACGGGGAGAACGTCGTGCCCGCCGTGCACGCCGTGCTCACCAAGATGGCCACCTTCGCCGACCGGGTCCGCTCCGGTCACTGGACGGGCCACACCGGCAAGCCGATCAAAACCGTCGTCAACATCGGCATCGGCGGCTCGGACTTGGGTCCGGCCATGGCGTACGACGCGCTGCGCGCGTACTCCGCCCGGAATCTGGACTTCGGCTTCGTGTCCAACGTCGACGGCGCCGATCTGCATGAGGCGATCCGGGACCTCGACGCCGCGGAAACGCTGTTCATCGTCGCGTCCAAGACCTTCACCACCATTGAGACCATCACGAACGCGACCTCCGCCCGCGACTGGCTGCTGACGGAACTGCGCGCTGGTACCGACGCCGTCGCCAAGCACTTCGTGGCGCTGTCCACGAATGAGGAGAAGGTCGCCGAGTTCGGCATCGACACGACCAACATGTTCGAGTTCTGGGACTGGGTCGGCGGCCGGTACTCCTACGACTCCGCCATCGGTCTCTCGCTGATGATCGCGATTGGCCACGACCGGTTCCGGGAGATGCTGGCGGGCTTCCACCTCGTGGACGAGCACTTCCTGAGCGCGCCGCCCGAGGAGAACGTTCCGCTGCTGCTCGGCCTGCTCGGTGTCTGGTACGGCGGCTTCCACGACGCGCAGTCGCACGCGGTCCTGCCGTACAGCCACTACCTGTCGAAGTTCACGGCCTACCTCCAGCAGCTGGACATGGAGTCGAACGGCAAGTCCGTGGACCGGCAGGGCAACCCGGTCACCTGGCAGACAGGGCCCGTGGTGTGGGGCACGCCCGGCACCAACGGTCAGCACGCTTACTACCAACTTCTGCACCAGGGGACCAAGTTGATCCCCGCCGACCTGATCGGCTTCGCCAAGCCGGTGGACGACCTGCTGCCCGGGCTCGTCGCGCAGCACGACCTGCTGATGGCCAACCTCTTCGCGCAGAGCCAGGCGCTGGCGTTCGGCAAGAACGCCGACGAGGTCAGGGCCGAGGGAGCGCCGGAGGAGCTTGTGCCGCACAAGACGTTCCGGGGTGACCGGCCGACCAGCACGATCCTCGCGGACGAGCTGTCCCCGTCGGTGCTCGGTCAGCTGATCGCGCTCTACGAGCACAAGGTGTTCGTGCAGGGCGCCATCTGGAACATCGACTCCTTCGACCAGTGGGGCGTCGAGCTCGGCAAGGTCCTCGCCAAGCGGGTCGAACCCGCGGTGGTCGCGGGGGAGGAAGTGCCGGGGCTTGACGGGTCCACGGCCGCGCTCGTACGGAAGTATCGGGCGATGCGGGGGCGTTGAGCGCTTTTGTTTCCGACCGGGGGCTCCGCTGCGGACTGCGGATCGCGGACTGCGGTCTGGTGCTGGTGGTGCCCCCGGGGCCCGCGTGTTGTCCTCAAGCGCCGGACGGGCTTGTTGTGTCCTCAAGCGCCGGACGGGCTGGTGTTTGTCCTCAAGCGCCGGACGGGCTGGGAGGTGCGGGATGGGCGTGTTGTGGCCTCAAGCGGGCTCGGTCTTGTCCTCAAGCGCCGGACGGGCTGGGAGGTGTGCCGGTCGGGCTGGGAAGGTTGCGTACGGGTCCGGGAGTGTCCGGGACGTGCTCGCAGCCATCCACAAGTGGGCTTGGTCTTGTCCCCAGCGCCGCCGGGCCATGAAGTGTGCCGGACGGGCTGGGAAGTGTGCCCTGCGAGCTAGGACGATGCCCCGGCGGGCCGGGAAGCTGCGAAGCGGGCCCGGCGCCAGGAGTGTGCCCGGCGGGCTGGGAGGCTGCGGGAGCGGGCTCGGAACCTGTGAAGCGGGCCAGGAGGATGCCTGGCGGGTTCTGAGAGTGGCCGGAGCGCCGGGCGGGCTGGAGGTCAGCCCGGCCGGCGCTTGAGGGCGGAGGTGCTCCGGGGTGGGAGCAGCCGTGTCGGGGGGCGTCAGGGGGACGACGGGGGGTACAGGCCGCGGGGGAGTTCGCCGGCGGCTGCTCGGTCGAGTAGCCACAGGGTGCGGCTCTGGCCGCGGGCCCCGGCGGCGGGGGCCTGGATCTCCCCGGCGCCCGACAGGGCGATGGCCACCGCTCTCGCCTTGTCCTCGCCCGCGGCGAGCAGCCAGACCTCCCGTGCCGCGCGGATCGCGGGCAGGGTCAGCGTGATGCGGGTGGCCGGTGGCTTGGGCGCGCCGTGTACCCCGACCACGGGCCGCTCGGCCTCGCGTACGGCGGGCAGTTCGGGGAAGAGCGAGGCCACATGCGTGTCAGGGCCGACCCCGAGTAGCAGGACGTCGAACGACGGCACGGGGCCGCCTCCGGCACCGGCCGGGGGAGACGAGGTGTCCTTGGCGGCGGCGGTGGACAGTTCGGCGGCGTAGGCGGCGGCTGCCGCGTCCGCGTCGCCGGTGTGCGGGCCGTCCGAGGCGGGCATGGGATGCACCCGCGCCGGGTCGAGGGGCACCGCGTCCAGGAGCGCCTCCCTGGCCTGGGTGACGTTGCGGTCCGGGTCGCCCTCCGGCAGGAACCGCTCGTCTCCCCACCACAGGTCGATCCGCGACCAGTCCACCGCGTCCCGCGCCGGGCATGTGGCGAGCGCGGCGAGCAGCCCGTTGCCGTTGCGGCCGCCGGTGAGGACGATCGAGGCGGAGCCACGGGTGGCCTGCGCGTCCACGATCTTCGTGATCAGCCGCGCCGCCGCGGCCTGGGCCATCAGCTCCTTGTCGTGGTGGACGACGACCTGAGGCGCCGTCACTTCGACGCCGCCTTCTTCGCCGCCGCTGAGCCCGACTTCTTTCCCTGGCCCCCGGCACCTCCGGCACTCGCGGGACCGGGCGCGGCGCCGTCCTGACCGGCGGCCCCCTGCCCGGAGGTGTCCTGACCGGTGTCGGCCGGGGCCCCGGACTTGGGGGCGGCCTTGCCGCTGCCCGCGGTGGAGGCGCCCAGCCTCTGCACGCCGTACTTCACGGCCGAGGCGTACATCTCGTCCGGGTCGAGCCGCCGGAGCTCCTCCGCGATGAGCTCGGAGGTGTCGCGCCGGTGCAGCGCGACATGCCGGTCGGGCTGGCCCGGCATGGCCAGTTCGGCCAGCGAGCCGTCGGCCCGGTCCAGGCAGATCGTGCCGTCGGCGGTCTCCAGCCGTACGGCGGTCAGTCCCGGACCCTGGGAGACCCTGCGTTCGACCCGTACGCCGAGCCGCTCGGCGAGCCACAGCGCCAGCAGTTCGCTGCTGGGGTTGTACGCCTCGCCCTCGACCACGGCGGACTGGATCGGGGAGTGCTTCTGGTCGAGCGCCGCCGCGAGCACGCTGCGCCACGGGGTGATCCGGGTCCAGGCCAGGTCCGTGTCGCCGGGGGTGTAGGTGCTGGCCCGCAGGGCGAGCGTGGCGACCGGGTCCTCGGTGGCCTGCGCGTCGGTGATGCGGCGCGCCGCGAGCTGGCCGAGCAGGTCGTCGCTCGGGTGCTCCGGCGCGTCCTCCGGCCACCACAGCACCACGGGGGCGTCCGGCAGCAGCAGCGGCAGCACCACCGAGTGGGCGTGGCCCGCGAGTTCACCGTGCAGCCGCAGCAGCACCGTCTCTCCGGTGCCGCTCTCGCCGCCGACCCGCACCTCGGCGTCGAGCCGGGCGATCTTGCGGTCGCGCGGTGAGCGCCCTGGGCGCCGGATGACGACCAGGATGCGCGAGGGATGCTCCTTGGAGGCCTCGCTCGCCGCCCTGAGCGCGTCGTAGTGGTTGCCCTCGTCGGTGACGATGACGAGGGTGAGCACCATGCCGATGGCCGGGGTGCCGGTCGCCCGCCGCGCCCGGACCAGGGCGGAGTTGATCTGGCTGGACGTGGTGTCCGTGAGGTCGATGTTCATGGCCGCCGCCAGCTCCGTCCGTCTCGTGCGAGCATGTCGTCCGCCGCCTTGGGACCCCAGGTCCCCGCGGTGTACTCCTCGGGCTTGCCGTGCTTGTCCCAGTACTCCTCGATCGGGTCGAGGATGCGCCAGGACTCCTCGACCTCCTGGTGCCGGGGGAAGAGGTTGGCGTCGCCGAGCAGGACATCGAGCAGCAGTCGCTCGTACGCTTCGGGGCTGGACTCGGTGAAGGACTCGCCGTAGGCGAAGTCCATCGTCACGTCGCGGATCTCCATGGAGGTGCCCGGCACCTTGGAGCCGAACCTGATGGTGACGCCCTCGTCCGGCTGGACCCTGATGACCAGGGCGTTCTGCCCCAGCTCCTGGGTGTCCGTGGTGTCGAAGGGGGAGTACGGCGCGCGCTGGAAGACGATGGCGATCTCCGTCACCCGGCGCCCCAGCCGCTTGCCGGTGCGCAGGTAGAAGGGGACGCCCGCCCAGCGCCGGTTGTCGATGCCCAGCTTGATGGCCGCGTACGTGTCGGTCTTCGACTTGGGGTCGATGCCCTCTTCTTCGAGGTAGCCGCAGACCTCGGTGCCGCCCTGCCAGCCGTGCGTGTACTGGCCGCGCACGGTGTGCTTGCCCAGGTCGCCGGGGAGCTTGACGGCGGTGAGCACCTTCAGCTTCTCGGTGACCAGGGCCTTGGCGTCGAAGGAGGCGGGCTCCTCCATGGCGGTCAGGGCGAGGAGCTGGAGCAGGTGGTTCTGGATGACGTCACGGGCGGAGCCGATGCCGTCGTAGTAGCCCGCGCGGCCGCCGATGCCGATGTCCTCGGCCATGGTGATCTGCACGTGGTCGACGTACGAGCGGTTCCACAGGGGCTCGAACATGGTGTTCGCGAAGCGGAGCGCCAGGATGTTCTGGACCGTCTCCTTGCCCAGGTAGTGGTCGATCCTGAAGACGTCGCTCGGCCGGAAGACCTGGTGGACGACCTGGTTGAGCTCCTGAGCGCTGGCCAGGTCGTGCCCGAACGGCTTCTCGATGACCGCGCGCCGCCAGGAGTCGCCCTGGCCCTCCGACAGACCGTGTTCCTTGAGCTGCTGGACGACGCTGGGGAAGAACTTCGGTGGGACCGACAGGTAGAAGGCGAAGTTGCCGCCTGTGCCGCGCTCCTGGTCGAGCTCCTCGATCGTCGTCTTGAGGGTCTTGAACGCCTCGTCGTCGGAGAACTCGCCCGGTACGAAGCGGAATCCCTCGGCGAGCTGCTGCCAGACCTCCTCACGGAAGGGCGTCCTGGCGTGTTCCTTCACCGCGTCGTGGACGACCTGGGCGAAGTCCTCGTCCTCCCAGTCCCGCCGGGCGAAGCCGATGAGCGAGAAGCCCGGTGGGAGGAGGCCGCGGTTGGCCAAGTCGTAAACGGCGGGCATCAGCTTTTTGCGTGACAAATCGCCCGTGACGCCGAAGATCACCAGGCCCGACGGCCCCGCGATACGCGGGAGCCGTCGGTCCTGAGCGTCACGCAGCGGGTTATCGCCGCGTGCGGAGGTAGGCAAGAGTCAGGCCTCCGTGGGGGTAAGGCGCTTGAGCTCGGCCTCGGTGGACTTCAGCAGGTCGGTCCAGGACGCCTCGAACTTGTCGACGCCCTCGGACTCCAGCAGCTTCACCACGTCGTCGTAGCTGATCCCGGCCTTCGCGAGCGCGTCGAGGTCGGCCTGGGCCTGCTCGTACGTGCCACGCACGGTGTCACCGGTGATCTGGCCGCGCGCGGCGCTGGCCTCCAGCGTCGCCTCGGGCATGGTGTTGACCGTGCCGGGGGCGACCAGGTCGTCCACGTACAGGGTGTCCTTGTAGGCGGGGTCCTTGACGCCGGTCGAGGCCCACAGCGGACGCTGCTTGTTGGCCTGCGCCTTGTCCAGCGCGGCGAACCGCTCGGAGGGCGGCGTCGAACCATCAGCCGAGCCGAACACCTTCTCGTACGCCTGGTAGGCCAGCCGGGCGTTGGCGAGCGCCGCCTTGCCGCGCAGCGCCTCGCCCTCTTCGCCGAGCGCCTCAAGGCGCTTGTCGATCTCGGCGTCCACCCGGGACACGAAGAAGGACGCCACCGAGTGGATCTTGGAAAGGTCCAGGCCCGCGGCCTTGGCCTGCTCCAGGCCGGCCAGGTAGGCGTCCATCACCTCGCTGTAGCGCTCCAGCGAGAAGATCAGCGTGACGTTGACGCTGATGCCCCGGCCGATCGTCTCGGTGATCGCGGGGAGCCCGGCCTTGGTGGCCGGGATCTTGATCAGCGTGTTCGGGCGGTCCACCAGCCAGGCGAGCTGCCTGGCCTCGGCGACCGTGGCGTCCGTACGGTGTGCCAGGCGCGGGTCCACCTCGATGGAGACCCGGCCGTCCTGGCCGCCGGTCGCGTCGAAGACCGGCCGCAGGATGTCGGCGGCGTCGCGGACGTCCGCCGTCGTGATCATCCGGACCGCCTCTTCGACGGTCACCCCGCGGACGGCGAGGTCGGTGAGCTGCTGTTCGTAGCCGTCGCCGCTGGAGATGGCCTTCTGGAAGATCGACGGGTTGGTCGTGACGCCGACCACGTGCTGCTGGTCGATCAGCTCGGCCAGATTGCCTGAGGTGATCCGCTTGCGGGACAGGTCGTCGAGCCAGATCGCGACGCCTTCGTCGGAAAGGCGCTTGAGTGCGTCTGTCATGAGAATTGCAACTCCTCCTAGTCGTACTACAGGCGTCAGCGCGCTGCGGCGTCGATCGATTCCCGGGCGGCCTGCACCACGGCGTCGGCGGTGAGGCCGAACTCGTGGTAGAGCACCTTGTAGTCCGCCGAAGCGCCGTAGTGCTCCAGCGAGACGATCCGCCCGTGGTCACCGACGAAGCGGTACCAGGTCAGGCCGACCCCGGCCTCGACGGCGACGCGCGCCTTCACGGTCGGCGTCAGCACGCTGTCCCGGTACGCCTGGTCCTGCTCCTCGAACCACTCGACCGACGGCATGGACACCACGCGCGTCGGAACGCCCGCGGCCTGGAGCTGCTCCCTGGCCTCGACGGCGAGCTGCACCTCGGAACCCGTGCCGATGAGGATGACCTTCGCCTGGCCGCCCTCGGCGTCCTTCAGTACGTAACCGCCCTTGGCGGCGTTCTCGTTCGCCTCGTACGTCGGCACGTTCTGCCGGGTCAGCGCCAGGCCGTGCGGCGCGGGCTTGTCCTTGTGGCGGCGCAGGATCTCGCGCCAGGCGATGGCCGTCTCGTTGGCGTCGGCCGGGCGGACCATGTTCAGCCCGTGGATGGCGCGCAGCGCGGACATGTGCTCGACCGGCTGGTGGGTCGGGCCGTCCTCGCCGAGGCCGATTGAGTCGTGCGTCCACACGTAGGTGACCGGCAGCTTCATCAGCGCGGCCAGTCGGACGGCCGGGCGCATGTAGTCGGAGAACACCAGGAAGGTGCCGCCGTAGATGCGGGTGTTGCCGTGCAGCGCGATGCCGTTCATGGTCGATCCCATGGCGTGCTCGCGGATGCCGAAGTGCACGGTGCGGCCGTACGGGCTCGCCTCCGGCAGCGGGTTGTCCGCCGGGAGGAACGAGGACGAGGCGTCGATGGTGGTGTTGTTCGAGCCGGCGAGGTCGGCGGAGCCGCCCCACAGCTCGGGGATCACAGCACCGAGCGCCTTCAGTACCTCGCCGGACGCCTTACGGGTCGCGACGTCCTTGCCGGCCGGGAAGGACGGCAGCTCCTTCTCCCAGCCCGCGGGCAGTTCGCCTGAGCTGACACGGTCGAACTCGGCGGCGCGCCCGGGGTTGGCGTCACGCCACTTCAGCAGCTGCTTGTCCCAGTCGCTGCGGACCTCACGGCCGCGGTCGATCACCGAGCGGGCGTGCGCGAGGACGTCGCCGTCGACCTGGAAGTGCTGCTCCGGGTCGAAGCCGAGCACCCGCTTGGTCGCGGCGACCTCTTCGGCGCCGAGCGCGGAGCCGTGCGAGGCCTCGGTGTTCTGGGCGTTCGGGGCGGGCCAGGCGATGATCGTGCGCGCCGCGATGATCGACGGACGCGAGGTCTCGTCCTGCGCGGCCTTCAGCGCGGCGTACAGCGCCTCGATGTCGAAGTCGCCGTTCGGCGACTGCTCGACGCGCTGCACGTGCCAGCCGTACGCCTCGTACCGCTTCAGCACATCCTCGGACAGGGCCGTCGCGGTGTCGCCCTCGATCGAGATGTGGTTGTCGTCGTACAGCGCGACGAGGTTGCCCAGCTGCTGGTGGCCCGCGAGCGACGACGCCTCGGCGGAGACGCCCTCTTCCAGGTCGCCGTCGGAGACGATCGCCCAGATGGTGTGGTCGAACGGGGACGACTGCGGTGCCGCCTCCGGGTCGAACAGGCCGCGTTCGTAGCGGGCGGCCATGGCCATGCCCACCGCGTTGGCGATGCCCTGGCCCAGCGGGCCCGTGGTGGTCTCGACGCCCGTGGTGTGACCCACCTCGGGGTGACCGGGGGTCTTGCTGCCCCACGTACGGAACGCCTTCAGGTCATCCAGCTCCAGTCCGTAACCGGAGAGGAAGAGCTGGATGTACAGCGTGAGGCTCGTGTGACCAGGAGAGAGAACGAACCGGTCGCGGCCGGTCCAGTTCGCGTCCGCCGGGTCGTGCCGCATCAACTTCTGAAAGAGAAGGTAAGCGGCGGGAGCCAGGCTCATGGCCGTGCCAGGGTGGCCGTTACCGACCTTCTGCACGGCGTCCATGGCCAGGACGCGGGCGGTATCTACGGCCCGCTGGTCCAGTTCGGTCCACTCAAGATCTGTGGTGGTCGGCTTGGTGCTCACCCTGAGTCAGGGCTCCTCTCCACAAGGTCGAATGCCGGTGACGGTTCTTCACGCCGGGCACGGCCGAGCCTACCTCTGGAACAGTGGTCACCCTTTCGATCACTACACCAGGTGGACATCGCGACGAGTGGCTGGCCACACGGGTTCCCCGGGCGTCGCCCGTTAGTCACCTTGCTGTCGCCGGTACGCGTTCCCACCTTGCCCGCACCCGCGCGGGCGCGCCTCCCGGAACCCCGGATCACACCGGATTCCCGGCCGCTCCGCCGCCCGGCGCGGCACTCAACACGACCCGACCCCGGCGACGGACGGAGGATGGGCAACGTCTAGAGTGGCGTGGTACGCGCAAGTCTTTACCGGACCTTCATGTCCGGTGCTTGCTGGTCTCGCCGCGGCTCACGCCGCTGATGTCACTAAACCAGGGGTGTGCGTGACGGCCGTCGAATCCCGTCCTGCGGGGGTGCTCCCTACTCAGCGCCCCAGCCACCGGCCGTTCGGGGCCCGTGCCAAGGCGTTCATCGCGCTGACAAAGCCGCGCGTCATCGAGCTGCTGCTCATGACGACCATTCCGGTGATGTTCCTGGCCGCTGAGGGCGTTCCCGATCTATGGCTGGTGCTGGCGACCTGCGTCGGCGGATATCTGTCCGCCGGGGGTGCCGGTGCGTTCAACATGTATATCGACCGGGACATCGACGCGCTGATGGACCGCACTTCTCAGCGGCCGCTGGTGACCGGCATGGTCTCGCCACGCGAGTGCCTCGTCTTCGCCTACACGCTCGCCGTGGTCTCCACCGCCTGGTTCTACTTCCTGGTCAACCCGCTGTCGGCGGCACTGGCCCTGGGCGCCCTGCTCTTCTACGTCGTCGTGTACACGATCTGGCTCAAGCGGCGCACCGCGCAGAACATCGTCTGGGGCGGTATCGCGGGCTGCATGCCGGTGTTCATCGGCTGGTCGGCGGTGACCAACTCGGTCTCCTGGGCCGCGCTGGTGCTCTTCCTCGTCATCTTCTTCTGGACGCCGCCGCACTACTGGCCGCTGTCGATGAAGGTGAAGGACGACTACGAGCGGGTCGGCGTGCCGATGCTGCCCGTCGTCGCGGGCAACAAGGCGGTCGCCCGGCAGATCGTCGCCTACAGCTGGGTGATGGTGGCGGTATCGCTGGCCCTGTGGCCGCTCGGTTACACCGGCTGGTTCTACCCCCTCGTCGCGGCCGTGCTCGGCGCGTTCTGGCTGAAGGAGGCGCACGGGCTCCAGTCGCGCGCCAAGGCGGGCGTGACCGGCGCGAAGCTCAAGGAGATGCGGCTGTTCCACTGGTCCATCACCTACGTCTCGCTGCTGTTCGTCGCCGTGGCCGTGGACCCGTTCCTGCGGTAGCCCGCCATCCGGCGGCCCCGAGCCCGTTCTCGCGCGGCGCGCCGCCTCGCTCGCCAGACCCCACTCTCCTCCCACCCTCGCCGTCCCGGTTCTCTCGCCGTGGCGGCGAGCCGCGTTCCTCCGCGCGACGTACGCGTAGGCCGTGTCCGGCGGATCGTGCCAGGGAGGGGGCCCCTGCCCGTGCGTCGCGTGCGGGTGTGCTGTGGCTGGTCGCGCAGTTCCCCGCGCCCCTGACAGGGCATGCCCCTTCGCTGTGCCAGGGCCTCTCCTCCAGGCCTGGCGGCCTGGGGAGGCTCCATGCGCGGCCTGCTGCCGGGCACGTGTGATCCGCCGGGCACCCGCGCCGCCTCCCGTACGCCTGTACGCCCGCGCGCGTGGCCAAGCACACGCGCCCGCGCCGTCGCCAGTTGATCTACTCATCGGTAGCATCCTGCTCATGGCAGAAACCAAGCAGGCCGAAGAGAGCACGCCCGACCCGGCGCCCGGGGCGGCCGTCAACGACGCCAAGGCCGAACGCCGGGCGGCGAAGCTGGCCCGGCAGATCGACGCCTTCGCCAAGAGCCACGGCGGCAGCGCCGAAGGCCAGCTCGCGCACATCGCGCGCGGCTCCATCCGGATCGCCCTCGTCGGCGCCAACGGCGAATGGGGCACCCTCGTCGCCCCCTCCTACGACAGCGCCAAGCGCGCCGTGGAGATCGCCGGGATCACCGTCCACGACGACTTCGGCGGCGAGTTCGCCGCGAAGGTCCGCACTGGGCCTTACGAGTGGTCACGGATGGCTGGTATGCAGCTGGGCGGCCCGAAGAACCCGTAACGTTCGCGGCACCGACACCTCACGCGGCCCGCGCACGTTAGACCGCCCGGAGACCGCACGGGCAGGGAGACGCGGATGCTGGATGGCCCAGAGCGCCGGCTCGTCGCGCTCGGCGGCGGCGCTGAGGCGCCGGGCCCGCGCTGGAGACCCGGGCGGGCGCCCCGCCCAGGCCACCCGTGGGACGAGGCGTCCGAGCGCGCGTCCGCCACGGGAGCGCGCCCGGCGCCGCCACCGGCACCGAGCGCGGACGAGAAGCCCGGTCGGCAGGCCAGGACCGGGCGGCCGGACGGCTCCGGGGCCCGCGCCGCGGCGGGCTGGGTGCCGTCCGCCAGGCAGCCGGAGGCGGCCGAGGCCGCGTGGCCGGGCGGGTCCCGAGACGCGGAGCCGGACACGGGGGAAGCGGGTGCGCCGCCGCCCCCGCTCGTGGACCAGTACGGGCACGGCATGGTCCACGGGGAGCTGGGGCTGGGCTCCTTTGAGTCACATCTGGCCGCCGCCGCCGGTTCCCACGGCGCGGCACCTCCCGGCACCACCTTCTTCGACAGCTGGACCGGCCTGGCCGTACGCCGCTGGTGCCCACCGCTCCTGGGCCTCGAACCGCACTGTGCTCCGGTGCGCTACCTCGCCAGGCGGCGCGAGCTGGGCGCCTACCGCGCCGGGCGGCTGCTGCTGCGGGGCACCGGCATCGAGACCTATCTGCTGGAGACGGGCGCGCCGAGCGAGCTGACCTCGGCCGCCGAACTGGCCGGTGCCGCCGACGCCCCCGTACGTGAGGTCGTCAGGATCGAACCCCTGGCCGAGCAGGTCGCCGACACCTCGGGAAGCGTCGACGCGTTCATCGCCAACGCCGCCGAAGCGCTCTACTCCGCGGCCCAGCACGCCATCGCCTTCGCCGCCGCCCCCGGCGCCGGTGAGGGCGAGCCGCCGGACCCGCACGCGGTGCGACGGGCCGCCGACCGCTGGCTCAGCGGCCGTGCGGCGAAGACTGCGCTGAACGATCCGGTGCTGCTGCGGCATCTGCTGTGGACCGCCGTGGCCACCGGGCTGCCCGTGCAGCTGCACGGCGGCGAGCCGGAGCGGACCGCTGAATTCCTCAACGCCACGGCCGGGCTCGGGACCGACCTCGTCCTGCTGCCCGGCCCCGCCGGGCATCGGCAGGCGGCGCGGCTCGCCGCGGTCTTCCCGCACGTGTACGCGGACGCGGGACCGCGCCCTGAGGACACCCTGAGCCAGGCGCCGTTCGGCAAGCTGCTGTTCTCGACGGGCGCGCGGGGACTCCCCGAGCTGTACGTGGTGGGGGCCAGGCTGTTCGCGGAGCGGATGAGGCGGCTGGCGGCAGCGTGGGTGGCGGACGGGGTGTGCGCCGCGCCCGAGGCGTGGCGGATCGCCGGCCTCGTGGCGTCGGGCAACGCCCGCCGGGTCTACCGGCTGGACGCGGAGGCGTCGGCGGTCGGCTGAATCGCCTCGTGCGCGCCGGTCGGCGCGGGAACGGCCGCCGGGACCGGTTCGCCACGCTCGCGCAGCACCAGGAACACCCGGAGCACCGCGATCCACACCAGGCACGAGCCGAGCATGTGCGTGCCGACGACGAACTCCGGCAGGTGCGTGAAGTACTGGACGTAGCCGATGACGCCCTGGGCGAGCAGCACGACCAGGAGTTCCACGACCGTACGGGAGGCGGCCTTCGGCGCGCTCACAGCCCGCAGCGTGAACCACAGGGCGATGGTCAGCCCGAAGACGATGTACACGAAGTCCACGTGCAGCTGTGTGATCTCCTGCCAGTCCAGCGGGATGCGGTGCACCTCGTTGGCGTCACCCGCGTGCGGGCCCGAACCGGAGACGACCGTGCCGATCACGATCAGCGCGGCGGCGGCGCCGACCAGCAGCCGGGCCAGCTCGCGGACCGGCCGTGGCACGAGGTCGCGGGGCTCGTCGTCGCCCTCGCGGGTCCGCTGCCAGCTCACCACGGCGACCGTGAGCAGGGCGGTGGAGAGCAGGAAGTGCGAGCTGACCACGTACGGGTTCAGGCCGGTCAGCACGGTGACACCGCCGACGATGGCATTGCCCATCACGATCCAGAACTGCGCCCAGCCGAGCCGGGTGAGCGAGCGGCGCATCGGCTTGTACGCGCGGGCGGCGATGATGAACAGGCCCACCACGGCGCACAGCACGTACGTCAGCATGCGGTTGCCGAACTCGATGACGCCGTTGATACCCATCGCGTGGGTCGGCGTCAGGCTCTCCTCGGTGCAGCTCGGCCAGGTCGGACAGCCAAGCCCGGACTGCGTGAGCCGAACGGCGCCGCCGGTCACGACGATGAGCACGGCCATCACCACGGTGGCGAGCGCGGCACGCCGCACGAAGCGCGCGGACGGCTGCCAGCGGCGGGCGATCAGCTCAAGGGGATTCCACGAATTCTGCACGAGCTCATGGTAGGCGGGACCTTGTGCACCGATTCACGAGGGGGGCGCTTACTCCCGGAAAGGACACACTCCCAAAATGGGCGTGCTCGCGGGAAGGACGCCTCCCGGACGCCTACTCCCAGCGGAAGAAGCGGGCCGCCGCGCCGAGCGCGAGCACCGCCCACCCGGTGAGCACACCGAGGTCCGCCCACGGCATCCCGGCCCCGTCCCGCAGTACGTCCCGCAGACCGCCGGAGAGCGCCGACACGGGCAGCGCCTGGAGAACGGCCTCCACTCCGCCGGGGAAGTTCTCCAGCGGCACGATCACCCCGCCGCCGAACAGCAGCAGCAGGAAGACGAGGTTCGCCGCGGCCAGCGTGGCCTCGGCCTTGAGCGTTCCCGCCATCAGCAGCCCCAGTCCGGAGAACGCGGCCGTGCCCAGCAGGAGCAGCAGCGCCACGATGGCCGGGTTGCCATGCGGCGACCAGCCGAGCGCGAGGGCGACCGCCGTCAGCAGCGCGATCTGCAGGACCTCGGTGACCAGCACCGCGCAGGTCTTGGCCGTCATCAGCCCCCAGCGCGGCAGCGGGGACGCGCCCAGCCGCTTGAGCACCCCGTAGCGCCGCTCGAACCCGGTGGCGATGGCCTGCCCGGTGAACGCCGTGGACAGCACGGCCAGGGCGAGGACGCCGGGGGCCAGGAAGTCGACGGCGTCGCCGTCTCCGGTGTCCACGATGTCCACGGCGCTGAACAGCGTCAGCAGCAGGGTCGGGATGATGATGACGAGCAGCAGCTGCTCGCCGTTGCGCAGCAGCAGTCGGGTCTCCAGCGCGGCCTGCGCCCGGATCATCCGGCCCAGCGGGGCGGCGCCCGGGCGGGGAGCGAACGTCCCGGCGGGCTCGGGGGAACCGGCGGAACCGGTGGTGTCAGCAGTGCCAGTTCTCACGCGCGCAGCTCCTTGCCCGTCAGCTCCAGAAAAACGTCCTCCAAGGTGTGCCGCTCCACCGTGAGGCGGTCCGGCAGCACCCCGTGCTGCGCGCACCAGGCGGTCACCGTGGACAGCAGCTGCGGATCGACGCTGCCGGTGACGCGGTACGAGCCCGGGGTCAGCTCGGCGGCCGCGCAGTCGGCGGGGAGAGCCTTGAGCAGCGAGGCGACATCGAGGCCGGGGCGGCCGGTGAAGCGCAGCGAGTTCTCCGCGCCACCGCGGCACAGCGCTTCCGGGCTGCCCGAGGCGATCACCTTGCCGCCGTCGATGATGGCGACGCCGTCGGCCAGCTGCTCGGCCTCGTCCATGTGGTGGGTGGTGAGCACGACGCTCACGCCGTCGGCGCGCAGCTCCCGTACGAGGTCCCAGGTCGCGCGCCTGGCCTGCGGGTCGAGTCCGGCGGTCGGCTCGTCGAGGAAGACCAGCTCAGGGCGGCCGACGACGGCCATCGCCAGCGCCAGCCGCTGCTGCTGGCCGCCGGAGAGCCGCCGGTAGACGGTGCGCCCGCAGCTCCCGAGGCCCAGCCGCTCGATCAGCGTGTCCACGTCCACCGGGTGGGCGTGCAGGGTGGCGGTGTGGCGCAGCATCTCCTCGGCGCGGGCGCCGGGGTAGACGCCGCCGGACTGGAGCATCACGCCGACGCGCGGGCGCAGCGCCGCGGAGTCGGCGAGCGGGTCGAGCCCGAGGACCCGCACGGTCCCGGCGTCCGGGCGCCGGTAGCCCTCGCACGTCTCGATGGTGGTGGTCTTCCCCGCGCCGTTGGGGCCGAGGACGGCGGTCACGCCGCCGCGCGCCACGGACAGGTTGAGCCCGTCCACGGCGGTCTTCGGCCCGTACCGCTTGACCAGGCCGACGACCTCGACGGCAGGCTCTTCTCGCATAGCGGGCAGTCTACGAAGGCGCTGGCGCCGGCTTGGCGGCAGGGCTTGCGGGGTGGCTCTTCGCCGGGGCGCGGGCCGGGTTCTGGGGTGCGAACTGTGTCCTCGAACGCCGGACGGGCTGTCTTTTGCCTGGACGGAGCTTGTTTTGCCCAGGTGGCTGGTCCGCGCGGCGTGTGAGTGGCGCTGTGCGTGTGTCCTCAAACGCCGGACGGGCTGTTAATGGCTGGTGCTGGTGCTGGTGCTGGTGCTGGCGGTCTGGAGCCAGTGTTTCGCGAAGGTGACCGCTTGCTGGAGGGGGAACAGGCGGCACTCGGCTTCGCCTGTTCGGCCGGTGGTCAGGGCGGGGCTGGCGGAGCGTTCGAAGGCGGTGCCGAGTTCGGCGAACGCGTCGCTGTCGATCACCGTGTCCTGGTAGGTCATCCAGCGGCGGCCCTGGGGCGTCGCCACGGCGCAGGAGAATTCCGTCGTCGGCGCCCCGGGCTGGTGGTATTCGGCGAGGTGGAACGCGGTGCAGCTGGCGAAGCCCGCGCCGAGCAGGAGGACCCTGGCCCCCACTTCCTCCAGCCGGGCCAGCGGGCTGCGCTCGCCGAGGCGGCAGTCGGGTTCGTGGCCTGCGGTGATCTTCTCGGCCGCCGGGCCGATGGCGGTGAAGGACGTCTGGGGGTGGGCGCTGCGCAGCGCGCCCGGCCAGCGGCGCGCGGTCTCGGGGATGACGCCCATGCCGTACGTCGGGGTGGTGCGCGGGTCGTAGGCGGGAAGCGAGTCGCGGACCGGCTGCCACCAGTCCGCGGGGATGGGCGGGTTCCGCCAGGTGGCCGGATCGGAGTTGTCCCCGCTGTGCGTGGGGAGGACCAGCGTGCCCTCGGCACCGAGCACATCGAGGAGGGCTTCGACGACGGTCACCGCCCCGCCGCTCACCCAGCCGAGCGCGGACAGCGAGGAGTGGGTGAGCAGCGTCTCGCCCTCGCGTACGCCGAGTCGGCGCAGGTCAGCGGCGAGTGACTGGCGGGTGCACAGGCGCCGGGTGGCGGGATCGAGGGGCATGAGGGGCAGCGTGCCGTAGGTGCGCGGGCGGCCGCCAGTGCTTTTCGGGGCCGGGCGAGCGGGCCTCGCGTAGATCATTTCCGCAGGTCAACTTAGGTTCCCCTAAGTGACGCAGCCCACCGAACGTCCATCCGTGCCGGGTTGTATCGGCCTGGGGAATTACGCAACAATGGCGTTGTGAAATACGCGAGCGAGGCCCGTTCCGAGGCCCACGGGAAGCCCGCGGCCCAGTCGGCCGCGCAAGGCCCCGTGCCCGCTCACGATGACCAGCGCAGTACGCGTAACCGCGTCGCGCGCTCCATTCTCGACCATGGCCCGTCCACCGCGGCCGATGTCGCCCAGCGCTTGAAGCTGACCCAGGCGGCCGTCCGCCGCCACCTCGACACCCTCGTCGCCGAGGGCGTCGTCGAGCCCAGGGAACAGCGGATCTACGGGGCGCGGGGCCGGGGCCGCCCGGCCAAGGTCTTCGCCCTCACCGACTGCGGCAGGGACGCCTTCGACCAGTCGTACGACGAGCTGGCCACCGACGCGCTGCGCTGGATCGCGCAGTCGGCCGGCGGGGGCCAGCTGGGCGAGGCCGCCGTCGCGGCGTTCGCCCGCGCCCGGCTGGCCGCCCAGGCCGTGGCGTACCGCGCCGCGGTCGACGCTGCCGCGCCCGAGGACCGTACCCAGGCCCTGGCCAAGGCATTGACCGCCGACGGGTACGCTGCTACGGCGCGCAGCGCACCCAATTCCCAGCTGGGTGAACAGCTCTGCCAGCACCACTGCCCGGTCGCCCACGTCGCTGAGCAGTTCCCGCAGCTGTGTGAGGCGGAGACCGAGGTCTTCTCCCATCTGCTCGGGACCCATGTGCAGCGTCTGGCCACCATCGCCCATGGCGACGGGGTGTGCACGACGTTCATTCCGAAGACAAAGTCCACTACAGCATCCGCAAGCACGTCCGGGAGGAAACCCGCATGACTCTCCCCACGGAGACTGCTCACCCTGAGCTTGAGGGCCTGGGCACGTACGAATACGGCTGGGCCGACTCCGACGTCGCCGGCGCCGGTGCCAAGCGCGGCCTCTCCGAAGAGGTCGTACGCGACATCTCCGCGAAGAAGTCCGAGCCGGAGTGGATGCTGAAGCTGCGGCTCAAGGGTCTGAAGCTCTTCAGCAAGAAGCCCATGCCGACCTGGGGCTCGGACCTCTCCGGTATCGACTTCGACAACATCAAGTACTTCGTGCGCTCCACCGAGAAGCAGGCCGCTTCCTGGGAGGACCTGCCCGAGGACATCAAGAACACCTATGACCGGCTGGGCATCCCGGAGGCCGAGAAGCAGCGTCTCGTCGCCGGTGTCGCCGCCCAGTACGAGTCGGAGGTCGTCTACCACCAGATCCGCGAGGACCTGGAGGAGCAGGGCGTTCTCTTCCTGGACACCGACACGGCGCTCAAGGAGCACCCGGAGGTCTTCCAGGAGTACTTCGGCACCGTCATCCCGGTCGGCGACAACAAGTTCGCCTCGCTGAACTCGGCCGTCTGGTCCGGTGGCTCGTTCATCTACGTCCCGCCGGGTGTGCACGTCGACATCCCGCTCCAGGCCTACTTCCGTATCAACACGGAGAACATGGGCCAGTTCGAGCGGACGCTGATCATCGTCGACGAGAACGCCTACGTGCACTACGTCGAGGGCTGCACCGCCCCGATCTACTCCTCGGACTCGCTGCACAGCGCCGTCGTCGAGATCATCGTCAAGAAGGGCGGCCGCTGCCGCTACACGACGATCCAGAACTGGTCGAACAACGTCTACAACCTGGTCACCAAGCGTGCCGTGGCCTACGAAGGCGCGACCATGGAGTGGGTCGACGGCAACATCGGCTCCAAGGTCACCATGAAGTACCCGGCCGTCTACCTGATGGGCGAGCACGCCAAGGGCGAGACGCTGTCCATCGCCTTCTCCGGCGAGGGCCAGCACCAGGACGCGGGCGCCAAGATGGTCCACATGGCCCCCAACACCTCCTCGAACATCGTCTCCAAGTCGGTGGCGCGAGGCGGTGGCCGCACCTCCTACCGCGGTCTGATCGAGATCGGCGAGGGCGCCAAGGGCTCCAAGTCCAACGTGCTCTGCGACGCCTTGCTGGTGGACACCATCTCGCGCTCGGACACCTACCCCTACGTGGACGTCCGCGAGGACGACGTGTCCATGGGCCACGAGGCGACCGTCTCCAAGGTCAGCGACGACCAGCTGTTCTACCTGATGAGCCGCGGCCTGTCCGAGGACGAGGCGATGGCCATGATCGTCCGTGGCTTCGTCGAGCCGATCGCCCGCGAGCTGCCGATGGAGTACGCGCTGGAGCTCAACCGGCTGATCGAGCTGCAGATGGAGGGCTCGGTCGGCTGATCGCAAGCCGCCCGTCCCGCCCGAGCAGCACTGTTTTCTGACGCAGAGAGAGAGCACCACGACAGCCATGGCTGAGAACACTCCCGCCGGCAGCACCACCGACGGCGCCATTCAGGTCGGGGGCCCGAAGCAGCCCATCGATGCCCGGGTCAGCGCCCCCGCCTCGTATGACGTGGCGGACTTCCCGGTGCCGCACGGTCGCGAGGAGGAGTGGCGGTTCACGCCGCTGGAGCGCCTGCGTGGCCTGCACGACGGCACCGCCGAGGCCAAGGGCGGCCTGCGGATCGACATCAGCGCCCCCGAGGGCGTCACCGTCGAGACCGTCGACCGCGAGGACCCCAGGCTCGGCCGCACGGGCAAGCCGGTCGACCGGGTCACCGCCCAGGCGTACAGCTCGTTCGAGAAGGCGTCGGTCGTCTCCATTCCCAAGGACACGGTGCTGACCGAGCCGGTGCGCATCGGCGTGCACGGTGAGGGCGGCGTCGCCTACGGACACCAGGTCATCGACGTCGGCGACTTCGCCGAGGCGCTGGTCGTCATCGACCACACCGGCGACGCGACGCTCGCGGGCAACGTCGAGTACCTCATCGGCGACGGCGCCAAGCTCACCGTCGTCTCCGTCCAGGACTGGGGCGACGACGCCGTGCACGTCGCGCAGCACACCGCGCTGATCGGCCGGGACGCCACGTTCAAGTCCGTCATCGTGACCTTCGGCGGCGACCTCGTCCGGCTCCACCCGCGCGTGGTCTACGGCGCCCCGGGCGGTGAGGCCGAGCTGTACGGCCTGTACTTCACCGACAACGGCCAGCACCAGGAGCACCGGCTGTTCGTCGACCACGACACCCCGCACTGCCGGAGCAACGTGGTCTACAAGGGCGCGCTCCAGGGCAAGGACGCCCACGCGGTGTGGATCGGCGACGTGCTCATCCGCGCCGCCGCCGAGGGCACCGACACCTACGAGCTCAACCGCAACCTCGTCCTCACCGACGGCGCGCGCGTCGACTCCGTGCCGAACCTGGAGATCGAGACCGGCGAGATCGTCGGAGCCGGCCACGCCTCGGCGACCGGCCGCTTCGACGACGAGCAGCTGTTCTACCTGATGGCGCGCGGCATCCCGGCCGATGAGGCCCGCCGTCTCGTCGTCCGCGGCTTCTTCGCCGAGCTTGTCCAGCAGATCGGCATCCCCGACCTTGAAGAGCGCCTGCTCACGAGGATCGAGGCCGAGCTGGAGGCGTCCGTCTGATGGTCGCCCCGTTCGTACGAGTCTGCGCGCTGGGCGAGCTCGAAGAGGACACCCCGAAGCGCGTGGAGCTGGACGGCGTCCCCGTCTCGCTCGTCCGCACCGAGGGCGAGGTGTTCGCGATCAACGACATCTGCTCGCACGCGAACGTCTCGCTGTCCGAGGGCGAGGTGGAGGACTGCTCCATCGAGTGCTGGCTGCACGGATCGAGCTTCGATCTGCGCACCGGCAAGCCGTCCGGACTGCCCGCGACGCGCCCCGTACCCGTATACCCCGTCAAGATCGAAGGGGACGGCCCAGAGGCTTCTGTGCTCGTCTCCGTCACCCAGGAGTCCTGAGGTACCCATGGCAACGCTTGAGATCCACGACCTGCACGTCTCCGTCGAGGCCGAGAACGGCCCCCAGGAGATCCTGCGCGGCGTCGACCTGACCGTGAAGCAGGGCGAGACGCACGCCATCATGGGCCCGAACGGCTCCGGCAAGTCCACCCTCGCTTACTCCCTCGCGGGCCACCCGAAGTACACCGTCACGGGCGGCACCGTGACGCTGGACGGCGAGAACGTCCTGGACATGACCGTTGACGAGCGCGCCCGTGCGGGCGTCTTCCTCGCCATGCAGTACCCGGTCGAGGTCCCCGGCGTCTCCGTCTCCAACTTCCTGCGCACCTCGGCGACCGCCATGCGCGGCGAGGCCCCCAAGCTGCGGCTGTGGGTCAAGGAGGTCAAGGAGGCCATGGCCCGGCTCTCCATCGACCCCTCCTTCGCCGAGCGCAACGTCAACGAGGGCTTCTCCGGCGGCGAGAAGAAGCGCCACGAGATCCTCCAGCTTGAGCTGCTGAAGCCGAAGATCGCCGTGCTGGACGAGACGGACTCCGGCCTCGACGTCGACGCGCTGCGGGTCGTCTCCGAGGGCGTCAACCGCGTCCGTGAGTCCGGCGAGGTCGGCACGCTGCTGATCACGCACTACACGCGCATCCTCCGCTACATCAAGCCCGACCACGTCCACGTGTTCGCGCACGGCCGGATCGCCGAGTCCGGCGGTCCCGAGCTGGCCGACAAGCTGGAGAACGAGGGCTACGAGGCGTACGTGAAGGGCGGCCCGAGCCTGTGACCGACGTACGCGAGGCCACCGGCCCGCGGACTGCCCGTACCCCCGGGGCGACAGCCCCGGGGAAGAGCGAAAGGGGAGGAGCATGACCCCACTGCCGGGCCTCCTCGACACCGAGGCGATCCGCAAGGATTTCCCGATCCTTGACCGCACGGTGCACGACGGCAAGCGGCTCGTCTACCTCGACAACGCCGCGACCTCGCAGAAGCCGCGACAGGTGCTTGACGCGCTCAACGGGTATTACGAGCGGTACAACTCGAACGTTCACCGTGGCGTCCACGTCCTCGCCGAGGAAGCGACCGCGCTGTACGAAGGCGCCCGCGACAAGGTCGCGACCTTCATCAACGCGCCGAGCCGCGATGAGGTGATCTTCACCAAGAACGCTTCGGAGTCGCTGAACCTCGTCGCGAACATGCTCGGCTGGGCCGATGAGCCCTACCGCGTGGACCACGAGACCGAGATCGTCATCACGGAGATGGAGCACCACTCCAACATCGTGCCGTGGCAGCTGCTCTCGCAGCGCACGGGCGCGAAGCTGAAGTGGTTCGGCCTCACCGACGACGGCCGTCTCGACCTGTCGAACATCGACGAGATCATCACGCCGAAGACGAAGATCGTCTCCTTTGTGCTGGTCTCCAACATCCTCGGCACCGTCAACCCGGTCGAGGCCATCGTCCGGCGGGCGCAGGAGGTCGGCGCGCTCGTGCTGATCGACGCCTCGCAGGCCGCGCCGCACATGGTGCTCGACGTGCAGGCGCTGCAGGCCGACTTCGTGGCCTTCACCGGCCACAAGATGTGCGGGCCGACCGGCATCGGCGTGCTGTGGGGCCGCCAGGAGCTGCTGGAGGACCTGCCGCCGTTCCTCGGTGGTGGCGAGATGATCGAAACCGTCTCGATGCACTCCTCGACGTATGCTCCCGCGCCGCACAAGTTCGAGGCGGGTACGCCCCCGATCGCCCAGGCCGTCGGCCTCGGCGCGGCCGTGGACTACCTCTCCGCGATCGGCATGGACCGCATCGAGGCGCATGAGCACGCGATCACCGAGTACGCGGTCCGCAGGTTCCATGAGGTCCCCGACCTGCGCATCATCGGCCCGGCGACGGCCGAGGACCGGGGCGCGGCGATCTCCTTCACACTCGGCGACATCCATCCGCACGATGTGGGCCAGGTACTCGACGAGCAGGGCATCGCGGTCCGGGTCGGCCATCACTGCGCCCGGCCGGTCTGCCTGCGGTACGGAATTCCCGCGACCACGCGAGCGTCGTTCTATCTGTACTCCACGCCGGCCGAGGTCGATGCCCTGGTCGATGGGCTGGAGCACGTACGGAACTTCTTCGGGTAGGGGCTGCTGACTCGTGAAGCTTGATTCGATGTACCAGGACGTCATCCTGGACCATTACAAGCACCCGCATGGGCGGGGGCTGCGGGATGGCGATGCCGAAGTGCACCACGTCAACCCGACCTGTGGTGATGAGATCACCCTGCGCGTACGGCTGGACGGCGACACCATCGCCGACGTGTCGTACGAGGGGCAGGGCTGCTCCATCAGCCAGGCGAGCGCATCCGTGCTCAACGACCTGCTGGTCGGCAAGGACCTCGCCGAGGCGAGGAAGGTCCAGGAGACTTTCCTGGAGCTGATGCAGTCCAAGGGCAAGATCGAGCCAGACGACGCCATGGAAGAGGTGCTGGAGGACGCGGTCGCGTTCGCCGGTGTCTCGAAGTACCCGGCACGAGTCAAGTGCGCGCTGCTGAGCTGGATGGCCTGGAAGGACGCCACAGCCCAGGCACTGGGTGAGGGCACTGGGAGGAAGATCGTATGAGCGAGAACGCAACGACCACCAAGCCCGCCAGCGAGGAGGAGGTCCGCGAGGCGCTGTATGACGTGGTCGACCCCGAGCTGGGGATCGACGTCGTCAACCTCGGGCTGATCTACGGTGTCCACGTCGACGACGCCAACATCGCGACCATCGACATGACGCTGACCTCGGCGGCCTGTCCCCTGACCGACGTCATCGAGGACCAGGCGAAGTCGGCCACCGAGGGCATCGTCAACGAGCTCCGCATCAACTGGGTCTGGATGCCGCCGTGGGGCCCTGACAAGATCACCGACGACGGCCGCGAGCAGCTGCGCGCGCTCGGCTTCAACGTCTGAGACGGTTGACGTCTGAGCCGGTTCTCGCGCGGGCATGACCCGCGCGGCGGCGGGTCCGACCCGTCACGCTGACATCACCATGCCCGCCAGGCAGACTGGCGGGCATGGCTGTTTCGCTGTACCAGATCGCCGTTGACGCCCACGACCCCAAGAGCCTCGCCGGCTTCTGGGCGCGGGTGCTCGACTGGCAGGTCGTCTACGAGGACGACGAAGAGATCATCATCGGTGCCGACGCCTCCGCGCTGCCCGGCATCGTCTTCCTCCCCGTGCCCGAGGACAAAGCGGGCAAGAACCGGTTGCACATCGACCTCAGCCCCGACGACGACCAGGCGGCGGAGGTGGAGCGCATCCTCGCGCTCGGCGCACGCCGCGCCGACGTCGGACAGGGGCCGGACGTGACCTGGACCGTTCTCACAGACCCTGAGGGCAACGAGTTCTGCGTCCTGTGGCCGAAGAAGACCCTGCTGGACTGAGGGAGTGGGCCGCCGTTCCCGCACCTCGCCGACGGGAGGTGGGAGCTCGGCACTTGGCACTTGGCACGATAATGCCGAGCGCGAACATCTCACGCTCGCATTGGCCGATACGGGCGACGCGAAATCGGCGGCTTCTCCCCGTGGGAACGGTCAGCCGACTGACGGCCCCGCCTCGCCGGTCCGATGACTGTGAGGCCCGATCGCTGCTCGTGGCCCACTTGACCGGCCGCGTCGTCCACTGAAGGAGAGCGCGTGCAACACCAGGCACAGCAAGAGGCGGCGAGCGCCGAGGTACAGGCTCGCATCCAGGACAGTTTTGACCGCCAAGGACTGATGGGCCATCTCGGTGCGCGGATAGCGCACATCGCGCCTGGACGCGTGCACATCATGCTCCCGAGCCGACCGGAAGTGACCCAGCAGAATGGCTACTTCCACGCGGGCGCCACCAGCGCCATCGCCGACACCGCGGGCGGCTACGCGGCATTCACACTGTTTCCCCCGAACAGCTCGGTGCTCACGGTGGAGTACAAGGTCAATCTCCTGGCGCCTGCCGAAGGCGATCACATCGAGGCGGTGGGAACGGTGCTGAAGTCCGGGCGCACGCTGACCGTGTGCCAGCTGGAAGTGTTCGGGGTCCAAGACGGTCGGCGGACACTCGTGGCGACTGGCCAGCAGACCCTGATCTGTCTGAAGGACCGCCCCGAACGGTGACCAGGGCGGGCGCCGGGGGCGCCGTGACGTCCTCCTCGGCCGGCGCACATGGCTCGCCGCACGGTAGTCGTCTCCACGGGGACGCGCGCGGCGTTCAAACCGGCAGGTTCCAGCCTGGACCGTCCTCGGTGCCGATCCACACGCGCTGCCCGGCGGACGAGACCGTGATGCCGAAGCCCTCCTGATGCGGCTCGCCGACTGCCTGCCAGTGTTGGACCGCCCTTTCGACCTGATCCCACAGACGTACCGGTCCGCGCTGCACGACCGTCCAACCTCCGTCGGGCCTGTGTGCCGTCCGCGCCTGCGAACCGGTGGAGACGTCCCAAAGGATTTGTTCTGCCCCCTCGCCCATGCGCTCGGCCGAGGGCGCGGCGAGCTGAGCAACCCAGCTTCCGGTCCACGTCCCGATGGTTGCCGGGTCGATCCGGCTCGGGCGCTCGTCGCCGGGCAGCAGAGCCAAGGCCGGGCGGGGCGGGCGGTCATGCGGGCGGGCAATCATGAAACTGGTGTACCCGGGCAGGAACCGGCCGGTGGCGGTGCCGGGGCCGGTTACGGTGAGCAGCGCCAACCCGGATGCGTAGCTCCACCCGGAGAGGGTGACCAGGATCTTCCCGCCCGGCCTCACCTGGTGCAGCCATGCCATGGGGAGGTAACGGACCGAACAGGTGGCGATCAGACGGTCGTATGCTCCTCCCTCCGGGTCTCCCCGCAAGCCGTCCCCGATGATCAGGCGAGGGGCGTATCCGGCGGCCTTGATGGCGGAGGCTGCGGCCCCGCCGATTAGCGGGTCGTACTCGATGCTGGTGAGACCGACGTCTCCGAGACGGTGAGCACCGAGAGCGGTCGAGTACCCGGTTCCGGTACCGATCTCCAACACCCGCTGGCCTGACTCGACACCGAGCTGACGCCACATGTGCAGCACCAGTGACGGCAAGGTGGATGAGGATGACGGAGAGCCCACCACGGTGCCGTCTGCGACGTCGTCGGGCCTGGTACGGCCGTCAAGCTGGGTGATGAGTGTCTGGTCGGTGTAAATTCCCCGCAGCCATCCGGCGTCGCCCTGGCGCACGGGCAGGTAGCGGGTCGGGACACTGCCGGGGACCTGTTCGAAGTATGACCCCGGGAACAGTTCCCGGGGAACCGTCGCGGCAGCACTGCGCCACGCGGGGTCAGTGAGTGTGCCGTCCTCGGTGAGCGCGTCCGCCAGGGCGGCGCGCAGTTGAGCAGATGTGCTCACGTGTCGAAGCCTTTCTGCAGCTGGTCAGCGAGGGCACGGGCGACCGCGTCGGTGATCTCGGCCGGCAGCCATGCCCACTGTCCGTTGGGGTTGCACTCCAGCAAGTACCAGGCGCCATCAGCGGTCACCGCGAAGTCGAACGCGCCGTACACCAGGCGGAAGTCGGCGAGGTAGGCAGCGATAGAGCACGCGACCGCTGCGGGCACATCGATCGGCGTGCACCGCATGAGGTTCTGCCGGTGGCGCCAGTCGAGATCGGGGCTGTCGATCCGGACTCCGGACAACCGATCGCCAACGACTGTCACCCGCACGTCGAACGCCTTGTCCACGGTGGCCTGGAACATGGAGCAATGCTCAGATCCTGTGGATCGGCTCGGTAGGGCGTACCTTCCCGAGTGATCGATCGACTGGTATCGAGTAGGCCGACGTTGGCGCGTCGGCCGGGAAGGCACGCCCGTGCTTACGGTAGTCAACGACGACGGCTCGACGCGAGATGGATCCCTGATCGACGAGATCGTCCGGGAGGGCGCCCGGCGGATGCTGGCCGCCGCGCTGGAAGCTGAAGTCGACACGTACATAGCCGAGTTGGTCGGTGAGAGAGACGATCAGGGGCATCGTCTGGTGGTCCGTAACGGACACCATCAGCCGCGGAAGGTCACCACGGCATCCGGGGTGATCGAGGTGAAAGCGCCACGCGTGAACGACAAGCGCATCGACGCGGCCACGGGTGAGCGCAAGCGGTTCTCCTCGGCGATCCTGCCGCCCTGGGCCAGGAAGTCCCCGAAAATCAGCGAGGTGCTGCCGCTGCTCTACCTGCACGGCCTGTCCTCCGGCGACTTCATGCCCGCGCTGGAGCAGTTCCTGGGCAGCTCGGCCGGCCTCTCCCCGGCCACGGTCACCCGCCTGACCGTGCAGTGGCAGGCCGACCACGCCGCCTTCGGCGAGCGCGATCTGTCCGAGGCGGACTACGTCTATGTCTGGGCCGATGGCATCCACCTGAAGGTCCGCCTGGAGCTGGCGAAAGCCTGCGTGCTGGTGCTGATGGGCATGCGCGCCGACGGCACCAAGGAACTCATCGCGATGGCCGACGGCTACCGCGAGTCGTCGGAGTCCTGGGCGAACCTACTGCGGGATGCCGCACGGCGCGGGATGCGCGCTCCCATCCTCGCGGTGGGCGACGGCGCGCTGGGCTTTTGGAAGGCCCTTGCCGAGGTGTTCCCGGCAACGCGCCCACAAAGATGCTGGGTTCACAAAACCGCGAATGTCCTCGACAGCCTCCCGAAGTCGGCCCAGCCGGCGGCGAAGAAAGCGGTCCAGGACATCTATAACGCGGAAGACCGCGAGCACGCGGCCCGGGCCGTGAAGGTGTTCGCCAAACAGTACGGCGCGAAGTTCCCCAAGGCCGTCAAGAAGATCGTCGATGACGAGGACGAGCTGCTGGCGTTCTACGACTTCCCCGCCGAGCACTGGATTCACCTGCGGACCACCAACCCCATCGAGTCGACCTTCGCAACCGTCCGCCTGCGGACCAAGGTCACCCGCGGCGCCGGCTCCCGCGCGGCCGCCCTCGCGATGGTCTTCAAACTCGTCGAGTCCGCCCAGGCTCGCTGGCGGGCCGTGAACGCACCCCATCTCGTTGCCCTCGTCCGAGCCGGAGCCCACTTCGAACGCGGCCAACTCGTCGAACGCGCCGAAGCCGACGCAGCCTAAGTGGTCTGCGGCCGAAATCCTTCGGGGGTTGATCAAGCTGCCAGCGCGGTGGAGAATTCTTCCTGTCGGTCGAGTGTGGCTCGGTCGAGCCGGGCCAGCAGATCGTCCAGGTCGGTGGTGGTGAACTTCCACTGGAACGGCTGTGCTGTGGCGTTGTATCGGTCTTCGAAGGCTCGGAGCCGGTCCCGGATCTGGTCGAGGTTCGTGAAGTCGTTGGGTGCCACGACTTTGCGCTGGACGACGGAGAAGAAGATCTCGATCTGGTTTACCCAAGAAGCGTGGACCGGGGTGTGGATCATGACGGCGTTGGGAAACGCCCTGGCCAGGCGGTCGATGGCCCTCTGTCCGCGGTGGGAGGAGCCGTTGTCGACGATCCAGAAGACGCGTTTCGCGCTGGCGTAGGGCTCGCTGGTCATGACCTGGGTGACCAGCTTCATGAAGGGCACGATGCCGGTGGTGGGCTCGCAGCGGCCCATGACGTGGGCGCGGTGGACGTCGTAGGCGGCCAGGTAGGCCAGTGCGCCGCCGCGCCGGTACTCGTGGTTGACGCGCATCGCCCGGGCCTGGCCGGGGGCCAGGGTGGGGTGGCAGCGGCAGCGGGCCTGGATCGAGGTCTTCTCGTCGCTGGAGAGCACGTACTCGTCCGCTCCCAGCGCGACGCCCTCGAAGACGCCGGCGTACAGGTCCATGATGCGAGTGGCCTTGGCCCGGAAGTCCGGGTCGCGGATGAAGATCCAGGACCGGTACTGCCACGGCTTGAGTGCGTCCTGCGCCAGCCAGCGGCGCACGGTGGTGGCGGAGATCGAGCCGGCGAGGCGGCGCGCGACGACCTCGCGTGCCAGTTCCGGGCACGACCAGCGCGACAGCGGGGTCCCGGTCTCGGCGGGCAGTTGGCAGGCCAGCGCCTTGACCTCGGCGACTTGCACCGTGGTGAAGCGCCGCGGACGTCCGCAGGGCCTGCGGTCCGCCAGCGCGGGCAGGCCCCCGTCGGTGAACCGGCCCCGCCAGGTGCGCACGGTGTCCAAGTGCACTCCCGTCTCGCGGGCGATCGTTACGTTGCCGCGCCCCCGAGCGGCGTGCAGCACGATCTGTGCCCGTACCCGGTCCTGGTGCGCGGTCTTGTGACCGTAGGCAGCCTTCTTCAGACGGTGGCGTTCGGCGGCGGTCAGGGATATCGGGCGGGCGGCGGCAACGGGCATGGCAGGCAGGCCGATCAGCAGAAGTGGACCATTTGTGCGTCCGCAGGCCCCGGCGGTCGCCCTTCCTCCGTGAGGGCGGCGCCGGGGCTTTCTGCCTGTCCGGGATTGTCCTCCGCTTGAATCGGGGCATCTGGGTGGCAACCGTCGGCGCAGGCCGCCGGGAACCTCAGCCGAGGCTGACCGTGCGGGTACAGGTCTTACCGGAAGGCGGCGATGTGGCGCTGGACCCAGTCGGCGAAGGTGCGGGGCGCGCGGCCGAGAACCCGCTCGACGTCGGGGCTGATCCGCTGCTCGGCGGGGTTGGGCTCGCCGAGGATGCTCAGGGTGGTCTCGACCACGATCTCGGGCATGAACTGCAGCATCTGTGCGCGGGCCTCGTCGGGGGTCTGCTCGATGAACCGGATCGGCTCGCCCAGCGCGTCACCGATCGCCTCAGCCCGTTGCCGGGGCGTGGTGAGGGCGGGCCCGGTCAACTCGTAGACCTGCCCTGCGTGACCGTCCTCGCGCAGGGCTGCGGCGGCGACCTCGGCAATGTCGGCGGGGTCGATGGTCGTCAGGCCGACGTCACCGAACGGCGCGGCGACTGTCCGCTGGGCACGGACCGACTCGACCCAGGCGTACGCGTTGGAGTTGAAGCCACCGGGCCGCAGGATCGTCCAGTCCATGCCCGACTGCCGGACAGCGTCCTCCCTGGACCGTCCCACACCGCCGTGGGAGGACGACTGCGGTCGGGTTGCGATTCCCTGGGAGGACAGCAACACGATGCGTGCTACTCCGCCGGCTTTCGCAACGTCGAGGATGTCTCGTGGGCTGAACGGGTGCGCACTGCCACCGCCGTCGTGCAGGAACAGCGCGTCAGCCCCGTCGAGAACAGACCGAAGACTCTCAGGGGCGGTCACGTCCGCCTGCCGGTGCCGGACACCCTCCGGCAAGGCCACCTCTGAGTTTCCTCGGGACACCGCCGTCACCTGCTCACCGGCTGCCGCGAGTGCCCGCACAAGCGGTCGTCCGACGTTGCCGGTCGCTCCCAGTACTACGATCATGAACAACTCCCGTGTCACTTCACCGTGTTCTTCACGCCCGAGCGGGCGAGAACGCCGCTGGGCGGGGTGGCCTCGCTGCGGCCCGGTGAAGCTAACACCGTCGATATAGTAGGTACCTAGAGGAAAGTGACTATCCGTAAGGGGATCCGCATGGCCGGCAAGGCAACTTGGATGGCACTTGCGCCGACCGACTCCGAACATGCCTGTCCGATCGGCCCGGTCGTGGACATCGTGTTCAGCCGGTGGACCACACCCATCCTGTGGACCCTCAACATGCACGGCCGGCAACGGTTCGTTGAGCTGCAACGACGGATCGCCACGATCACACCGAAGGTGTTGACCCAGCGGCTACGGCAACTCGAACGCGACGGCATGATCGTGCGCACCTACCACCCAGAGATTCCGCCTCGGGTCGAGTACGAGATCAGCGAGCTCGGCCGCAGCCTCGCCCCGCTGTTCGCCCATCTCGCCGAATGGGCCATCACCAATCTCGACAGCGTCGAACGGGCCCGGCACGACTACGACACCGATTTGGCGCGGTAGCGCGTCAGCAAAGACAGCCCCAACCTTGGCGCAACCTCCAACAACGGTGCACTGAACGGGTGGCGGCCTCGGCAGGCTCAGAGCGCCCTCGACTGCGCCGCCCAGATCCACCCCCGCCTTCGACCTGCCAACGCACATGCCCACGACCAGCTCCAGAGTCAACCCCCGAAGGACTTCGGCCGCAGACCACTAAGGATGATCAGAGCGATCAACGCCCCACCCGGGCTGCTGCACCACTCACACGGGACGTGTGGCCTCCGGCGTCAACAGTGTCTCGTAGTGGGCGGACCGTTCGTCGAACCGTGCCAGGACGGCCCTTGCCTCGGCCGGGACGTGCGCGACCTCATAGTCCGGGCCGATGAACTCCCGGACGACGTCGATCGAGTCGAACAGCATGATGGTGGCGAACTCGACCTCACCCCTGTCGAGCGGACGCCGAAGCAGGTAGGCGCCGTGGTAGCCGGCGAGCTTGCGCTCGGCGATGGCGGGCAGCACACGCGTGCTGACGATCGACTCGTATGCGTCGGCGTTCTCGGGTGCCGTCCATCCCCGCCAGATTCGAACGATCATGCGCACAGATTACAGGTGCCGATGGGCAATCCACAGGTCTTGACAATTGCTCTGGAACACCATGTGTGGGCACACGGTTACAGCCTGCGTGATCTCACGGCTGTGTACTTCGCGTACCCACACGCTGTGCGGCTGGTCGTCCACACGGTAGTGCGTGGTTCCACACGGGCTTGTAGACCACTCCGCCGGGCGCACGTGCTGCGAAGTCCCGGGCTTCGTGTGCGTCGCTGGTGACCAGCGTGTTGGGCACCAGGAAACCGTGCCGTTGCGCGGTCGCAAGCTGAGCGGGCTTGTGCTCGGCCGCGCGGTTGTTCCACGGGTGGTTGACATAGTGCGCTCCGGGGAGGGAAGCGAGGATGCCTCCGGTTCCCCAATGGGACTGCTCTGCGGCGAACCTGCGGTCTTGCCCGTCCAGTCCGGGAGGACCTTGGTAGGGCGAAGGTCTGCGGAACCAGACGGACCGCACCTGTGTGAGATCGAGCTCCCGACTCGCGGTGCGCAGGATGCCCCGCTGTTCACCTGTGCCGTACGTGGCGGACAGCGAGGCGCCCGCGTGCGGGTCGGTTCCGGGGTCGAAACGGACCACGGGAACCTGTCGCTCAGCCAGTATTCGCAGCACGACATCTGAGGTCACGTCATAGCTGTTGGTCAGCACCAGCACCGACCCGCGTTGGTCGGCCATCAGCCAGACTGATCCTGGTCATAGGACTCAGTGCTGTCGGAGTCGGTCGCCCCGCCAGGCCCGGCGCCGTCGCCCGGGGTCGTCGTCGTGGGTGTGAGCCCGCTGGTGCTGGTGCCGTGGTCGCCCAGCTCGACGGTGCGCCCGTGCTCGTCTGCGATCACAGCGATCTACGTTTCGGGGTCGATCACGGGCGTGAACTGCGGGACCGTGGCGGTGAGCGCGTACGGCCCCATTCTGCCAGTGCCCCATGGGGCGGGCGTCTGCGTCATCTGTGCTTTGCCTCCGTCTCATGCTGCTGCAGTCAGTCGTAGCTGCTCGACCAACCGGACGAGTTATGCGGACCTACCCCGGACGGACAGGTCTGTCCAGGAGAGGGCTTGTGCCGGGTCACGTTGGGCGGCCCGCACATCTGCCGGTGGGCCGTGTTTCGAACAACTTCGCCAAGTTGCGGAACGTGCAAGGCTTATGGGGTGTGACTGAGCGCTTTAATTGGCCAGTTGAGTATTCAGTTGTGCGCCCGGCGTCCCGGCTCAAGCATCGGCATCACGAACCCAAAGCGGTGGTGGCTGTCCCAGCGTCGGTGTTCTGCCCAGGCCGACCTGCCGTAACGAGGTAGTAGTCAAGGATCCGTTGCTCGTAGGCGCGCAGAAAGTTCCGCGGCCAGGTTCCCGGGGCCCACCACTGGCTGAGCCAGAGGTCCCACCCTGGCCAGACATGCGGCCCGATCGACTCGACGCGCACGCTCGTCAATCCGGCCTCCATGAGCGCATCAGCGAGCGCCTTCACCGGCCGTGCGATGTCCAGGCCGCTGGCGTACGTATCCAGCAACCGCGCGAGTTCCTCAGGCCGACCGGGCGCGTCGTCCACGGTGAAGAAGCTGGCGACAGCCACCCGGCCACCCGGTCGCAGCACCCTCCACGTCTCTGCTGCGAAGGCGCTGAGATCCGGGAAGTGCTGAGCGGCCTCCACGCTGATGACAGCGTCGAACTCACCGTCTTCCAACGGCATGCTCTCCGCAGCCCCCTGGACGAACCGCAGCCGTGCCGGCTCCTTCCGAAGCAGGTCGGCATGCGCGCTGCGCGCCCGCCGCAGCTGCTCCGGATGAATGTCCATGCCGGTAACCGTGGTGGAGCCGTATTCCCGCAAGGTGACCACGCATCCCATGCCAAGCCCGCAGCCCACTTCCAGAACTTTCGGCCCTCGCGGCAGCCCCGCGGCGTCCAGGACATGACGGTAGAGATCCTCCTGGCTGCGGATCCGCTCCACCTCGCTGAGCGGCAGGCCAAGGTCCATGGCTTGCCAGTACCCGAAGTTGATGAACCCTCCGGCGAAGATTCGATGGCCGCTTAGATCAGCCGGACCGTATGTCTCCTGTACCACGGGCCGCATGGCGGGGTGAACCCGCTGAGCACCGCCTGACACTGTGCCGCACCTCCTGAAAGCGCCCCCGCCGCGTAGTCGTACGCGGTTCTTTACGATCCCGTGCCGCCCGTGTGAGCTACTGGACTCAACCGTGACAACGCCGCGCACGGCAGAAGGGGACGGGCAGGACCGAGGACCGATCGTGGCCGTTTCGTCGCCGACAGGACCGCGCTAACCGCCTACCGGTGCCGAGGTCGTCGATGACGACGTCCCAGCATGGCAGGCCTCCTGTGGCTACAGAAGCCATTTCAGCGGCCCACCCGTCACAAGGCCGGCACGAAGCCACGGCGGATCAGCCAAAGGCAAGCTCATCTGGCCAAGTGCAACACTCACTGGCCAGCTGAAGCGCTCAGTCACAATGGGGCCTTCCCTCGCCCAACACCGTCCGCTTTTTTCGTAAGCGCTGTGCTACCAAGGATCGGCGCGCGGGCGCACGATTGTCCAGCTGCCGGCCAGTGCCCACGCCGTCATGCCGCACACTCCGGAACCACTGGGACGGAGTGTTGGAAGTGGCTGAGGCGATGAGTTGCGCGTACTGCGGCCGAGGAAGAACCTTCTGGACCGAGCGAGCCGGTGTGAGTCCGACGACGGCGCGAAGTCATGGGGCCTCCTCATGGCCGCGGATCACCCGAGCGTAGTAGGTGACCACGCGGCGGAACAGGTCGTGCCCGGGTGGCGTCCGGTGTGGCGCAGACACCAGTCCTGGGCATCCTCCTGCCGCTCCAGACCACCGGATTCGGCACGGCAGCCGACCGTCATATAGAACGCGTCATACGTCACGCCGGACTCCGGTGGCGCACGCGTTGTACTCAGCGGCAAAACCCCCGATGGTGTCCGCCAGCGGATCTGGGCACACCTGTTGGTCCAC